>JAFLDL010000004.1 GCA_017302435.1 Candidatus Accumulibacter necessarius
CTTCCACATCGAGCACCAGGCGCAGGTTGCCAATCCAGTAGGTATGCAGGGTATGGCTGGGACGTCCCGGCTTGGTGGGGTTGTACCCGATCTCGGCACCCGCCTGGTGGCCATAGAGCAACTTGACGCTGGTGTCGGCGTCGAGAATCCAGGGCGTCCACAGGGCTTCGCGCGTGCTCTCCGACAGCGCCGTGTCCATCCAGGCCGTACTCCTGGCCAGCTGGGCGGTGCGCGCGGCGCGTTCTTTGTCGCTGCAGAGCTTGGGTTGGTTCGGGGCCAGATGCGCCAGTGCGCGGCGCAGGCTTTCGTCGCTGATGATCTTCTTCATGCCGAGAATCTGTGGCGCGACTTCGTCGCCGCGCAGCCCAGTCACATGCGCATAGCGCCGCTGCCCATCCAGGATCGACAGCAGCCAGGTGCCGAGAACGTCGACCACCTCCGGGGCGTTGGGGCTCGTGTAGGCCATCGGACACCCGTCCCGCCACCGGGCGAACAATCCCGAGACGTCAAGGAACTCGGCAAAGAACGGCAACTGCCCCAAAGCCGTGGCGCTTCCGCCTTCGTCCCAGCGAACATGAAACCGCCCGCCGGGGGTAGCAACCCGTATTTCCACCGCCGCTTGTTCCACTTCCTGCAAGGCGGCATCGACCGCTTTGACCAGCGCCTTTCGCTCAAACTCCAGCTCACCCATCGGGTGACCCTCCCTCTTGGCCGCAAACCCTCATCAATGCTCAGTTTGCACCAATTCTGGAAGGTTCAACTGAGGAAAATAGGTTGATGAACAGCATGAACAGGACGTAGTCCTTGTACTGGCTGGCATCCATGCCACCGCGCAGCTCATCGCAGGAGGCCCAGAGGGAGGAGTAAAGGTCGGATTTCTTGATGGCCATGAACGGGCTTCTTGGTGTTGTGACGCCAGACGGCAGAAGCCTGCTACTTTACAACAGCGACCTTGAAGAAAGCCGGGGTTGCACCGGGCGATTCGAGCAGGTTCAGACGCCCAAGCATCGTTCCTGGCTCAAGCTCATCGAGTGGGCCCTCTCAAGAATGGCGGGCATGTTCTTGCGTCATGGCGGGGTCACCCCGGTCGACGAACTCAGGGCGCCCATGCTGAAGGGAATCAGGCATTGACGCCTGCGCGCGCTGGCAGTCGCGCTATGCAAAGACTATAATCTGAGCGGATGATCAGCCCTGATGCCAGTGGAGGAACGCAGAGATGAACAAGAGCAAGCTTGATGACAAACGGCCGGACGCTGTGACGAGCAGCAAAGCGGTGGTTCTTTCGCCGGACGAGCGCCGCGCGCAGGGAAAGGCACTGCGCGATGCGGTGTCGCGCGAGTCCCAGGGCGGATGGAAGCCACCCAAGGGGAGGCGCGATCCGATCGAAGTGCTCACCGCATCGAACGAGGGGCGGCTCCCCGAACTCGTGCCGATCCGCTTCGGACGCATGCTGCAGTCACCGTTCGCCTTTTATCGTGGGTCGGCGGCGATCATGGCGGCCGACCTGGCCTCCACCCCGAACTCCGGGCTGCGGGTCCAGGCCTGCGGCGACGCGCATCTGCTGAACTTCGGCGGCTTCGCCACCCCCGAGCGACAGGTGGTCTTCGACATCAATGACCTCGATGAGACGCTGCCCGCGCCCTGGGAGTGGGACCTCAAGCGTCTGACCGCAAGCATGGTCATCGCCGCGCATCATCTGCAGCTCAAGGAAAGCGAGGCGGCGCGGGCGGCGACAGCGACAGTGCGCGCCTACCGCGAGCGAATGGCCGACTATTCGTCGATGCGTTCGCTCGACGTCTGGTACGACACGATCACCGTTGAGCGCGTAATGGCGGAAGTGAGCAGCGAGGAGGTCAGGAAGCGCATCACCAGGCGGCTCCAGAAGGCCCGTCAGCAAAGCACTGCCGAATACATCTTCCCGAAGCTCGCCGAACACCACGGGGCCTTGCCCCGGATCAAGGACGATCCACCGCTGATCTTTCACCACAGCGAGGAACAGGCGCCGGGGATGCGGACACAGTACAGAGAAGCCCTGGCCAGCTATCGCGAGTCGCTGGCCGAGCACGTGCGCGTGCTGTTCGATCGTTTCCGCCTGTGCGATCTGGCGGCCAAGGTCGTCGGCGTCGGCAGCGTCGGCACCCGGTGTTCGATCGGGCTGTTCATGGCCGCCGACAATGACCCGCTTTTCCTGCAGATCAAGGAAGCAAGGGCGTCGGTGCTCGAACCGTACGCGGGGCAGAGCCTGCATCCGAACCATGGCCAGCGAGTGATTGCCGGGCAGCGCCTGATGCAGGCAGCGACCGACATCTTTCTCGGCTGGACAAGAGGCCTGGATGGCCGGGATTACTACATCCGCCAGCTGCGCGACGTCAAGATCAGCGCGATCATCGAGGGATGGGACATCGATCTTCTGCTGGCCTACGGCCGACTGTGCGCCTGGGCACTGGCGCGGGCGCACGCGCGCTCGGGTGACGCGGCGCTGATCGCTGGCTACATGGGCTCGAATGCCACCTTCGACGACGCCATCTGCGAGTTCGCCGTCGAGTATAGCGATCAGAACCAGCGGGATTACCGGGCCTTCGTCAAGGCGGTCAGAGAAGAACGGCTCGAAGCAATCGTCGAACCCGTGTAAGCCTTGCCAGGGGCGCGGGCACCTCGTGGCAAAGGCGCACTTTGCTTCAGGCAGCGCTGCGCGCCCGGCGCGTTCTGCTCGACCACGCCTTGCACGTCATCAAGTTCGCGCCGGCAGCTGCCGATCGAGAAGCCAGCACCCGTCGCGTCGTGAGTCACTCGCCCCCGTTCTGCTTCTGGATGGCCGCCTTGAGGTTCTCCTCGCCGACCTCCGGGCAGACCTTTTCGATGAACGCCAGCGCGTAGCTACGCAGATAGGTGCCCCGGCGGACTGCCAGGCGCGTGGTGCTTTCCGGGAACAGGTGGGGCACCGGGATCAGCGCCAGGTTGCGGTCCTTGAAGCCGTCGTAGGCCATCGACGCGACAATCCCGACACCGAGGTCGAGTTCGACGTAGGTCTTGATCACGTCGGCATCAATCGCCGAGAGCACGATGTCCGGCACGACGCCGGCGTCAGCAAACGCCTTGTCGATATGTGTCCGGCCGGTGAACCCCTCGTGGTAGGTAATGATCGGATATTCGCCGATCACCTCGAGGGTCATCCTTTCGACCTGCAGCAAGGGGTGGCCGTGCGGCACGATCAAGGCATGATGCCAGCGATAGAAGGGGAAGGTCGCCAGTTCCGGGACCTTGTCCAGCCGCTCGGTGGCGATACCGACATCCGCTTCACCCGAGACCAGCTTCTCGGCTATCTCGACCGGGCTGCCCTGGTGCAGCGCGAGGTGCACGCGAGGGTAGTCGGTCTTGAACCACTTGATGATCTGCGGCAGCGCGTAGCGAGCCTGGGTATGGGTGGTGGCGACCACGAAGTGGCCGGTCTCCCGGCTGGCAAACTGGTCGGCGATGCGGCGCAGGTTCTGGGTATCGAGCAGAATGCGGTCGACCACCTCGGCCAGTTCCTTGCCCGGCTCGGTCAGCCCGAGCAGACGCTTGCCACGGCGCACGAAGATCTCGATGCCGAGTTCGTCCTCGAGATCCTTGATGTGCTTGCTGACGCCGGGTTGCGAGGTGTACAGGGCGGTCGCCACTTCGGTCAGGTTGAAGTCCTGGCGCAACGTCTCGCGGATGATGCGCAGTTGTTGGAAGTTCATGGTGGTTCCTCAGGCTGCCCGTGTGTCATCCTGGAAAACGCGGATGCGGCGAGGGCGTAGCGAGACCTGGTCGCCCTCGCCAAGACCCAGCGGGTGGAAGGTGTCACGAGCGATGGTGACCTCGATCCGCTCACCGTCCAGGCGGCTCAATTCGATCTGTGCGCTGGGCCCGACGGAGACGACGCGGACGATTGTCGCCGGCAGACCGTCGCCAGTCCGCCAGCCCGGCACCAGATCGAACTCGTGCGGCCGCACGAAGGCCACTGCCTTGCCATCGCCACTGACGTCGCCACTCGCGCTGCCGAGCGCAAGCGCGTGTTCGCCGAGATGAAGCTGGCCGTCCTCGACCCTGCCATGAAACAGGTTCACCGAGCCCAGGAAGGTGGCAACGAAGGGCGTCGCTGGATGGTCATACACCGCCTCGGGCGTGCCGATCTGCTCGACCCTGCCACGATCCATCAGCACCACGCGGTCGGCCACTTCCAGCGCCTCTTCCTGGTCGTGGGTAACAAAGATCGAGGTGATGTGCAGTTCATCGTGCAGGTTGCGTAGCCAGCGGCGCAGTTCCTTCCGCACCTTGGCATCGAGCGCGCCGAAGGGCTCGTCGAGCAGCAGCACGCGCGGCTCGACCGCCAGCGCCCGGGCCAGCGCGATGCGCTGGCGCTGGCCGCCGGACAGTTGCGAGGGGAAGCGGTCGGCCAGCCAGTCAAGCTGCACGAGGTTGAGCAGTGCATGCACCTTCTCCCGGATCCTGGCTTCCGGAGGGCGTTGCCGGCGCGGTTTCATGCGCATGCCGAAGGCGACATTGTCGAAAACGGTCATGTGACGGAACAGTGCGTAATGCTGGAAGACGAAGCCGACCTGGCGCTCTCGGACATGTGTGCCGGAGGCATCCTCGTCATCGAGCAGGACCTGGCCGGAGTCAGCCTGTTCCAGCCCGGCGATGATGCGCAGCAAGGTCGTCTTGCCGCAGCCGGACGGGCCGAGCAGTGCGACCAGTTCGCCGGTCGGAAAGTCGAGGGAAACGTTGTCCAGCGCCGTGAAGCTGCCGAACTGCTTGCGAATGTTTCTGACATGAATGCTCATGATGCGGTGTCCTGTGAATCCCGATACGCCAGCACGGCGCGATGTTCGACCCAGCTCTTGATGACCAGGGTCACCAGTGCCAGCAGCGCGAGCAGTGAGGCAACGGCAAAGGCGGCAGAGAACTGGTATTCGTTGTAGAGAATCTCGACGTGCAGCGGCAGCGTGTTGGTCTGGCCTCGGATATGGCCGGAAACCACGCTGACCGCACCAAACTCGCCCATTGCCCGGGCGTTGGTCAGGATCACGCCGTACATCAGGCCCCACTTGATGTTGGGCAAGGTGACGTGCCAGAAGACCTGCCAGCCGTGGGCGCCAAGGACCACGGCCGCCTCTTCCTCCTCCTTGCCCTGCGCAAGCATCAACGGGATCAATTCGCGGGCGACAAAGGGAAAGGTGACGAAAACGGTGGCCAGCACGATCCCCGGCACGGCGAAGATGATCCGGATGTCGTTATCGGACAGCCAGGAGCCAAACCAGCCCTGCGCGCCGAAGACCAGCACGAAGACCAGACCGGCGACGACCGGCGAGACCGAGAACGGCAGATCAATCAGCGTGATCAGTATCTGCTTGCCGGGGAACTCGAACTTGGCGATGGCCCAGGCCGCCGCCACCCCGAAGACGAGGTTGAGCGGTACCGAGATCGCCGCTGCCAGCAGCGTCAGCCTGATCGCCGACAGGGCGTCCGGATCGACCAGTGCCGTCAAGTAGGTTTCCCAGCCCTTGCGGAATGCCTCGACGAACACCGCAAGCAGCGGCATCAGCAGAAAGAGGGTGAAGAAACCCAGGGCGATGGCCAGGATGGTCCATTTGACCAGCGGCGTTTCGCGTGTCGCCTGCTTCGATTCGAAGCGGGCGGCGTGATCGCTGCCGAGGTGAAGCGTCGCTGCGCCGGCCATTACCGATCCCTCCCGGTACGTTTGGCAGTCCACGCCTGCAGGCCGTTGATGATCAGCAGCAGCGTGAAGGAGAACAGCAACATTACCGAGGCGATCGCCGTGGCGCCGCGATAGTCGTACTGCTCCAGCTTGGTGATGATCATCAGCGGCGTGATTTCCGAAACATACGGCAGGTTGCCGGCGATGAAGATGACCGAACCGTACTCGCCGACCGCCCGGGCGAAGGCCAGCGCGAAGCCGGTCATCAGCGCCGGCAGCAGGATCGGCAGGATGACGTGACGGAAGGTCTGCCAGCGTTGCGCACCGAGGCAGGTCGCGGCTTCTTCCAGTTCGGTATCGAGATCCTCGAGAATCGGTTGGACGGTGCGGACGACAAACGGCAGGCCGATGAAGACCAGCGCCACCAGCACCCCAAGCGGCGTGAACGCGACCTTGATGCCGATGGGTTCCAGATACTGGCCGAGCCAGCCGTTCTTGGCGTACAGCGCGGTCAGTGCAATCCCGGCCACCGCGGTCGGCAGGGCGAACGGCAGATCGACCAGCGCGTCGACGATTTTCTTGCCGGGAAAGCTGTAGCGCACCAAGGCCCAGGCCAGCATCAGGCCGAACACCGCGTTGATCGCCGCCGCCAGCAGCGAGGCGCCAAACGACAGCTTGTAGGTGGCGACCACCTGCGGGGCGGTGACTACATCGATGAACTCACCCCAGGTCAGCTCTGTCGTCTTCAGGAAGACCGCAGCAAGCGGAATCAGGATCAGCAGCGACATGTAGCCCAGGGTATAGCCGAGCGTCAGATTGAAGCCCGGAAGTACGCGGAAAGTTCTTGCCGCAGCCATTACTTTCTCGCAACGATCTGGTCATACAAGGCGCCGTCGGCGAAATGCGCCTTCTGCACCGTGGCCCAGCCACCGAGCTTCTGTTCGACGGTGAAGGTACGGATGTTGGGGTACTTGGCCACATGCTTCTTCAGCACCGCCGGGTCACGCGGACGGAAATCATGCTTGGCGACGATTTCCTGGCCGGCCGGGGTATACAGGAAGTCGAGGTAAGCCCTGGCCACCTTCTCTGTGCCGCGCTTGGCGGCAACCTTCTGGACCACAGCCACCGGCGCGGCGGCTTCGATTGATAGCGAGGGATAGACAATATCGAACTTGCTGCTACCCAATTCCTGGGCGATCAGGATGGCTTCGTTCTCGAAGGTGACCAGGACATCACCGACATCGCGCTGCGTGAAGGTCGTCGTTGCGCCACGACCGCCACCGTCGAGCACCGGCACGTTGGCGAACAGCTTGCTCACAAAATCCCTGGCACCGGCTTCGCTGCCGGTCTTGTCTAGGGCGTAGCCCCACGCTGCGAGATAGGTGTAGCGGCCGTTACCCGAGGTCTTCGGGTTCGGCACGATGACCTGGTAACCCGGCCTGATCAGATCGTCCCAGTCCTTGATGTTTTTCGGATTGCCCTTGCGCACCAGGAAGACGGTCGTCGTCGTGTAGGGGGTTGCATCGTGCGGGAACTGCTTGCGCCAGTCGGCAGCAACCAGGCCACCGCGCTCGACCAGGATGTCGATGTCCGGCGACTGGTTCATCGTGATCACGTCGGCTTCGAGGCCGCCGATCACCGCCCCAGCCTGCTTGGAAGAACCACCGTGCGACTGGTTGACCGTGACATCGGCGCCGCTCTGCTTCTTCCAGGCGGCCCTGAAAGCCGGGTTGATGTCCTTGTACAACTCGCGGGAGACATCGTAGGAGACGTTGAGAATGGTCGTTTGGGCAAAGGCCGCGCCGGCCGTCAGGAAAGCAAGAGCGGCGAACGAACGACGCAGGGATTTTTTCAGGCTGTGGGTCATGACTTGCTCCGGATGTTCAGATCAGTGGGCTCGAGTTTACGAGTCATCGGACAGAACCCGAAAGAATAAAAAACTATTTTTATATTTGAATAAAATATAAAGCCGCTTGCGAGGACCACTCACAAGCGGCTTCGGGGATTCAAACCAGTCGCGGCAAATCATTTCCTGCCGTAAACCTGATCAAAGGTACCGCCGTCAGAGAAGTGCTTCTTCTGGGCAGCCTGCCAGCCACCAAGGAATCCGATGTCAAATAAATTGACCTTTGGGAAGCGGGCCACATCCTTGGCATCGGCCAGTTCCGGCTTGATCGGACGGTAGTAGTTCTTGGCGGCAATCTTCTGCCCCTCAGCGGAATACAGGTATTCCAGGTAAGCCGTCGCCACCTTGGTCGTGCCACGCTTTTCGGTCACGCCGTTGACCACCGTCACCGGCGGTTCAGCCAGGATGGAAACCGACGGAACGACGATTTCAAACTTGTCCGGACCGAGTTCGTTGATCGACAGGAAGGCTTCGTTTTCCCAGGCCAGCAGGACGTCGCCGATACCGCGCTGAACGAAGGTGTTGGTCGAGCCACGGGCACCCGGGTCCAGCACCGGCACGTGCTGCAGCAAGGTCTTCACGTACTCGAGTGCCTTGGCTTCGCTGCCGTATTTCTTCAGCGCATAGCCCCAGGCGGCCAGGTAATTCCAGCGGGCGCCGCCGGAGGTCTTCGGGTTCGGCGTGATGACTTCGACGCCCGGCTTGATCAGGTCATCCCAGTCCTTGATGCCCTTCGGATTACCCTTTTTGACCAGGAAGACGATGGTCGAGGTATACGGTGAGCTGTTGTGCGGCAGGCGCTTTTGCCAGTCCGGGACGAGCAGCTTGTTCCTGCTTTCCTGGGCGATGGCGTCGATGTCGTAAGCCAGGGCCAGCGTCACCACGTCGGCTTCGAGACCGTCGATGACGGCACGCGCCTGCTTGCCGGAACCACCATGCGACTGCTTGATGCTCACATCGTCGCCGGTCTTCCCCTTCCAGTACCTGGCAAACGCGCTGTTGTACTCCTGATACAGTTCGCGCGTCGGATCGTAGGAGACGTTCAGGATCGATACGCTGGCGGCGGCGGCACTGCCCGCAACCAGCGCGTTTGCCAGCAAGCCGGCAACAAGACTTTTCAGTTTCATGATGACTCCGTTCAATGTAGGTGTGAAGCGAAGTCTAGAAAGGAGGCGCTCGACGACCAACGAATCTTTGCTTATTAGCTTATGCAGAGATACCAGTTCCCGGCGACGGCCTGGTGCACTTAGACGGCTACCACTTCCGCCCGCAGGAACGCGACACCGTCGACCGGGCTGCGCGCAACCTGGGCTGGATCCGCGCCTTGCTCGCCGGTTGCGATGGCCGGCTGTGGATCGGCACCGAATCCGACGGACTGGCGGTCTATGACCTGGCAAGCAAAAAGCGTGACCGCCTGCAATGACGAGCGTCAGGACAGCGGCCTCGTGATGCCGACCATTCGCGCCCTGGCCGGAGACGCTGTCGGCGGCATCTGGGTGGGCAGCAAGCGGGCCCGGGCCAGGTCGCCAGCCCGCTCTGACTGCGCCATGCCGTAAGCCCGTCCGCCAATGCTTTCAAAGACCGTGAAATCCTGCACAATGGCCGCCTTTCTCCCCGGCCGCAGCGGTTTTGCGGCGGAAAGCTCTGACATGTCGCACCGCCGTGCGGTTGCCCTGATGGTACTGGTCACTTTGCTCTGGAGCATCGCCGGGGTGGTTTCGCGCCACCTAGATGCCGCCGCCACCTTCGAGGTCACTTTCTGGCGAAGCCTGTTCAATGCGCTGGCCCTGAGTATCGCCCTGACCCTCATGCGTGGCTCCGGGCTGTGGCGTAGCCTGCTGTGGGCACCGTGGCCGGTGTGGTTCTCGGGTGTGTGCTGGTCGGTGATGTTCACCGCCTTCATGCTGGCGATCACGCTCACTACGGTTGCCAACGTCCTGGTGACGATGGCCGTCGGCCCCTTGATGACGGCCTTGTTCACCCGGGTTTTCCTGCATCACCGGCTGCCGGCCAGGACCTGGCTGGCAATCGCGGTGGCCGGCGTCGGCATCGCCTGGATGTTCTGGCAGGAGGCGCGGACCGGCCTTTCGCTGACCGGAACCCTGGTCGCTCTGGCGGTGCCGCTGGCCGCGGCGCTCAACTTCACAACCCTGCAGCATGTCGGTCGTCGTCAGATCGGTCAGGAAAAGACGCTTCGCTACGACATGTTGCCGGCGGTGCTGATCGGTGCCGTGCTGTCAGCCGCCTTTACCTTGCCGATGGCCTATCCCCTGCAGGCCTCTAGCCACGACCTCGGTCTGCTGGCCCTGCTCGGCGTCGTTCAACTGGCGATTCCCTGTCTGCTGGTCGTACGCCTGTCACGCGAGCTGCCGGCACCCGAAATTGCCCTGCTCGGTCTACTTGAAGTGGTATTCGGCGTTACCTGGGCGTGGCTTGGCGCCGGCGAACAGCCAGGAGCCAGCACGCTGATCGGTGGCGTCCTTGTCCTTGGCGCACTGGTGGTCAACGAGGCGCTGGCTCTGCTCGGGCCAGGCGGCAAGGTGCAGCCGGGAGCGCGGCGGTGAAAGTGGTATCGTGCGACGGGAAGCCCCTGGCCCGATGACGCAGGCAAAGCGTCAGGGTGATTTCCTTCCCTGAGCGGACGCGCCAGCGACTTCGAACCGTCCCCCCGATCACGCCGCCATGTAGCGGCCGGGCCGGTGGTTGATCGCCAGCGTCAGGTTCAAGGCGGCGGCACCGACCAGCGAGACCAGGATGCGGTCGGGCGGCAAGACGGTCAGCGACGTACCGATGATGAGGACGTCGATGGCTAGCTGGACGTAGCCGGCACGCCAGCCGAAGCGTTCCTGCAACCAGTGGACCAGTATGTTCAGTCCGCCGAGGCTGGCCTGGTGGCGGAACAGGATGATCATCGCGACTCCGGCGAGCAGCCCGCCCATGATCGCCGCATAGAGCGGATCAAGCGCGCCGAAGCCGACGACCCGAGGCAGCAGGTCGGTGGCGGTCGATAGCAGCGCAATCGCGCACAGCGTCTTGAGCGCAAAGGCACGACCGACCTTGAACCAGGCGAGCGCCATGAAGGGAACGTTGATGGCAAAGAACAGCTTGCCGAGACCGACGCCGCTGGCATAGTGCGCGAGAAAAGCGAGGCCGACCGTGCCGCCGGTGATCAGCCCGGCCTGCTTGAGCAGGCCGAGACCGAGCGAACCGACCAGCGCCGCCGCGAGCAGCGCCTGGGCGTCTTCGAACAGGCTGTGACGAAGTGGCGCGTTCATGCGCGGCTGCCTGATGCCTCTCGGTTACTCAACGGGCGAGGCCGGTGGACAGGTCAAGCTGAATGCCTTCACCATCGTCCGCCGGATAGCGCGTCGAATACCCGTGCTTGCGCTGCAAGCCGAGTGCCGCCCACGTTTCGTTGAACTCGCTGCGGTAATTGAAGTGCAGCTTGACACCGGCGCCACCGTCTTGAATCACGCGCGCAATGGCTTCGCTGTCCGGATGCCTGAACTGCTTGCCGTTGGTCGACACCAGCCAGTTCTCGCATTGCACAGCCCGGACCAACTCAACGCTGGTGTTGCCACGGCTGCCATGATGCGACATCTTGACGGCGTCGAGCCGCAACCTCCCGGGCGAGTTGCCCGGCAAGCGGGCGAGCGCGTCGAGCATGACCGGCGCGAAGGCGTCGCCAGACAGCAGGGCGCGCCGGCCCGCGTATTCCGCCAACAGGGCAATGCTGGTCCCGTTGGGCGCGGCGCGATCGGGCTTGAAGGCCCTGGCGGCAAGCTGGCCGACATCGGGGTCGCCCAGCAGATCGTCCTCTTCCCTCGGCTCCTCGACCTCGTCGAGCCGGGTGCGGTCGTCGACGGTGGCTGCGCCGGCGACGATTCCCGCCTTGCGGCAGGCGGCGTCCCACGCCGGCCGTAGCCGATCGAGCTGGCCCTGGAAGGGAGAGAGCAGCGTCAGCTTCATGCCGCCCGGCAATTGCCGCAGGACTTGCAGCGGACCCGATTCGGGCACCACCAGGGCGCCACCCTGGACAGCGGCATTCCACTTGGCAGCCCCGTTGGCGACGATCAGCTCCGTCAGCACCTCGCCCTGCAAGGGCCCAAGGATATCCTCGGCCTCGGGCCGCGGTACGACACCGCCAGGCGTCAGGTGCACGTAGCCGTTGAACCAGATCTCGCCGAAAGTGACCCCGAGTTCCTGTTGCTGGCGCAACAGTTCGAGCGCACCACCGATATGGTCTGCGTCGACGTGCGTGATGACCAGCAGTTCGAAATGTCGATCGCTCTCCCGAAGGGCGAGGATGCGCTCGCGGAGGCGTGGGAACACGGCACTGGTGCCGCAGTCGATCAGCAGGCGATGCCGACGCCGCAGGCGGCCGTATTCGATCCAGATCGCATCACCGTACTCAGCCGGCAGCAGGTCAATTCGGAACATTCCGAGGTCCTCCAGGGTCGTTCAGAGACGCCAGCCGACGTCGCCATAGGCGGTCAGGCTGAGTACAAAGCCGTCGCCGCCCGCGAGCAGTCGGCGCTTGGTCTGCAGAAATACTTCGCCGAAGGTGCGTTGGCTACCGGCAGCCGCTTTCAGTCCGTCCAGCAACTCACCGACGAAGGCCACCGCACGCCGACCGCGAATGGTCGCCAGCGTGCCGATCACCAGCGCCGCCTGCTCGCGCTTGAAGGCCTCGACGAAGTTCAGGAAGGGCACATCGGTCAGTTGCGTGCTGCAGCCCAGCAGCAACACCACCGGCGTCGACGCCGCCGGGCCCGTCACGTAGGTGCTTTCGAGCTCAGGATAAGTCAGCAGAACACCACCGATCTCCAGGCCGCTGATGCCGGGGTGTGCCGGGTCTTCCTGCGAATGCGGCAGCAGGAGCAGGAGCGACGGTGAGTCGGCCTCGACCGCGCTTTCCCACTCGTCCCAGTCCTTGACCGTCCGTGCGCTGGTCGCGACGCGGCGAACGGCGTCAATAATGCCGCCGGGATCGGTCAGATCCTGCGCCCGCACCTTGCTGCTGGCACCGACCAGCACCGACTTGAAGACATCGAGGTGGTTTGCGCCGGGTTGCGGCACGCTGATCGTGTAGTCGGCGCCGGCCGGCGGCGTCAGGCTCGGTTGTCTTTCGATGACGCAGCTGAAGCCCCAGAAACGCAGCGGACAGAGATACTGGCGGTCGTCACGATGCGCACAGCTGGCGTGACTGGCCTCTCCCAGCAGGGCAGCACGAGCGTTCGGGCACAGTTGTGCGGCCGCTTTCGGCAACGGCGCGCTGTAGAGGATTTCAACCGGCAACCAGGCGCCCGAGCGTGCCTCGACGATCTGGATGCGTGCGCCCTCCGGTACCCTGCCCTGCAGTTCGGCCGGCATCGGCTTGAGGATGGCGCGCCCGTAACGCGCCAGATCGTCGAACAGTTTCAACAGCGCCGGATCGTCGAGCGTACCGCGCGGGGCCGGGAAAGTGGCCTCCGCCGAGAGCAGTGCCTTGACCTCACTGACCAGCCGGTCGATGCCCAGTGGCTCGCGGAAGCTGACCTCCGAGCCGACGACGGTCGTGAACCCCGCCTGGCCCGTGCGGTCATGGTTGATGACGATGGCCGCATCAAAGGGCTGATCATGCCAGGCCGGATCAAAGCCCGGCGAAACGACGTTCTCGACCTCGAGGGCGAAGCGGCGATCTGCCGGGCCAAGCGGCGAGGACAAGAGCAGCGTCTGGATCACCCGGTTCTCGTGCGTGATCAGGATGCGCGCCCGATACTCGTCCCGCACGCCATGGGTACGAAAACTGAAGCTGCAGGGGAGGCTGTCGCCGTGCGGCGGCAGAAAGAGGCGACCCTGCTGCGGCGTATGCAAGCGACCGCTGGCCGTACGCACCAGAGGCACGAAGAACACGTCGAGCCAGTGTCCGTCGCTGGCCTGCGGCAGGCGTTCGCTCGGGAAGACGTCGGACGCGGCCTCCGTTTCCGCTCGCGGTAGTCCGATGTTCAGCGCGATCTGGTAGGCGCGGTCAGCGACAAGTCTATCCTCGACCCGGGTCGGCGCCGCGGCTGCGCTCACGTCCATGAGGCTGAAATTGACGCGGCGCTGGTCATGCGCAGGCGATTCCTGCGCGCCCCTCGGCTGCGCTGTCGACGTTGTCACCAGGCCGCGCAGCCGTTCCCCTTCGCTTCCGGCAGACGCGGCAACGCGGGCGCTGTTCGCCAGCCGTCGCGACGCGATCAGCAGCGGTGGCCCGACCGTTTCTGCCTGCTGCACTGCCTGAACCGCGCGCAGCAGCGCGACGTCGAGCGGCAAGCCTTGCGCAAGCTGCTCGATCAGCCCAGCGAACCACGCGCCCTGGTGGTCGAAATCGATGTGCAAGATGGCGACGCCACCCGTGAGCACTTCGCTGCGCATCGCACCAGCCAGCGGCATGATGCGCTCGGCGGAAACGCCTGCACCACCAATCAGCAGCACGCAGTCGGCACGCAGGCGCCGGGGCTGCAGAAGCACGCGCGCAAGACCTTGGCGCAGGTCATCCGGCAACAGCAGCAGGTCGCAGTCCTCGTCCGAGCGCTCGAGATCAACCCATCGGACCAGACTGGCCCGCTGCCCCACGCTCAGTTGCTCGGCGAGATCCGAGGAGTGCGCATCGCCGAACATGCCGACGCGTAGCGGCCACTCCCGGACCACCGGTCGATCGGGTTCGTCCACCCGCACGTAAGCGGCACTCGCGAAGCCATCGCCACTACCGAGCAGAAGGTTGATCAGCCACAGGACGTCGGGTACCGTATGACGCAACTTGCTGACGACCGCGGGATCAAGCTCGAAGCGTAACCGGCGCGGAGCGGGCGAGGCTGCGTGACAACCCTCGTTCCCGGCCCCGCCGTCGTTCCACCAGTGCGCCAGGCGTTCCCAAGCGGCCAGGAACTCCTCGGCTGCCCGCACACCGGCGCCCCGCCCCGCGATCGCGTCGACCAGTTGCGCCAGGTACTGCAGGCGCAGCACGACAGCATCCTGCCCGGCGCTGCGCATCACTCGCGCGGCGTCGATGACCGCCTGCTCCGCCAGCGCATCCTTGCGCAGACCCAGCGCCGCAACCGCTGCGATGGCCTTGGCAAAGCACTCATGCGGCAAGCTTGCACCCCAGGCCCCGAACAACGATCGGCTCATCTTCCTGCTCCTTTCCCAGACGCCTCTCGAGTTTGCGACGCACGCGGCTGTCGCTCCGCCCTCCTTCGTCGCGCCGCAGACAAGGCGAGAACACCCTCGCGGCCTACCTGCGAGCCAGCAACCGCCCGGCCGAAAAGCGATTCCGGGGCAAGCTCTTTGCCCTTGTCCCGAAATGGCCCGCCTGGCAGCTGCTCGAGCCTGTGCCCGACATACCGAGTTCAGTCACTATACGGGATTTAGCCTGAAAACCGCAGCAGGGGCGTCCGATCGCGGTTGTCGCTCGAAAACTCCGTGACAGCAGGTGAAGACCAGGGACATCGCGCGGGATGGACCCGCTACAATCGCGCCACCGCCTTCAAAGCGCTGAAGCAGCGACGGAGGCGACCCTGCCAGCGATCAGCGATGGCCACGCGGCGCCTGCGCCTGCAGGCCGACCCCCTGGCGCGCGGTCAGTCACGGCAGGAACAAGGTATCCTGGACACTCAAGCCAGAGACCACCACCCCATTGAGAAAGGAAAGCGCATGTCTGCTCTGAGCACCGACGCCCTCGACCAACTTTTCGTGCACGCACGGACGTACAATGGTTTCAGGTCTGAGCCAATCCCGGAGGCCACCCTGCGCCGCCTTTACGACCTGATGAAGTGGGGGCCGACCTCGATGAACTGTCAGCCGGCCAGGCTGGTTTTTGTCACCACGCCGGAAGGCAAGGCCAAGCTCGCGCCGGCGCTTTCCCCCGGCAACCTCGACAAGACGCTGGCCGCCCCGGCGACCGTGATCATCGCCACCGACAGCCGTTTCTACGAGCACCTGCCAACAATGTTCCCGGCTTATGACGCCAGGCCGATGTTCGAAGCCAACGCTGAACTCGCTGCCAGCACCGCCTTCCGCAACGGGACGCTGCAGGGTGCCTACCTGATCGTCGCCGCCCGCGCGCTCGGCCTCGACTGTGGCCCGATGTCCGGCTTTGACGCGGGCAAGGTCAATGCCGCCTTCTTCCCGGACGGGCGCTGCCAGGCCAATTTCCTCTGCAACCTGGGCATCGGTGATCCCGCCAGTCTCCATCCACGGGGGCAACGGTTGAGTTTCGAGGAGGCCTGCCAGATCGCCTGACCGATCAGGGTCGTCTGCCGCAGGGGGTGAACCAAGACGTTTCAACGCAAGGCCTCTGCACCCGCCGCAACAGGATTTTTTCATGCGCAGAAAACGGTTGTGGTGACCGAAAAACAGCTCGTGTCCAACCCTGGTCAGCGGGCCTGCGGCCAGTTCGCGAAAATGGGCAGACCTTCCGCCGACGACCGACCTGCTGCCGAAAGAAAACCGGGCGCTGCCGGTTGATGCGGTTCGACAGCCATTCGTTACTCCGGATATACTGCCAGCAAGGTTGCATGACAGGCGCCGTTGACGCGGGCGGCAGGCCTCAGCCCAGTTGTGAGCAGGTGCAGACCACCATCTGACCACAGCGAGGGTCCGTTTCACCAGCCAGGAGCGACAGGTGGACAAGTTTTCCAGCAAATTGCGGATCGGCGAAAAGATTGGCGTCGGTTTTGCTCTCGTCGGCTTGCTGTTCGTCGGCGTCGTCTGGCACGATCACCGGACCCTCAGGGCGGTATTGGGCGATTACCATCAACTCCAGGCCGTTTTCGAAGTCCGCAAGTCGCTGGCGCTTGAGATGGAAATCGAGATGGCCGCCGCACGCGATGCGGAAAAGAGCTTCCTCATCCAGCGTCAGGAACGTTTTGCCAGTGAAGTCGACCAGCGGCTGCAGAACCTGCACGAAAAGGTGACCGCGCTGGCGGCGGTTGATCAGCAGTCCCGCCAGACGGCCGACGAGATCCGGAGACTGCTGACGACCTACGAGGAAAGCTTCCATGCCGTGGCCGACGCCTGGCGGAGCATGGGTCTCGACGAGAACTCCGGGATCCAGGGCGCCTTCCGGGAAAAGATTCATCGGCTGCACGAACTCTCCGCCCAGTACAAGGTGGACCACCTGCACACTGTTCTGCTGCAAATTCGCCGTGGCGAAAAGGACCTGGCCTTGCGACAGGATCCGGCCTACCGCGAGCGTGTTCGGACCATGATCCCCGAGTTTCGTCAACTGATCGAGCGATCCGAACTGCCGGACACGACCAAGCAGAAGCTGCTGGCCGAGTTGGCCATCTATGCAAGAACCTTCGAATCCTATGCCGAGAGTGTGCTCAGAGCAGACAAGGTCGGCGGCGGCACGGGACCGTTCCGGGATGCGGCGCACCGCATGGAGGCAATTCTCGATGCCCACCGCGTCCCCAATCTGGAGATCAGCGTCCTCAAGCTGCGCCGCTGGGAGAAGGACTTCCTCCTCCGTGGCGGCGAGCTCTATCCGTCAATGCTGGTGGAAACCGCCAGGACGATGCGGGCCCAGATCGCCGAATCGCCCCTACCCGTTGCCGACAAGGCACTCCTCATCAGCCTGCTGCGCGATTACCAGAGAAGTTTCCTGGTTCTGGTATCACAACGCGCCAGCATCGTGACGCTGACCCGTGAGATGGACGCTGCCGCCGACCAGGTCGCGCCGCTGATCAAGGCCAACGCCGACCAGGCGAATCAGATGATGGCCGCCCGTGTCGCCGAAATCGCCGAGACCTCGCAGGCGAGCGTCCGGCTGGGCCTGATAGTCACCGCCTGTGCCATCGCTCTCGGCATCCTCTTGGCAGTCTTCATCACCGCGCGCATCGTTCGCCCGGTACGGCAGATGGCCGGGCTGCTCGACGATCTGGCCTACGGCACACCGACGGCACGGGTGCCGACGGTTCCCGGTGGACGCAACGAAATCAACGCCATGGCAGAATCACTGAATGCGTTGCTCGATCACCGGGCGACCTTCCTCGGCTGGTGGAAGGCATCGATGGCTGAACTGAACGCCAAACGCGACCTTGACAGCGCCACGAGCGAAACGGCACGCGACGAGGCCATTACCGAGCTGCGTGCGGCCAGCATCGCCAAGGTGCAGCAACTCAACGCCATTCGCGGCCGTCTGATGCTGCACGCCCGACGCATGGTCGACGTCTCGCAGCGCATAGGCTCTGCCGGTGGCATCCCGCCAGAAGACGCAAAAGCCCTTGAACACGCTGCTCAGGGCATGGAAACGCTGCTTGAAGTCCTCACGGTGGAAGAGACACCGTCCGCTTGACTGACGACTAGACCGGGCCCTCGGCTGAATTCAGCGGCCGCCATTCAGCTTCCCCTTACCGCAAACCCTCCTCGGCCGCGCCGTGCCGGGGTACCGACGCCCGCAGATCAGTCCACTGCCCCCCGAATCGCCCTTCGATAGGCTTGAAGTTTGCCTTGTAGGCCATCTTCCGGCTGTCCCGAATCCAGTAACCCAGATACAGGTACGGCAGTCGATTGGCGACGCACTGGGCAATCTGCCAGACGATGTTGTAGGTACCGAAACTCGCTGCCGGGAGATCCGGATCGTAGAACGTGTAGACGGAAGACAGGCCGTCATTGAGGACATCGACGATGCTGACCATGCGCAGGACGCCGTTGTCGGTGAATTCGATCAGACGGGTGTCCACACGGCTTTGCAGCAGGAAGTGGGTGTACTGCTCGTGGCTATCCTGGTCCATACCACCGCCCGAGTGCCTGGCTGACTGGTAGCGCAGGTAGAGCTGGTAGTGTTCGTCACGAAAGCAGAGCGGCAGTTCCTGCGCCTGCAAACCGGCGTGCATCCTGATGCTGCGGCGCTGGCTGCGCGTCGGCTCGAAGCGGTCGACCGGGACGCGTACCGGGACGCAGGCGTGGCACTCGTCGCACTTCGGCCGGTAGGTGAACACGCCGCTGCGTCGAAAACCGCTGCGTACGAGTTCGCCGTAGACCTCGGTCGTGATCAGATGGCTGGGCGTGGCGACCTGCGAGCGAGCGCGCTCCCCCGGCAGGTAGCTGCAGGCGTAGGGCGCCGTGGCATAGAACTGCAGCAGCGAGAATGGCAGGTCAGAGTCGTTCAGTCGCGACATTGCCCCAGGTCCAGGGTTGACTGGCGCCGTCGGTCGGCCATCTGCCTGGCTGCCAGGCCTCGGTCACCAAAGCGCGCAAGCGGGCCATGAATGCGGCGCGCGGGATCTCGCGCGCGCCGAGCGAAGCCAGATGCGGGGTATTCATCTGACAATCTATCATGCCGAATCCCTCTTCTTCAAGGAAACGGGCGAGATGAGCGGCGGCGACCTTTGACGCATCGGACGCCTTCGAGAACATCGACTCACCGTAGAACATGCGGCCAATGGCCAGGCCGTAGAGGCCACCGACGAGCCGTCCTTCGGTCCAGCTCTCTACCGAATGCGCAAACCCGAGCTGGAAAAGTTTCCAGTAGGCTCGTTGCATTTCCCGCGTGATCCAGGTGCCATCCTGACCGGCACGCGGCACCTCCGCACAGGCCCGCATGACTGCCGGGAAGTCGCTGTCCAGCCTCACCTCGAAGCGGCCCGAGCGCAGGCTGCGACGCAGGGAGCGGGAGATTCGGAACTCGCACGGAAAGAGCACCATGCGTGGATCCGGACTCCACCAGAGAATCGGCTCGCCGCTGGCGTACCAGGGGAAAATGCCACGCTGGTAGGCGTCGATCAGGCGCTGCGCCGAGAGATCACCGCCGGCACAGAGCAAACCGTTCGGCTCCCGCAGCGCCAACTCAAGCGGTGGGAAGGGCGCCCCGCTGTCGAGCCATGGAATCATCGACGGAACTGGATCGCTTGTCCATTCGCCGGGAAGGCTCGGGTCGGCGTCTTGAAAGCAACGACGTGGTCGACGTCAAGCCGGATGCCGATTCTTTCGCCAATCGCGTGATTGTGATGGGACGGCACCAGCGAGAGCACTTCGACGCCACTCCCCAGGCGCAAGGTATACAGAATCTCGGCGCCACGAAAAGCTTTGTGCCGGACCTCGGCGAGCAGGTCGCTGCGATCGTCGTGGATGATGTCGTCCGGTCGCAACAGCACTTCGACGCCGCAGTCCTTGCCGCAAGCCTCGCAGCCCTGGCTGCATTCGAGCGGCAGGCGCGAGGCAAGGACACCCAGCTCGACCTCGACACTTCTGTCGTCGATCACCAGGCCAGGCAGGAAAACGCCCTGGCCAACGAAATCGGCGACAAAGCGGTTTGCGGGCTGGTGGTAGACCCGGTATGGGCTGTCCCACTGCTGGATGGTCCCCGCGGCCATGACGCCGACCTCGTCGGCCATGGCAAAGGCTTCGTGCTGATCGTGGGTGACGAGCACGGCAGTGATGCTCTGGCTCTTGAGAATATCGCGTACTTCCAGCGAAAGGCGCTCGCGCAGATCAACATCCAGATTGGAGAACGGTTCGTCGAGCAGGATCAGTTGCGGGCGTGGCGCCAACGCTCGTGCCAGCGCGACCCGCTGCTGCTGACCGCCCGAGAGTTCATGCGGATACCGGTCGCCCTGACCACCGAGGCCGACCGTGGCCAGCAATTCACCGACGCGGCTCCGACGTTCGCTGGCAGCAAGACCCGCCAGGCCAAAACCGACGTTTGCGGCTACGCTCAGGTGCGGGAAAAGGGCGTAGTCCTGAAACACCATACCGATTTGCCGCTGTTCCGGTGGCAGACGGCGGCCAGCAGTGCTGACGGTGCGTCCCTGCACGCGAATCTCGCCAGCGGCAATGTCCTCGAAACCGGCAATGCAGCGCAACAGCGTCGTCTTGCCGCAAGCGGAGGGCCCGAGCAGACAGGCTATGCTACCGGCCTCGACGCTAAAACTGACCCCATCGACGACGGTGTGCGATCCGTAGCGCTGGACGATTCCTGCGAGTTCAAGGTGGGCCATCAATGTCTGTTCATCAACTGGTAGCGGTCAAAGGCATCTGCCTGCAGCCCCGGCAGCGACGACAAAGCAGCAGTACAGGAATACGACACTTGTCAATTATAATTCTCATTTACCCCTCAGAACATGATCAGCTCGCGCGTCAATCCCCTGCTCGTTGTTTCCGCCGCCGTCGCTGCCTTGGTCGGCCTGCCGGTGGCGAGCGTGCTCACCCACATCTTCAGCGGCGGCACCGGGACAACCTGGTCACATCTGGCGTCGACGGTGTTGCCGGACTACGTCGCAAATACGCTGGTATTGTGCGTCGCGGTCGGTCTCGGCGTGATCGTCATCGGGGTGGCCACGGCGTGGCTGACAGCCATGCATGATTTCCCGGGACGGGCTCTCTTCGAGTGGGCACTGGTGTTGCCGATGGCCATGCCGGCCTATGTTCTGGCGTATGTGTACACCGATTTCCTGCAGTTTGTCGGCCCCCTGCAGAGCTTCCTGCGCCAGTCTTTCGGCTGGAGCAAGGCGGACTACTGGTTCCCAGAGGTTCGCAGCCTCGGCGGCGCGGTGACCATGTTTGTCTTCGTGCTCTACCCGTATGTCTATCTGTTGACCCGTACGGCCTTCATCGAACGCGCCGGCGGCATGCTGGAAGCCTCGCGCACGCTCGGGCTCGGACCCTGGCGAGGCTTCTTCCGCGTCTCGCTGCCGCTGGCCAGGCCGGCCGTGGCGGCCGGCGCGACACTGGCCCTGATGGAGACCCTTGCTGACTATGGAACGGTTTCCTATTTTGGCGTACAGACCTTCACGACTGGCATCTATCGCGCCTGGTTTTCGCTCGGCGATCGCATCGCTGCGGCACAGCTGGCGACGGCGCTGCTCGCCTTTGTCATCCTCGTGCTGCTGATCGAATGGCGCTCGCGTGGTCGCGCTCGCTTTCACAATACCACCGGACGCCACCGCCAGCCTGGCGGCCGTCGATTGCCGGGCTGGCGCGGCTGGCTGGCCACAGTGGCCTGCGCCCTGCCGCTGAGCATTGGCTTTCTGCTGCCGGCGTACCTTCTGTTGCGGCTGGCGCTGACCGACAGCGATACGCCATTCGGCCCACAGCTTGCCACCCTGGCGCGCAACAGCCTGCTGCTCGCCGCTCTGACAGCGGTCATCGCGGTGAGCCTGGCCGTGCTGCTGGCCTACGGAGCGCGCCTGTCCAAAGGACTGCTGGCGCCGGCCCTCAATCGCCTGGTCGGCCTGGGCTACGCTGTGCCCGGGTCGGTGATCGCTGTCGGCGTGCTGATTCCGGTTGCGCGTCTTGATCACTGGCTGGCCCAGCAGTGGCAGCAGTGGTTCGGCGATAACCCCGGACTGCTGATCACCGGCGGCATCGCCGCCCTGGTCTATGCCTATCTCGTCCGTTTCCTGGCGGTTGCCTTGCAGTCGGTCGGCACCAGCCTGGCCAAGATCACGCCCAGCATGGACGACGCGGCGCGCAGTCTGGGTCTCGGCCAGGGCGCAACCTTGCGCCGGGTGCATCTGCCGATCCTGCGCGGCAGCCTGTTCACGGCCTGCCTGCTGGTGTTCGTCGACGTGATGAAGGAGTTGCCGGCAACGCTGGTGATGCGTCCTTTCGATTTCGATACGCTGGCGACGCAGGCCTACACGCTGGCGTCCGACGAGCGACTCACTGAAGCGGCAAGCGTCTCCCTGGCCATTGTGGCGGTCGGCCTGCTGCCGCTGATCGTCCTCTCGCGCGGGATCTCGCGCCGTCGCCGCTAAACCCGCCGGACTGCGGGAAAACGCGCCGGTTGCCCGGCCCGCCGGCGATCAGCGGTACGCCGCGCGATCGAAAATGACCTGTGCCTTGGCGCGATACATGGCCAGTGATCCCACTGGCAGGGTGTCCGCCTTGAACTTGCCCAGGGCCTGCAACGCTGGGTTGTCAACCTTGATGCCGGGCACCACTGGCCATTCGTTGTTTCCGTCGGCAAAATATCGTTGCGCCTCGTCGCTGGCCAGGTACTCGAGGAACTTGATAGCCGCCTCCTTGTGCGGCGCGTTCTTCAGGACGCCCCCTCCGGAGACGTTGATATGCGTTCCGCTGCCTTTCTGGTCAGGCCAGATCACGCCGATCTTGTCCATTGTCTTGCGGTCGTCGGCCTTGTCCGAACGCATCAGGCGCGCCAGGTAATAGGTATTGGAGACTGCCACCGCACACTCGCCAGCAGCTACGGCCCGGATCTGGTCGGTATCGCCCCCCTTTGGTGGGCGGGCAAAGTTGGCCACTACGCCCTTTGCCCACTCCTCGGCTTTTGCCTCGCCCTGATGGGCAATGATCGAAGCCATCAGCGACAGGTTGTAGGGGTGCGAACCCGAGCGCGAGCAGATCTTGCCTTTCAGCCGAGGATTGGCGAGATCGCTGTAATTCCTGAGCTCGTCGGGATTGGCCGCACCCTTGGCATAGATGATGACGCGTGCGCGGACCGAAAAGGAAAACCAGTCACTGGTCCGCAGATGTGCCGGGATACGCCCCTCGAGAACTGCCGACCTGACCGGCGCCAGGAGACCCATCTCGTGCGCGGCTGCCAGACGGGCGGCATCAACCGTCAACAGGACATCCGCCGGGCTGTTGGCACCCTCGTTCCTGATCCGCTCGAGCAACTCGTCCTCTTTGCCTTCGATGCGCTTGATCGTGATTCCGGTCTGCCGGGTGAAGCCGCTGTACAGGGCTTCATCCGTCTGATAGTGGCGAGCCGAATAGAGATTCAGCACCTTCTCCTCCGCCTGCGCGCTGGCCAGAGACGCACCGGCCATAGCGAGGGCACACAGCAAACGGGACAGTCTAAAGTCCATGGTCAAGCCTCCGGTCATCGGTTAGATTCAGCGTCATCGCCGAGGATGATAACAAGCCACGCCACCAATGTAAATGCGAATCGTTCCTGATTGATGCAAAAAAAGAAGCGGCGCTATACGCCGCTTCTTTCTTATCTGTTTTGCTTCAACGCGACAGCAATCGACGCGCACCGTTGTAGCGCTGCATCCAGTAGCTCTGGCGCATGTCTTCAACCCGGATTTCGGCGCCCGTACGCGGCGCATGCAGGAAGCGGTTGTCACCCAGATAAATTCCCACATGCGAAAAAGCACGACGCATGGTATTGAAGAAAACGAGGTCGCCAGCCTTGAGTTCGTGGCGGTCGATCACTGCTCCCACCTCGCTCTGCTCTCTGGCACTACGCGGCAACAGCACGCCGATCGCTTCCTTGAAGACAATCTGGACAAACCCGCTACAGTCGAGACCGGTATCCGGGTTGGTGCCGCCGAAACGGTAGTTGATACCGATGAGTTCAAAGCCCTTGAGGATCAGATCCTGCGCGCTGCTGCTGTAGCGCTCCAGGAGCGAAGGCTCTTCAACCGTCTGCGGTTGTTCGCTGGCGTGGGCTGAACCGAACCATGACATGGCAATCAGGGCGGCGCTAAAGAGGGGGCAGAGGATGTGTGTTTTAAGCATAGGGCCGGAATTTATGTGAAAAAAGTCACAGTGTAAACCCTCTCCAACAACGTTTGCTCAAGAAAGCAGTTCAATTGACGATTGCAAGCCACTCACTTAACAACAAAAGATGGTCGCGACCCAACCCCAGCCTGATGGTGCACTGCACATGGGATTGCTGATTGGAAAACGGTATAGTCTGCGGCCCTGACTTCTTTCCGTTCAAGAGCCCGCTTCGACGGACCATGGACGGCCTTCGCTGACGCTCAAACGTGCCGGGCTTTGTGTTTATAATCGGCCCTCGTTGACGACGCGGACGCTGATAACCGCAGTCGTTGTGCCAATCCGATCCACTGCATGGAGTGTACATGAGTCCCTTCAAGGCTTATCTGATCGACGAAAAGGAAGGTCTGACGCGCGCCGGCTTCGTTACCATGGATGAGTCTCAACTGGACCCGGGCGAGGTGACCATCGAGGTCGCCTACTCCAGTGTGAATTACAAGGATGCATTGGCTGCCACCGGTGCCGGCCGAATCATCCGCCGGCACCCCTGTGTCGGCGGCATCGACCTGGCGGGAACGGTCGTCAGCAGCAGCGACGCACGCTTTCAGGCGGGCGAGGAAGTCATTGCGACAAGCTTCGATATCGGTGTCGCCCACCATGGCGGTTACGCCAGGTACGCCAGGGTGCCCGCCCAATGGGTGGTTCCCTTGCCGGAGGGACTGTCACTGCATGCGGCGATGGCCCTCGGTACGGCCGGGTTTACGGCCGCGCTGGGTATCGTACGGATGGAAGAAAACGGACTCAATCCGAGCAAGGGGCCACTCATCGTCACCGGAGCGACCGGCGGTGTCGGTAGTCTGGCGGTGGACATGCTGGCTGCGCGGGGCTATCAGGTCACCGCACTGACCGGCAAGGAAGCCGAAGTCGAGTATCTGAAGGGGCTTGGCGCGGTGGACGTCATGTTCCGGTCGGTGCTCGATCCGACGCGCACCAGGCCGCTCGACAAGGCGCTTTGGGCGGGCGCCGTCGATAACCTTGGCGGCGACGTCCTGTCCTGGATCGTCAGCACCATGAAACAGGGCGGAACGATCGCCAGCATCGGCCTGGCCGCCAGCCCCTCACTCAACACCACCGTCATGCCTTTCATCCTGCGCGGCGCCTGTCTGCTCGGAATTGACTCAGGTTACATCGGCGAGCCCTACCGCAGCGGTGTCTGGCAGCGTCTGGCGGACGATCTGCGACCACCGCATCTAGCCACCTTGACGCGAACGATCGGTTTTGATGATCTGCCCGGGGTGTTCGACGACTTCATCAAAGGCCGTATCCGCGGCCGTGTCGTCGTCGACATTGCCGGCGCCTGAATTGCGCCGGGGTTGATAATCGCGAGACTCGATGGACGACCCCAATCAACGGCCCCGCATCCTGATTGTTGATGAATCGCGAATGGAGCGCGCGACCCTCATCAAGAGCATTCGTGATCAATACAGCTTCCGCGAGGAGGCTGACGGCGAAGCGGGTTGGCAGGCACTGGTTCTCGACCACTCGATCCGCCTGGTGATCTGCGCGCTGTCGCTGCCGATGCTTGACGGCAACGGCCTGCTGACCAGGGTTCGCTCGTCGAAGCTGACCCGCCTGCGGCAGATACCCGTGCTGATGATTGCTGGCGACAACGAGCAGGCCAGTGAGCACGCCAAAGCCCTGGGCGCTTCCGACGTCATCGGAAGGGGAATCGGCAGCAGCCAACTACTGGCACAAATCGCCTCATTGCTCCAACCGGCGGCGGGGCAGAGCAAGGTCAGGGAGGTGACCGGGGGCGAGGCGCAGCATCCGGAAACCGGGCTACCGACCCGTCAACATATCGAAGTTCAGGCGGCGAAGGCGCTGGCACAGGCGCTTCGACTCGACGCTCCGGCAAGCATCCTGGTCATGGGCTTCGACAGGTTCGACGCCCTGCGCAAGGAGCACGGCGAAGTGGTTGCCGGGCAGTTGCAGAAGAAGTTCGCCAGCATTCTCGCGCAAAAGGTGCGTAAGGAAGACAGCCTCGGCCACTATTCCGACAGCGAACTGGCGGTGGTTTCCCCCGGTACCCCCTACCCTGCCTGCGAGGCCTTTGCTGGTCGCCTGCGGGAAGCATTTGCTGTCGCCAACATTGCGATACACGGGCAACGACTTGCCCTCTCGGTCAGTATTGGCGTTGCGAATACGCCGGTGGATCAGGTCAATTCCGCCACGTCGCTGCTCAGTCTGGCTGGTGCGCGTCTGAAGACCGCGCAGGAAGCCGGCGGCAACCGCGTCCTGGCTTGCCTGGACAAAACGTCGACCGAGCCCCCGGTGCCCAGATTGGGGCATGCGATCGACCTGATCAGAACCGGCCATACCCATGCGGTAATCCCGCATCTCGTCAGTCTTTGCAAAGAGATGTTACCCTTTCTCGAACTGCTGGAAAGGGAGTTGAAGTTGGGTCTGCCCTTGGCAGATATTCGAAAACAGGTGCTTGACCGGGAGCAGGAAGTCCAAGACACTCGGCAAGCCTAGTTTTCACTAGTGCAGGTGGTTCAATTTTTGGAGAGGGAGTCTTATGACGACAGTTCAAGAGTTTCACAAGAAATCAATCGAAGATCCGGACGCCTTCTGGGGTGAAGAAGCCAAACTGATCGACTGGCACAAACCGTTCACCCAGGTACTCGATTTCTCTCACCCGCCGTTTGCCAAATGGTTCGTCGGCGGCGAAACCAACATC
The DNA here is from genome assembly GCA_017302435.1 of Candidatus Accumulibacter necessarius. Classification (GTDB taxonomy): domain Bacteria; phylum Pseudomonadota; class Gammaproteobacteria; order Burkholderiales; family Rhodocyclaceae; genus Accumulibacter; species Accumulibacter necessarius. The sequence goes on from JAFLDL010000004.1 coordinate 26,764, forward strand.
TGCTACAACGCGGTCGATCGTCACGCCGCCAAACGCCCGAATGACCGTGCGCTGGTGTTCATCTCGACGGAAACCGACCAGGAAGTGGTTTATTCCTTCGCCGAACTCAAGCAGGAAGTCATGCGCATGGCAGCGATCATGCAGAGCCTTGGCGTCGGCAAGGGTGACCGCGTCCTGATCTACATGCCGATGGTCGCCGAGGCGATGTTCGCCATGCTCGCCTGCACCCGAATCGGCGCCATTCACTCGGTCGTCTTCGGTGGCTTTGCTTCCGGTTCGCTCGCCACGCGCATTGACGACGCGACACCGAAACTCGTCGTCTCCTCGGATGCAGGCATGCGCGCCGGCAAGGCGGTGCCCTACAAGGGTCTGCTCGACGAAGCCATTTCCCTGGCCGCACACAAGCCGGGCAAAGTGCTGATGATCGACCGTGGTCTCGACAAGGGTTTCAACAAGGTCGAGGGTCGTGACGTCGACTACGCGACGCTGCGCACGCAGTTCATGGACGCCGACGTACCGGTCACCTGGCTGGAGTCCTCCGAGCCGTCCTACATTCTCTACACCTCCGGCACCACCGGCAAACCCAAGGGTGTGCAGCGCGATACCGGCGGCTATGCCGTGGCACTGGCTTCATCGATCAAACACATCTACTGCGGCGAGGAAGGCGAGACCTATTTCGCGACTTCCGACATCGGCTGGGTCGTCGGCCACTCGTACATTGTCTACGGTCCGCTGATCGCCGGCATGTGCACCATCATGTACGAGGGAACACCGCTACGCCCGGACCCCGGCATCTGGTGGCAGATCGTCGAGAAATACAAGGTCAACGTGATGTTCTCGGCACCCACCGCCGCGCGTGTGCTCAAGAAGCACGACACCGCGTACATGCACAAGTACGATCTGTCGAGCCTAAAGCATCTGTTCCTGGCCGGCGAACCGCTCGATGAACCAACGCACAAGTGGATCATGGGCGAACTCGGCTTGCCGGTGATCGACAACTACTGGCAGACCGAAACCGGCTGGCCAATCCTGTCGGCGATGCCGGGCGTCGAAAAAACCGAGATCCGCTTCGGCACGCCGAGCTTCCCGGTCTACGGTTACAACCTCAAGATTTTCCGCGAGGACGGCACGATCTGCGACCCGGACGAGAAGGGCATTGTCGCCATCGTGCCGCCACTACCACCCGGCTGCCTGAGCACGGTCTGGGGTGACGACGCACGCTTTGTGTCGACCTACTTCTCGCTGTTCCGCGAACCCCAGGTTTACTCGTCTTTCGACTGGGGTATCAAGGACAAGGACGGCTATCACTACATCCTCGGTCGCACCGACGACGTGATCAACGTTGCCGGCCACCGCCTGGGGACGCGCGAAATCGAGGAGGCCATCCAGGGCCATCCGGCAATTGCCGAAGTGGCCGTCGTCGGCGTCGCCGATCAGCTCAAGGGGCAGATGCCAATGGCTTTTGCCGTGGTCAAGAGCGCTGACAGCATCGCGACACCCGAGCTGGCAGCAGCGCTCGAGAAGGCCGTCATGAAGCAGGTGGACGACAGCCTTGGCGCGATCGCTCGGCCAAGCCGGGTGCACTTCCTGACCGTGCTGCCGAAGACCCGTTCCGGCAAGCTGCTGCGGCGCTCCATCCAGGCGCTCGCCGAAGGCCGCGACCCGGGCGATCTGACGACGATCGAAGACCCGACAGCTCTCGAACAACTGCAACGCGCACTGGGTACCAAGACCTGATCAACGCTGGATAGCGATTGGTCGACTCGTCGGCCAGTCGCCAGCATTCGCCTGCCGCCTCAAAGGGCGGCAGGTTTTTTTGCTCTTGAGACCTTCCCGGACTGCGCCATCAGCGAGACCTCAGGGAGACGTCCCAGACCTCCGGCAGGATGTCTGTCTCTGCGCGCGAGGAGCGGCCAGTCGTCCGCAACCTATCGAGCATGGGTTACACTTCGCCGATGTGTGGACGTTATGCCCTTGAAGCCCCTCGCTCGCAGTTGTCCCAGCGCTTTGGCCTCGATGAGTGCGTCGACTTCCCCGCTCGTTACAACATCGCACCAGGCACCGACATTCCGGTTGTTCGCCAGTCGCCAAACGGCCAACGCGTTCTTCACCTCCTGCACTGGGGCCTGCTGCCGCACTGGGCGAAAGACCCGGCCATCGCTACCCGGCTGATCAATGCCCGCGGCGAGTCGGTGGCGGAAAAGCCATCGTTCCGCGACGCCTTCCGGCAGCGCCGCTGCCTGATTCCGGCCAGCGGCTTCTATGAATGGAAAAACGCCACAACAGCGCAGGAGGCGCGGCTCAAGCAGGCTTGCTACATCTCGCTGAAGTCCGGGGAAGCGATGGCCATCGGCGGGCTCTGGGAGTCGTGGACCTCACCGGCTGGCAAGCTCATTCGCAGTTGCTGCCTCATCACCACCGCTGCCAACGAACTGTTGCGTCCCATCCATGATCGCATGCCCCTGATCATCGCAGCCAGGGCCTGGCAGGACTGGCTTGCCGCTCCCGCCGATCAGATTGCCGGTCTGATCCAGCCCTGCCCCGGTGACGAGCTGCAGGTCTGGACCGTCAGCCAGCGCGTCGGCAAGGCAACCGAGGAGGGTCCGGATCTGATCGTGGCGCTACCTGGCGAAGCGCCACCACTGGCTGTCCCCACCGCCCGGCCGCCGCAGACGACACGGGCAGCGCAGTAGCGGCGTCCGCCAGTGCCTGTCCTTTTTGTAGCATAATCGTCCGCAGATTCTGGAATCGAGGCATTCTTGATCAACTTTGTCGACCCCGACCGCTACCACTCGATGAAGGCAACCGGCAAGCTGCCGTCGCCGAAAGGCGTTGCCTTTTCGATCATCAAGCTCTTGCAGCGGGATGATTTCCGGGTCTCTGATCTGGTGCAACTGGTTCAGTCCGACCCGGCCATCGCCGGGCGCCTGCTCAAGTTCGCCAATGCCGCTGCCTTTGGCCGCACGCGGCCGATCGTCTCACTACAGCGCGCCATCGTTGCCCTTGGCGCCTTCCGGGTGCGTGATCTGGTGATTGGCCTCTCGGTGATGCACAGCCACACCGGCGGTCAATGCGCAACGTTTGATTACGGTGCATTTTGGGGACACTCGCTAGCCACTGGCATTGCCTGCCAGGAGCTCGCCCACTTCGCGCAGATTTCGAGCGAGGAACTGTTCACCGTTGGTCTGCTGGCGCGGGTTGGTGAACTGGCCATGGCCTCGCTCTACCCGGACGAATACGCCGACGTACTGCTCAGGGCGAAGGAAACGCCGCACGACCTGGCGGCTCTCGAGCGCGAATGCTTTGCCATGGACCACCATCAACTCGGCGCCACGATGCTCGCCGAGTGGGGCTTGCCAGACATGCTGATTCAGGCCGCTTACCATCATGAACAGCCGGATGTCGCCGGCTTTCGGGACGGCTCGCGAGTACAGACCCTGACCCACTCGCTGAATTTCGCCCGCTCGCTGGCCGAGGTCTGCATGGCGGATGAAGAAGCACGCTGGAGCCTCCTTCCCGGTCTCCTGACGCGAGCGGCCCGACTCGGCATCAGCGGTGATGCACTCAACGACATGGTCGATCGAATGGTCCGGCGCTGGCGAGAATGGGGCGCCATGCTGCAGGTTCGCACACAGGAGATGCCCCCTTTTGCCGAGATTTTGGCCGCCAGTCCGCCCACCCGGCGCGTCAGCAGCGCCGGCCCCGAACAGCACGGCCAGGCCACGTCGCCGCGCCTGCATGTCCAACTGATTGGCATCCCGGCGCCGGAATTGTCGACGCTGGTGCAGCAGATCGAAAGTCTCGGTCATCTACCGGTCCTGGTGGATAGCAGCGCTGACAGCCTCAAGCAAGCGATGCGCCAGCCGGCCCAGATCGTGATTGCCGACATGGGCATGCCAGGGCTGACGCCGGCAGTTTTCTGCCGTGCGCTTCGCCAGACACCCGCGGGCAAGGAGAGCTACGCGCTTCTGCTGGCTTCTCCCGGCAGCGAGGCCCCTATTCTCGAAGCGATCGATGCCGGCGCCGACGACGTCCTGGTCAAGCCGCTGGACATCCAGACCCTGCGCGTCCGCCTCAATACCGCGACCCGCATGCTCCTCCTGCGGGAAGAGATCCAGCGCGAACGCCGCGGCATCATGCGTTCAACGGACGAGTTTGCCGTCGCCCACAAGCGCCTGCTCAGGGAAGCCCTGACCGACGCCCTGACACAGCTTCCCAACCGCCGCCACGGCCTCGATTTTCTTGCCTCGGAGTGGACCTTTGCCCAGTCCAACGGTCTGCCGATGGCCTGCCTGCTGATGGATATCGACCACTTCAAACGGATCAACGACAGCTACGGCCATGCTGCCGGCGATGCCGTCCTGCGCCAGCTTGCCGACCTCCTCAAGCGCGCGTCGCGCGTCGAGGACCTGGTCTTTCGCTATGGCGGCGAAGAATTTGCCGCCGTTCTGCCCAATGCCAGCGCGCGGGCCGCCGTCCAGATCGCCGACCGCATCCGCGCGCTGGTCGAACGTTACACCTTCCTCTGGGACCAGCAGTCAATCCCGGTCACCCTCAGCATCGGCGTGGCCAACCTGAGCAGCGCGGAGAAGGACAGCCAGGCGCTGATGGAAGCGGCGGATGCGGCGCTCTACCAGGCAAAAAGAAGTGGTCGCAACCGCGTCGTGGTCGCCGCCTGACACGAGCAGCCGGCCTGCCGCTGCAAGCGGCCGCTGCCACCCGCCCGCGGTCCACGCCAAGGCGCACTCTGTCAGCGAACGAGCGCGGCCGCGTGATGGCGCAGGTGATCGTCGATGAAACTGGCGATGAAGTAGTAGCTGTGATCGTAACCCGGATGCAGGCGTAGTCGCAGAGGATGGCCAACCGCGGCGCAGGCCTGTCGCAGCAATTCGGGCTGCAACTGCTCGGCAAGAAAGCCATCGGCTTCACCCTGGTCAACCAGCAAGGGCAGGCGTTCTTCCGCCTCGGCAATCAGTTCGCAAGCGTCCCATGCTTGCCATGCCGCACGGTCTTCCCCCAGATAGTGCGAGAAGGCTTTCTGCCCCCAGGGGCTGCCGAGCGGGTGGCTGATCGGTGCCAGCGCCGACAGCGAACGATAACGACCAGGATTGCGCAGCGCACAGACCAAAGCGCCGTGGCCGCCCATCGAGTGGCCACAGATACCGCGGCGTGTGTCTACCGGCAGACCCGCCTCGAGCAGTTCCGGCAGCTCGTGGACCACGTAGTCGTGCATCCGGTAATGCTCAACCCAGGGTGGCTGCGTCGCGTTCACGTAAAAACCGGCACCATGACCGAAATCCCAGGCGCCTGCCGGGTCACCCGGTACGCCGGCGCCGCGCGGACTGGTATCCGGCGCGACGAGGGCAATCCCGAGTTCGGCGGCGACGCGCATCGCACCGGCCTTCTGCATGAAGTTCTCGTCGCTGCAGGTCAATCCCGAAAGCCAGTACAGCGCGGGCACGGTACCGCCTTCCACCTGCGGCGGCAGATACACGGCAAACACCATCGTGCAGCGCAGAGTTGACGAGTAATGGCGATAGCGCCGGTGCCAACCGCCAAAGCAGCGATTGACGGCAATCTCTTCCAGCACTTGCGAACCTCCGGCAAAAGACATTCAGAACAGGATCACCGAACGGATGCTTTTCCCTTCATGCATCAGCTCGAAAGCATGGTTGATGTCTTCCAGCCTCATGGTGTGCGTAATGAAGGTGTCGAGCGGAATCTCGCCGCGCTGCGCCCGTTCGACATAGCCCGGCAGTTCCGTACGACCGCGCACGCCGCCGAAGGCTGAACCACGCCAGACACGGCCGGTCACCAACTGGAACGGGCGCGTCGAGATCTCTTCGCCGGCACCGGCAACGCCAATGATCACCGACTCACCCCAGCCCTTGTGGCAGCACTCGAGCGCCGAACGCATCACCTTGACGTTGCCGATGCATTCGAACGAGTAATCGACTCCGCCGTCGGTCAGGTCGACGATCACTTCCTGGATTGGCCGGTCGAAATCTACCGGGTTGATGCAGTCGGTGGCGCCCAGCTGCCGGGCAATGGCAAACTTGGCCGGATTGACATCGATCGCGATGATACGTGCCGCCTTCGCCATCACCGCTCCGATCACCGCCGAAAGACCGATGCCGCCGAGGCCGAAGATGGCCACCGTCGCTCCCGGTTCAACCCTGGCGGTGTTGATCACGGCGCCGATCCCGGTGGTCACCCCGCAGCCCAGCAGACAGACCTTCTCCAGCGGCGCGTCCCGGGCGATCCTGGCGAGAGAAATTTCCGGCAACACCGTGTACTCGGAGAAGGTCGAGGTTCCCATGTAATGGAAGATGGGCTGGCCATTCAACGAGAAGCGACTGCTGCCGTCAGGCATCAAGCCCTTGCCCTGAGTCGCGCGAATCGCCTGACAGAGATTGGTCTTGCCCGACTTGCAGAACTTGCACTGGCCGCACTCGGGTGTGTACAAAGGAATCACATGATCGCCGACCGCCACCGACGTCACTCCGGGACCGACGGCTTCGACGATGCCGCCACCCTCATGGCCGAGAATGCTCGGGAAAATGCCCTCCGGATCGGCCCCCGACAGCGTGAACGCATCGGTATGGCAAACGCCCGTGGCGACGATGCGAACCAGAACCTCACCCTGCCGTGGCGGCTCGACATCGACTTCCGTGATTTCCAGAGGCTGCCTGGCAGCCCAGGCAATGGCAGCACGCGCTTTGATCATCAGCGATCCTCCTCAAGTTTTCGGCAAATGGCGCGCCCAGCCAGCGCCTGCAGCAGACCGTGCCGAGGCCGAAGCGGGGTCCGGCCTCAGTGCATGTCTCCGGGCTTCAGACGTGCCAGCCGGAACACTTCGATGCCCTCTTCCAGCAGCGCCTCATACTCCTCGGCGCTGGCCTCGCCACGGATCGAGCGCTCTGGCGCTTCGACGTAGTGAATTCTTCGCGCCTCTTCGGCAAAGTCCGCGCCCACATCCTCGCAATTCGCCAGCAGCACTTCCGTCAATTGCCGGAAAGCCGCAAGCGCGCCGGCGCGCATGTCGATGACCGGTGTTGCCGCTGCGGGTTTGGCTGCGACAGCCGCCGGTACCGGCGCTGAACTGGCAAGGTGCACCGCGGACGGTATCCGCCGAATCGCCAGCGACCCGCAATGCGGACAGGCGATCAGGCCGCTGGCGAGCTGGCTGTCGAAATCCTCCCGCGACTGGAACCAGCCCTCGAAGCGATGGTCGTGTTGGCAGGCAAGGTCGAAAATGATCATCGGAAACCCGGGCAGGAAACTCACAGTGGCATGGTGGTACCCGGAGCCGGGGTCGAACCGGCACAGCCGCGAGGCCGAGGGATTTTAAGTCCCTTGTGTCTACCTATTCCACCATCCGGGCAGGGCGCCCCATTATACCTGCCCGGAAATGAAAGAAAGGGAAAGTGCTTGCGCACTTTCCCTTTCGGAATCTGGAGCGGGAAAAGAGTCTCGAACTCTCGACCTATACCTTGGCAAGGTATCGCTCTACCAACTGAGCTATTCCCGCATGAAAATCTGCCGGCCTGCACCGTCCCGATCGATCCATCCGAAACGACCCGCAGGCAGCAGCGGCACGGATTATGCGCAGGCTAGCAAGGCCTGTCAATACTTACTGACCAAGCGGCCGCACGACGCGCAGCGTGCCCGGATCTTCCGGATCGACGAGTACCACGAAACCGAGACGCCGCACGAACTTCAGCATCCTCTGGTTGGTGGTCAGTACCGTGCCCTCCATGGTCCTGAAGCCGCGCTCCCTGGCCGCGTCGATCAGCGCCGCCATCAGGATGCTCGCCACTCCCGAGCCATGCCAGGCATCATCGACAACGATCGCGAATTCGCAACTACCAGCGCCGGGCAGCGCAACATACCGCGCGACGCCGATTTCGACCTCCAAGGCGTCCTGCGTGGCAATGGCCACCAGTGCCAGATGACGATCGTAGTCGATCTCGGTAAAGTACCTGAGCCTGCTCGCCGATAGCTCGTGCAACTGGGCCATGAAGCGGGAATAACGGGATTCCTCGGAGAGGTGGCGAACAAACGCCTGCTCCCTCTCGATATCGTCCGGGCGAATGGGGCGTATGGTAACCGTCTTTCCGTCGGACAACTCGCGGACACGGACGAGATGCTGCGGATAATTTGCCAATGGGTCAATGCTCTTCCTGCTCCGGGAGGCCGATAGTGCCATGCCTCCAGCAGGAAATCCACATCCCGGACGATCCTCTGGCTGGCCGCAATCGGCGCCATTCGCGCGCACCCGGCGTCCCAGATCCATTACCAGCCGATGCCCGGGTGACCAGCGCTGCCACGGTCCGAACGCTGCTTATCGTTGAACGCGGGTCCGGTCGGCAGCCACAAGCGTATCGATGTCCTCGTCGATCAATGGCCAGAACGGATTGCTGCGCGGGCGGGTGAGCGAAGCGAGGGAGATGGTGACGGCGCCGTTCTCGCCACGCAGCAGCCACGAACCGATGCTCGGGATCCCGTCGCGACCGCTGCCCGGCATCAGTCCGTAGGCCGCATCATCCGGCGGAAAGGGCAAGGCCACGTGTCCGAGCGAAACCAGGTTCTGCGGCCAGACCAGGGTCGTCGCGCGAACGGTCTGCGTACCATCCGGCAGGAAATGATGGACACTGACCTGGCTGGTTTGCGCATGGGTATTGGTGACAACATCCAGCGCATACCCCCGGACACCTTGCTCCAGGCGTTCAATCAACTGCCTGGCACCTGGCCGCTGCACGCTGTTCAGTGCCTGCTGCCGGTTGACATCGAACAGGACGAGTCGGTGCCCGGCTCCCTTCAATCGAGCATACAGCGTATCGACGACGCCTCTTGCGCCAACCGTCGAATCGACCACCGACTGCCAGGTGACCACCGGCGGCATCTGCGCAATGCGCCCCGATTCGGTCGCCCGCACCAAGGCATGCTGCAATTCGCGCGTTGCCCGATTGACCTGGCGTGTCGCGTTCACCGGAAACGAGTTGAACTTGTACGGATCGTACTCAACAGCAACCTCCTGCCAGCGGACCTTTTCCAGCAGCGGAATGGGAACGATGCTAAACAGGTCGATCACGTTTGCCAGGGTCGCGACCTTGGTCAGCTCGATCGCCGGCGAGACAAGCAGAACCCGGTCCGGCTTTCTCAGAACGCCGTCTTCCAGAGAATCAAGGGTATATTGCAGGGCCAGCGTGCCACCTGTCGAATAGCCGCCGACATAGAACAACTGCCCAGCCGAGGCGCGCGCTGCTACGTCCCGGGCAGCAATGCGCACCGCTGCCGTCCAGTCAGCAGCCGTCATTTCAGTCATCATCGATGGCAGGGTGCCGTGCCCTGGCACGCGCAATACCGTCACCTCGAAACCCCGTGCGTACAAGGATTCGGCCAGCGCCTTCATCGAATAGGGCGAATCGCTCAGGCCATGAATCAACAACGCACTGCCGACTGGCTGCGCCGGCGTCAGGCGGAACGAGCGGTTGTATGGTGCCCCCTCGACCAGAAGGCTCAGCCGGCCAGTGGCGTTGAACCGGCTATATACCAGTGCCTCGTCGCTGGCATCCCAGGTCGCGACCTTCTCCCGCAGTTCATCGAACAATTTCGCTTCGCGCAGCAGGTAGCCTGCGAAGTCGATCTCGCCGTGTCGACTCGCGCTGAACTCTTCGCGGAGACGCTCGGTGTGCCAGGGTTGCAGCGAGGGCAGCGCACCAACCGCGTAGAGCGTGAACCCGAAGGCGATTGCCAGGCAGATGAGACCCAGGAGCAATGTCAGGCGAAGCCCGAGTCGCCAGAACCGCCTTGCAGCCGCTGCGACCCACCCACGCAAGGTCTTCATCGGCATACCACCGCGCTGCCTGACAGGTGATCGCCAGTGGGCTCCGGCGAGCTGCTCACGAAAAAATGCCGGCACAACGAGGCGAGTCTGGTGAATCGGGCGAGTCGGGCGTTGATCTTGTTCATTACGCGCAAGCATCCTGATCTAGTGGTGCCTGATCATACCCACGGTGCCAGCTTTGTGGAACCTCGGCGCCAATCAGCGGTAGGAGATCAATTGGGCCGGGGCCGTAGCGACAGAGAGCACCCGCCCTCACCGGCTCAAGAGGCTCGCTCCGGTTAGCGATCAAGCTCATCCGCACGAAACGCATGGGAGCATGGCCAAGTCGAAGTGGGAGGGTTGGTCCTGATGTCGAGGATCAAGTCCAGCGGTTTTCGCCGCAGTCGTTTATCGGCTTCCGCGTAGAGAGACGGCAACGGGACTTTCTCGTCGGCCGGCAGGGTCCTCGGTCATGCCTCAATCCCGGGCCGCCGGATCGTCGCGCGCATGATCCAGGCTTCGTCCTTCAGGCAGTCGCGCACGAACGCAAACACCGCCAGCAGGTCCTCCCGTTGCAAGTGCGGATAGCTTTCCAGTATCTGCGCCTCGCGCCAGCCAGATGCCATCAGGTCCAGAATGCACTCCACCCCGGTGCGTGTCCCCTTGATGTGGGGTCTGCCGAACAAGGTTTCGGGGTTGGCAACAATTCGCTCCTGCCAGTCCATGAATTGGCTCCTTGTCAAAATCCCGGAATTATCTCCTCGGCCAATCGTCGATGGCGACGACGCTCAACTCGCCGTGTCGATCAACCGTGATTGACCGATGCACCTTGGCAAATGAGTATACGCTCGACTTGCTGCGATGCTGCCACCAGACGCCTTTCAGAACCTCCATGCTGCCGTCCGGGGACGCTGATTTCCGGGATCAACTCCTTGCTGTCAGGCCAGATCATGGCCCTGGTTGCGCAAGACGTGTACGACACGCCAACCGGCAAGCATCTGTTGACCCCGTAAGGCTCGCGCCTGGTCGGCCGATACTCAACCGATATTGCCTACGGCCAGGCCCGTGTGCTCGTCGCCTGGCAGCGCATCGTCTTTCCGGACGGTAAGGCGATCGACGCGTACCTCGGCAAGTTCCAGGACGCGTCCTATTACCGCGGCTCGCCCTGCTTCAGGCAAGGCGGTTGCACCGACGCGGAGTGGGCGGCGATCAAGGAGAACCAGCGCCTCGGTTCAGAAGCACAGAAGAGAGCCACCGATGCGCTGTTCAGGGGTCTGGACAAGCAACACGCTGCTCTGGAAGCGGACGCCAGGACATTGCAGCGCCTCCAGGCGAGTGCGCAGAGCGCGACCGGCCAGATGCAGGCGATCAGCTACGCGAACCAGCTTGCCAGCCAGCAGGCCAACCAACTGCTGCAGATTCGCGCCCTGCTGGTAGCCGAGCAAAACGCCATCGCCACCCGCAATCAGGTGCTTGCGGATCGGGAAGCACAACAAGCCGCTGCCGGCGAGCAACTGCGTCAGGGAAGCTACGTCGCCAGCCCGGTCTGCAACTGGTAAACGAAAGGAATCGACATGATCACCAAACGCCCTGCCCTCCTGACCCTCGCCGCCCCCGTCGCCGCCTTGATCAGTGCCTGCTCACCGGAAACGCCCAAGAAGGAAATGCCGGCCGTGAACGACGAAAACTGCAAGCCGGAAAAGATCGCCCAGGTCGAAGACAAAGGGACGCGCGAGCAGTTCGCCTCGGCGTGTCTGCGTCGCGGCCCCGGGGTTCCAACCGAGTCCAAGGAAAGAATGGTGGGCTCGCCGATGAGCATGGCCGCCGTCGGCAAGGTTGCCATCGTTCCGATGCTGTTGTGGCTGGTACTCTTCCCCATCGACGCCCAGGCAGCGATCGACCACGCGGGCGTCCTCGATAACGTCCTGGCGCGCTATGCGGCCGCGGCCAGCGCCTAGGCAGGCGTCATCACGGCGCGAGCCAGCTTTCTGTTCTGGACGCTTGCCGTGATCTCGATGGTCTGGACCTTCGGCATGCTGGCCTTGCGCAAGGCCGACCTCGGCGACTTCTACGCCGAATTCTTCCGGTTCACGGTGTTCACGGGCTTCTTCTGGTGGCTGCTGACCAACGGTCCGCGCTTCGCCACCGACATCATGGATTCCCTGCGCACACTTGGCGGCATGGCCACCGGGACAGGCGCCACGCTGACCCCGTCGGGCATCGTCGATATTGGCTTCGACATTTTCTTCAAGGTGCTCGACCAGTCGTCGCTGTGGTCACCCGTGGACAGCGCGGCCGGCATCCTCCTCAGCGCCGCCATCCTCATCATCCTGGCGTTGATCGGCGTGAACATGCTGGTGCTCCTGGTGAGTGGCTAGATCCTGTCTTACGCCGGCGTCTTCTTCCTCGGCTTAGGATAAGGCCTGCAGACCCTGCGTCACTACGAGCTGGCCTGGCTGCGTCACGATATTGCCGCCGGTCTGGTGTGACCACCATGTTGGTGCCGGTCGGTATTGCCTACGCAGTCGCCTCGGGCGTACCGGGCATCTACGGCCTCTACGCCACGATCATTCCGCTGCTCGCCTATGCGCTGTTCGGCCCGAGCCGCATTCTGGTACTGGGGCCGGACTCGTCGCTGGCGGCGCTGATTCTCGCCGTCGTCGCCGCTATCCGGCGGCGACCCGCTGCGCGCTGTCGCTCTGGCAAGCATGATGGCGGTGGTCTCGGGGGTCCTCTGCATCCTGTAGGATAAGAAATCCAACGGCACCGACGAGAGTATATGAGCCTTCAACAAGCAGCGTCAATGTCGAATTTGGACCCGGAAGCCCCTGAAAAGTCCTCTGAATTCCGCCCGCTCAGTGCCTGCGGTCATCCGCCAGGGCGGATGACCGCAGGCACGAGTCCTCTCACGACGGGCAATGGCAGCTCGTCTGGCTTCGAGCTTTGCGCTTGTGCGACTGCACGCTGCCCAACACATCTACCAGGCGACGCGCTGGTCGAATTGGTACTCCGGCGCCGACTGAGCCTGCGCTTCGCCCTCGCCCATGTTGGCGCCCTGCATCTCCCAGAGCGGGGGCGCACGGGCTTTCATCAGACGTGGCGGCGAGGTCGGTTCGCCCAGATGGCTCAGGATCTCGCGGACGGCAGCGGCGTCGGTGATGAAGGCGATGATTCGCATCCCGCCGCCGCAGCGTGGACAGACGAGCGGAAAGACCTCATAGATCCGCGCGAGCAGCAGCGCCCAAGCGTAACGGGCGGCGCGACGGAGGATCGCTTCCGCTTCCCCCGGTGCTTCCTCTGTCCCCTCGGACGACCGGCCTGGCGTGACGCTTGGCGCAGCGGTCGCAGCGATTGACTCGGTCGCGGTTGCCGCCGGCGTACCGTCCGGCACGCCGGCGAGCGCAATCACCTGCCCCCGCAGCCGCGCGTTCGGTGCCAGCACCCCGTAGTAACGATGCCGATGTCGGCGCGGCGGCGGAATCAGCGCCGCCAGACGCTCGATCAGTTCGAGCGGTGTGAGCATCAGTCTGATGCTGCCGCCGGGACCCGGCTTGAGGCTCTCGTAGACCAAGTGTTCGGCGTCGATTTCACGCAAGCGCTCCAGCGCGAAGGCCGGGTGAGCGCAATACCGCAGCAGCCGTTCCAGGCCCGGGCGGTCGGCGCCTTCGATGCGCACGCTGGCGTCGAGCGAGAAGCCGCCACCATGCGTCCAGTTTGCCATCGTCTCGGCGTCTTCCGGCTCAAGCACACCGCGTCGGGTCAGCGCGCGCAGCAGACGGCGGCGGACCTTGGCGTGGACTTCGTCGAGTAACTTCTGGTCGGGGGCACGGCTTTCGTGAAACGTCGCAGTTGCCGAGGTGTGAGCCTCGAAAATGCCCTCGATAACGAGGCAGTTGAAGTGCACCTACGGATTGAGCAACGCGCCAAAACGGTGGATGAAGGCCACCCCATCGATCCGCGAATCGGAATCCGCCGCCGGGCAGGAGCGGCGCAAGGCTTGTTCCACGACGCTCAGGAAAATGCGCAGCGCCAGCGTCTCGATCGCCCGATCATGTTCGAGGTGATAACGCAGCCGCTTCGGAACCGACAGCACCCACTGGCGGACCGGCAGTCGCGGGAAAACGTGGTCGGCCAGATGGGCGGCGGTTTCGACCATTCGCCGGGTGTTGCAAGCGGGACAGACACCACGGCCCTTGCACGACCAGGCAATGAGAAAATCGTGACCGCACTCGGCGCATCGAGCGCGGGCAAAGCCATGCGCGAGAATCCCGCCTTCGAGATAGCGGCGGAACTCGCGTTCGACATGGGCTGGGCCGGAAGCGCTCTGGCGGCTATCGCAGGAGAGTTCGAGCCAGGTGGCGAGGTGGGTTTGCACGGTGCGATAGAGCACGGTACGTTCGGGCCGGCGACGGCGATAGACGGCAGTGCGAGCAGGAGCACAGGCGGCAGACATGGGGATACGAGTCGGGCAATCGAGAGGCCACAACTGTACGCCCATACAGTTGTGGCATCAATGCCTGCTGGCTGCGGGACGCGCGCCCTAGTCATGGGCGCAACCCTTTACCCCGAGCCTTCTGAAGGACAAAGGATAAGAAATCCCCTGAATTGGGGTCGCCAAGCCCCATAGAGGGGAACAAGCGTTGCCCTCAGTTTAGCGCGCTGATCCCCAGATCAGGTACCATAGTACCCATTATGGGGAATAAAGACTCTGTGTCGATTTCAGATGCGCTCTTCTCTGGAGGCCAGCAGCGGGTGCTTGGGCTGTTGTTTGGTCAACCGGACCGATCTTTCTACGCCAACGAAATTGCAAAGCTTGCCTTGACCGGGCGTGGCGCGCTGCAGCGTGAACTGGAACGAATGACCTCCTCCGGTCTGATCACCATGACTCCCCTCGGCCGACAGAAACACTACCAGGCCAACCGGAAATCGCCGATCTTCACGGAACTCCGGGGGATCGTCCTCAAGACCTTCGGGCTGGCCGATGTCCTGCGTGCCGCCTTGTCCGAGTGTGCCGATCTCGTTCGTTGCGCCTTCATCTATGGTTCCGTGGCCAAGGGCACGGATACGGCGGCCAGCGACATCGACGTCATGGTCATCGCCGAGGGCTTGAGCTACAGTCATCTCTTCGAGGTGCTGGCCAAGGCAGAGGAAGTACTGGGTCGCAAGGTGAACCCCACCCTCTACGCAGCGGAAGATTTCTCGAAGAAGCTACGTAGCGACAACCACTTCCTGACCCGCATCGTCCAGCAACCAAAGATCATGCTCATCGGCGACGACAATGACCTCCCCACGGGAAACTCTGCAGAATCTGGCGAGGATCGGCAAGCTCAAGGCTGAACCCCCTGATCAGGCCGAGTTCGACGGACTGCTCCGATCCGCCAGAAATAGACTGCCGGACGCACAGAACCCTGGACTGAACGCCGAAAGCCGCTTCAGCCTGGCCTACGACGCAGCACACAGCCTCGCTTTGGCGGCCCTGCGCTGGCATGGGTATCGATCGGAGAACCGCTATATCGTCTTCCAGATTCTGGGCAGCACCATGTCCTTACCTGTAGCCAAGTGGCGTTTCCTCGACAACTGCCACCAGAAGCGTAACCGTGCCCTCTACGATGGCGACTATGAAGAAGACGAGCCGTTGATCCGGGAACTGATTGCAGTTGCCAAGGAACTTCAGGCTGCGGTGGAGGCGCTGGGCCCTGTTGAAGCCTGATTGTTTCTGGCTGCTGCACGAGCCAGAAACAAGGAAATGGGCCCGGCTCGATTCATTCAAGGACAACAGCCGCGACGATCATCCGACCTTCGCTACCCGACGCACCGCCTGCTCCTGCCTTTCCCGACGCGCCAGCCCCTCAACACTCCGCCCCTGCTGCCACTCAATCACGTCATCAACCACCGACCGAACCTGCCGCGCAACTTCTTCCTGCCCCAGCACACTTCGGGTAGCCAAGTCATTGAAGTCGGTGAAGCCCTTCGGGTTCGCGGCCTGCTCGCCGGGCGCGAAGATCGGTAGCAGCAGCTTGCCGCCGACCGCCCTGGCGGCTTCTTCAGCCTTGCTGCGGCCTGGGTTGACGCCCTGCGTAGCCTCCAGGTGCTTGTCGTCGTCGCCGGCGATCACCATCGGTTTGTCCGGGTACTTCTCGTGCAGGGCCTTGGCGACAGGCACCAGGTTCCCCGAGTCGAAGGCCGCGACGGTCGCGAAGCCGAGCGTCTGTGACAGGCTGCCGGCGGTGGCTTAGCCTTCGCCGATGACCAGGACGGGTGCCTTGGCCAGCGCGTCCAGGCCGCCGATGACATGGAAGCAGACTTCCTTGCGGCTGTCCTTGGCGAAGCGCTTGCTGCCGTCCTCCCGGATGTACCGCATCGTCCATTGCTTGCCGTCGACGTCGGTCGCCGGGATGTAGGTTTTCTGGCCTTCGCGGTCAGTGAAGACTCCGGGCTGGGCTCGATGCCCTTGGCTTTCATGTACGCGGTCGGCTCGGTGACCGGCAGCAGCTTCGTCATCTGCCGGGCGACACGCTCCGCGGTCTGCTCGTTCAGCCGCTCTTGCTCGGCACTGCGGGCCTGCAGCTTTTCGGCCGCCTCGGCGAGCATCCTGGCTTTCTGCTCGGGGTCGAAGGCGTAGCCCTTCGATTTCCACTTCAGGTCGATGCCAGTCTTGTTGTTCTTCATGTAGCCAGCCGGGTGGCCGTCCAGGTGGCCGACATAAAATCCCGACCCGGATTTCTCGCTGTGCTTCTCGCCTTCGACGCTGATGCGGTGCTTCTGGCCGTCCATGATCGGGTGTTCACCGCTCACGACGCAGCCGATCGAGCGCAACGCCTCGGCGAACTCATCCTTCGGCGTCATCGCCGGGCCTTGCGGAGTGGGCACGTTCTCGGGCTTCCAGCGCTTGAGCTTCGTCATGTCGGCTTTCGGCCCGGCGTACCAGGACTTCACGGCCTTGTCCCACACGGCGCCGGCAGCCTTGGCGGCGACGCGTTCGCCGTAGGGAACGGCGAGATACTGGCGCGGCGGGGTGGCGGGCGACTGCTTGGGCCGGACCGGGGGGGAGCAGCCGGTGTCCATTGGGCAAAGGGGGCTGGATCCACACTAGCCGGGACATACCAGGACTGTTCCTGACGATCCCAGCGCGCACCCAGCGCGTTCGCCTCGTCCTTATGCGGGTAGGGAACGTCGATCCAGGTCTTGCTGGACTGGCTGGCCTGGCCGGCCTGGGTAGTCTGCTGCTCGCGTTCGTGTTCAGCGATCTGCCGTTGCAGATCCTTGTCGTTGAGGAGCGCGGCGACGTCGGCCGACTTGCGCGCTTCTCGGGCGGTGGCAATGTCCTCGTCGGTGCTGTTGGGGTCGCGGCGCACCCGTTCTTCCTCGATTCGCGCCAGCCGGGCCGCTTGCTCGTGAGGGTTGATCGGATCGAGGCGAGGATCGGCAACTGCCGCTTCGCCATCGATTGAGTTGAGCGCCGCGCTCGCGAGCGCGGGGGTCTGCGTGAAGCTCTGCATGGCCGCCTCCTGATTCTCTGTGTTGCCCTCGTTACTGGATCACGGCGCCGGACGCCAGCAAGATGGCTTCGGCGCGCTCGACGGCGTCCCAGGTCTGTTCCCTGCGTTGCATCGGCGGCAGGCCGTCGATCTGCTCGGCGTTGAAGACGGTGGCGAAGAACACCCGCGGCCGCTCCAGCCGCACTTCCGCTTTGACCGGCTGGCCCTGGGCATCGAGGGGCTTGCCGCTCTCGTCGGTGCGGGTCTGCTCCTCGCTGAACTTCCAGTACTGGATGGCCGTGCCGTGCGCGCCGGCGGCAGCGGCCTGCTTGTAGGTCAGCCAGCGTTGATCGATACGGCCCTGGCTCAGCAACTGGATGGCGTTGATGCCGCGATAGCGCTTGTCGGTAGTCGGGTTAATCGGGATCAGGGAAGACGCCTCGCCCGGGAAAGGAAGGGCTGGCCGACGGCCGCAACGGCAGGGCACAGCGCCGCCACCTCGAGAAGGAGTAGAATCCGGCTCGTGACCACCCTGCTCGTCCTGACCAATCTGCCCGATCAAGCGGCTGCCGAAGCGCTGGCGGGAGAACTCGTCGAGACACGGCTGGCGGCCTGCGTCAATATCCTGGCGCCGTGCCGGTCGGTCTATCGCTGGCAAGGGGTGACCGAGATGGCCGACGAGGTGCCGTTGCTGATCAAGACGAGCCACGAGCGATACGCGGCACTTGAAGCGGCGATCCGCCAGCACCACCCTTACGAGCTGCCGGAAATCATCGCGCTGCCGATCGTGCACGGACTGCCGGCGTATCTCGACTGGGTGGCCGCCGAAACGCGCCCCTCCGACTGACCTCTGCAAGACTCCTGCCATGACCCGCTGGCTGTTCCCGCTTCTTTTCCTGTTGAGCGCCCTGCTGCACGCCGACGAGTTCCTCGACCCTGCCGTCGCCTTCAAGCCAAGCGCCCGCGCCATCGACGGGCAAACGATCGAAGTACGCTTCGCGATCGCCCCCGACTACTATCTCTACCGCGACAAGTTCCGTTTCGCCGCCGAGCCGGCGACGGTCCAGCTCGGTACCGCGATTCTGCCGCCGGGCAAGGAGAAACACGACGAAACCTTTGGCAAGGTCGAGGTTTATTACCAGGAGGCGGTCATCCGCCTGCCGGTCGAGCGTAACAGTTCGGGGCCGCTGCCGCTGACCCTCAAGGTGACTTCGCAGGGCTGCGCCGACGCTGGCATCTGCTATCCACCGCAACAGCAAAAGCTCAGCCTGGAGCTGCCGGATCCGGCGACGGCGCCGGTCGCCACACCAGCGGGCAATGTCCCGGTAGCCGATGAATCGGGAAGGATTGCGCAGCTGTTCAGGCACGCCAGCTTCTGGCTGCTGGTCGGCAGCTTTTTCGGCTTCGGGCTGCTGCTCTCGCTGACGCCCTGTGTCTTCCCGATGATTCCGATTCTGTCGAGCATCATCGTCGGCTCCGGGCGAGACGGTCACGGCGTATCACACGCCCGCGGCTTCTCGCTCTCGCTGGCCTACGTGCTTGGCATGGCGATCACCTACGCCACCGCCGGCATCGCTGCCGGGCTGACCGGCACGCTGCTGGCGGTAGCGCTGCAGAACCCCTGGGTGCTGGGCAGCTTTGCCGCCGTTTTCGTACTGCTATCGCTGTCGATGTTCGGTTTCTACGAGATCCAGCTGCCCGTCTTCCTGCAAAGCAAGGTCTCGGAAGAGGCCAGTCACCTACGCGGTGGTTCGTTGCCCGGGGTGGCGGCGATGGGCGCGCTGTCGGCGATCATCGTCGGCCCCTGTGTTGCCGCGCCGCTGGCCGGCGCCCTGCTCTACATCGGTCAGACCGGCGATGCCGCACTCGGGGGCGCGGCGCTGTTCTCGATGGGGCTGGGCATGGGCGCGCCCCTGCTGGCGGTCGGCGTCTCCGCCGGCACGCTGCTGCCGAAGTCTGGCGCGTGGATGGAGGCGGTCAAGAAAGCCTTTGGCGTCATCCTGCTGGCAACCGCCGTCTGGCTCGTCTCGCCGGTGATTCCGGCGGTTGTGCAGATGCTGTCCTGGGCGCTGCTGCTGATCGTGCCAGCGATCTATCTGCACGCGCTCGATCCGCTGCCACCACACGCCAAAGGCTGGCAGCGTTTCTGGAAGGGAATCGGCATCGTCATGCTGCTGCTCGGCGCGGCGATCTTGCTCGGCACGCTGGCCGGCTCGCGCGACCCGCTGCAGCCGCTATCGGTGCTGCGCAGCAGCGCTGCAGGCAGTGAAGCCAGGTCACTGCCGTTCACCCGTGTGCGCTCGCTGGCCGAGCTCGAAAGCCGGATCGCCGCGGCGGGGCAGCCGATACTGCTCGACTTTTATGCCGACTGGTGCGTCTCGTGCAAGGAGATGGAGCGCTTCACTTTTGCCGATCCACGGGTGCAGGCGAAACTCGCCGGCTGGACATTGCTGCAGGCCGACGTGACTGCCAACTCGGAGGCCGACAAAGCGCTGCTGCAGCGTTTCAAGCTCTACGGCCCACCGGGAATCATCTTTTTCGACCGCACCGGCAGGGAGATCGAAGGCGTCCGCGTGGTCGGCTTTCAGGACGCCGAAGCGTTTCTCGGTCTGCTGTCGCGGCTGCTCTAGGCACTCTTACTGCAGAGCTCCGACCGACAGCGGCATTCCGGCCGCCAGCGGACGGGTTCCCACCGGCAAGTGGAATTCCGCCGCTGGCGCCAGATTCTGCTCACGAACCGACCCCGGGGGTTTGGCTTTGCCCCGTAGCGGCGAGTTCTGCGGCAAGGCGAAGACCAGCCCATCGGCATCGAGCAGCATGGCCCGGTCGATGCTCTGGTTGCCATCATGGCGACCAGGCGCCTGCGGCATGAAGGCGCCACGTCCGACGAGCAGGTTGTTGATGGCCCAGACCTCGCTCCCCGCTGGCAGCCGGTCGGACCAGACGCGCAGGAAGCGGCCGTCGACGGTATCGTCGATCAACGTGTTGTGTGCCAGATAGAGCGCGTTGTCCGGCCAGTGCCGTCCCTCGGCGCCATAGGACACGAGATCCCGGTTGTCGGTCGTCGCACTCTGCCCGATGACGTTGCCGATCACCCAGGCAAGACCGCCGTTGGGAAACTCGAGTTCGTATGAGGCCCTGCCGCCCACACCGTCGACGAGCAGGTTGTAGAGGATCGAACTTTCGCGCGCGCGGGACTTGATCAGGTGCCCACGAAAGCCCTGCTGCAGGCGGCTTCCACGGACACTGAGGCGGGCGATGGTGCCAGCGTAGAGAAGGTGATGCAGGCCGCCGGCGTGCCTGGGCGCTTGGCCAAACTCGCTGTCTTCCACCTCGAGCACCGAGTCGGCGACATTGCCGGTCAGGATACCCATTTCGTTGTCGAAGAACGCGCAGCGAACGATCCTCAGATGGCCGCGTTCAAAGCGAATCCCGGCGCCGTTGCCGTCCGGAACGCGCGCTCCGCGGAATTCGATGTTCTCGATCAGCATCTCCGCGTTGCGCACCACCCACAGCCCCTTGCCCTCGGCATGGTCACCGTCGGCAATGAAGACCGGTCGCTTGCCACGGCCCCGAACCGTCAGTCTGCCCTGCAGCCAGACGACGGCCTGTTGCCGATACTCGCCGGGCAGGATCTCGATCGTATCGCCGTCACGCGCCAGACGCGCGGCTTCCGCAATGGTTCGAATCTGTTCCTGCGGACCGACGACGAGGGTCCTGCCGCCCGCCGCCGCGTTCGGCCATTTCTTCTCCAGGGTCCGGCCGGGGCCGGCAACCTTGTCGGCAACAACGCCGTCAGCAGTTCCCTGGCTGGCTGCAGGCCTCCTGATCACTTCCAGTTGTCCCTGCTCGTTGCGGCGAATGGTGCCCAGTTCGGCGGGAACCGGCGGCAGCGCTTGGGCCAGCACGTCGAAGGTGAAGAATTTCAGTATCAGCACCGCAGTGCACAGTCTTGCATGGTTCATTTGGGCCCCCCATGCGGTTCCCGGGCTTTTGCCTTGGCTGCCCGACTCCTCTCGTCGGCCGCATAGCGAGCCATGGTGAGCGGAGCAAGAACTACGACAGCTCGACCTGCGCGCCGAGTTCGACAACCCGGTTCGGCGGTATCTTGAAGAAAGCGGTGGCGGTATCGGCGTTGCGGAACATCCAGCTGAACAGGATCTGCCGCCAGTACGCCATGCGTGCACGGCCGGAGATCGGCATCGTGACGACGGTTTCACGGCCGAGGAAGAACGAGGTCTCCATCATGTCGAAGGGCAGTCCGAGATCGGCACACTGTTCCATCACCTGCGGCACATTGGGGTCATCCTTGAAGCCGTAGCGAACAAACACCCGATGAAATCCCGCCGGCAGCGCCTCGACGCGCAAGCGCTCGTCATCGGGGACATGCGGCACGTCCTCGGCAACCACATTGAGCAACACGACCCGCTCGTGCAACACCTTGTTGTGGTACAGGTTGTGGAGCAGCGCACGCGGCACACCGTGCGGCTCGGCAGTCATGAAAATCCCGGTGCCATCGACGCGGTGCGGCCCGCCTGCATCGAGACTGGCAATGAAGGCGTCGAGCGGGACCGAATCCTTCTGTAGCTTTTCGTAGAGCAGTTTGCGACCGAGCCGCCAGGTGGAGAGCAGCGTAAAGACCGTGAAACCCAGCGCCAGCGGGAACCAGCCGCCATCGAGGATCTTGATCACATTGGCCGAGAAAAAGGCGAAGTCCACGACGACAAAGAACACCAGGAACAGCGCCGCACGCGGCCAGCTCCACTTCCACAGCGCACGGACGACGACAAAGGCGAGGATGGTGTCGATCATCATCGTCAGCGTGACGGCGATGCCGTAGGCCGAAGCCAGGTTCGACGACGAGCGGAAACCCAGGACGACGATGATCACCGTCAGGAGCAGCAGCCAGTTGATGTTCGGAACGTAAATCTGTCCCTTTTCCCGCTCCGAAGTGAAGTTGACCCGGATGCGCGGGCAGTAGCCCAGCTGCATGGCCTGGCTGGTGAGCGAAAAGGCGCCGGAAATCACCGCCTGTGAGGCGATCACGGTGGCGATGGTGGCCAGGATGACCAGCGGGATCAGCAGGATTTCACTCGGGGCCATCAGGAAGAAGGGATTCGCGATCGCCTTGGGATCGTTGAGGATCAGCGCGCCCTGGCCAAGGTAGTTGAGATAGAGCAGCGGAAAGACGAAAGCGAACCAGGCCCACTTGATCGCCCGCCGGCCGAAGTGCCCCATGTCCGCGTAGAGCGCTTCGCCGCCGGTAATCGCCAGCACCACCGAACCCAGTGCGAGAAAGGCCATGCCCTGATGTTCGAAGCCGAACGACAGCGCATACCAGGGATTGATGGCGGCCAGCACCGACGGATGCTGGATCACGTTCCACAGGCCGAGGGCGCCCAGGGTGGCGAACCAGAACATCATCACCGGGCCGAACAGCGCCCCAACCGCCGCCGTGCCGTGCCGTTGAAAAACAAAAAGCACAACCAGAATGGCGACGGTGATCGGCAGAACGTAGGGCTTGAGCAGCGGCGTTGCCACTTCGAGCCCCTCGACCGCCGACAGGACCGACATCGCCGGCGTGATCACCGCGTCGCCGTAAAACAGGGCGGCGCCGAAAATGCCGAGGGCGGACATCAGCCAGAGGACTCTCGGCGAGGCATTCGCCGTACGCAACGCCAGCGCAGTGAGGGCCATGATGCCACCCTCGCCCTTGTTGTCGGCGCGGGTGATGAACAGGACGTACTTGAGGGACACCGTGATCGTCAAAGCCCAGAACACCAGCGAGAGGATCCCCAAAACGTTGTCCGGGTTGACCGCCAGCGGATGGTGACCGCCAAAGACTTCCTTCATGGTATACAGCGGACTGGTGCCGATGTCGCCAAAGACGACTCCCATTGCCGCCAGTGCGGTTGCCGCGAGCCCCGACTTCTCGCCGTGTGGCGCATTCTCTGCTGTCATTTCCCCCCCCCCGGGATTGCACTCGATTGATGTCGCGAGCTATTTCTGTCTTGTTCCATGACCAGGTCGCGCAATCCAGGATTTTCTCACAGATGCGCACTCCGCACGCGAGCATACGCGGACTGAGTAGTGACTACAATTCGACCTGCGACCCAAGTTCGACGACACGGTTAGGTGGTATCTTGAAGAAAGCGGTTGCCGTATCCGCGTTGCGGAACATCCAGTTGAACAGGATCTGCCGCCAGCGCGCCATGTGCGACCCCGGGGAAAGGGGCAAACGGACGACAGTCTCGCGGCCGAGGAAGAAAGACGTTTCCATCATGTCAAAGGACAGCCCCTGGTCGGCGCACAACACCATGGCCCGCGGCAGATCGGGGTCGTCCTTGAAACCGTAACGGACGAACACCCGATAAAACCCTTCGGAGAGCCCTTCGACCCGCACGCGCTCCCGGTCGGGGATGTGTGGGACGTCTTCCGTAAGCACATTGAGCACCACGACGCGCTCGTGCAAGACCTTGTTGTGATAAAGGTTGTGGAGCATGGCACGCGGCACGCCTTCCGGGTGAGCGGTCAGGAACACACCGGTGCCCCCGACCCGCTGCGGTCCGCCCGAAGCGATTCCTGCGATGAAGGCGTCTAGCGGTACCGACTGCGCCTTCTGTCTTTCGGACAGCAATCTGCGACCGCGCCGCCAGGTGGACAGCAGCACGAACACCGAGCAACCCACGGCCAGCGGAAACCAGCCGCCGTCGAAGATCTTGGTCACATTGGCGGAGAAGAAAGCAAAATCGACAATGACGAAGAACCCCAGGAACAGCGCAGCCAGCGGCCAGCTCCACTTCCACAGAGCACGGACGACAACAAAGGCGAGAATGGTGTCGATCATCATGGTCAGCGTGACGGCAATGCCATAGGCCGACGCCAGGTTTGACGACGAGCGGAACCCGAGGACAACAACGATCACCGTCAGCAGGAGCAGCCAGTTGATGTTCGGAACGTAAATCTGGCCTTTTTCCCGCTCCGAGGTGAAATTGACCTGGATGCGCGGGCAGTAGCCCAGTTGCATCGCCTGGCTGGTGAGCGAAAAGGCGCCGGAAATCACCGCCTGCGAGGCGATCACCGTGGCGACCGTGGCGAGGACAACCAGCGGGATCAGAAGGACCTCGCTCGGCGCCATCAGGAAGAAAGGATTCTCGACTGCCTTCGGATCCTTGAGGATCAGCGCCCCCTGGCCAAGATAATTGAGATAGAGCAGCGGAAAGACGAAAGCAAACCAGGCCCACTTGATCGCGCGGCGACCGAAATGGCCCATGTCGGCGTAGAGCGCTTCGCCACCGGTAATCGCCAGTACCACCGAACCCAGCGCCAGAAAAGCCATGCCCTGATGTTCGATGACAAACGCCCCGGCATACCAGGGATTGATGGCGGCCAGCACCGACGGATACTGGATCACGTTCCACAAGCCGAGCATCCCGAGGGTCATGAACCAGAACATCATCACCGGGCCGAACAGCGCCCCGACGGCCGCCGTGCCGTGGCGCTGAAAGACGAACAGCAAAACCAGGATGCCGACGGTGATCGGCAAGACGTAGGGCTTGAGCAGCGGCGTCGCGACTTCGAGTCCCTCGACTGCCGAGAGGACCGACATCGCCGGCGTGATCACGGCATCGCCGTAGAAGAGTGCGGCACCGAAAATCCCCAGGGCCGACATCAGCCAGAGGACTCTCGGCGAGGCATTCGCCGTACGCAGCGCCAGCGCGGTCAGGGCCATGATGCCGCCCTCGCCCTTGTTGTCGGCGCGCATGATGAACAGGACGTACTTGAGTGAAACCGTAATCGTCAACGCCCAGAAGACCAGGGAGAGGATACCGAGCACGTTATCGGCGTTGATCGGCAACGGATGATGACCGCCAAACACTTCCTTGACCGTATAGAGCGGACTGGTGCCGATGTCGCCAAAAACGACGCCCATTGCCGCCAGTGCGGTGCCTGCCAGACCTGCCTTCCCGTCTTGCGACGAGTTCTCTGATGTCATTGCCCCTCCCGTAATGCACCTGGCGTGGCTTCCTGTCCCGGTCCGACAAGCGCTGACGCAAGCGGCCAGCTTCGCACAGTTGGGCTATCAAGGAACTCTGCTCCCGATTGGGGAGTGCAGCAGCCCGATTGCCATTGTCCCGCCGAAACGGAGGCCCGGCAAGGACTGGACGCAGGCGTCGACTGGACAGACCGGAGGAATTCGCCGGCATTGCCTTGTGCCGACTGGGACCTCAGGCGGTTTCAATGGCCCAGAAGCCTCGTCCGACAGCCCGTACAGGCTCGCCAGTGGTAGAATCGCCAGTCGGTTGTGCATCCGATGATCAGAGGATCAGGGAGTCGATAGAGTGAGCGAAGAAAACAAGCTGCAGGTCCCTGAAATGCTGCACAAACGCCTTGCCGAGGTGCACCTCACTGAAGTGCGTTCCCTGCTCTCGCTGCAGAAACTGGTGGAAGATCTGGTCCGTGAGCAGGATATGCCAAACCAGGATGAAGACGGGGAACTTCAGCAGCAGTATCGCGTGGAGCTGCGGCAAAAGCTCAAGCGGATGCCGGCACAGGAAGTCGCCTACATCCTCGAATCGCTCGAGCCCAACGAACGTCTGGTGGTCTGGGACGAAGTCAAGGAAGGCGCTGACCCGATCCTGGCGCTGCTCTCCGACGACGTGCTCGAGGAGTTGATCGATGACAGTCACTACCGCAACGAAAAGACGGCGGTCACCGCGTTCGAACTGCAGGACGGGCGGCTGCGCCAGCTCGCGGTCACCTGCCCGGAGGATCTGAACGACGTCAAGCCGATCTGGGTAGACCTGATAGCCCCGACGAAAAAGATTCGCGCCTGGATGAGCAAGCTGTTCGACGTCGATCTCCCCGACCCCGGCAACCTGACCGACATCGAGGCCAGCGCGCGCTTCTACGTGGACGAGGAGGGGCATACCCACCTGCACTCGGACTTCCTGCTCGACACCCGTGACGAATCCCGGAACGTTCCGGTGGCGCTGATCCTCCAGAATGACGTCCTGTTCACGGTCCGCAGCGAGGAACTGCCGGTGTTTCGCCTGCAAAGGGCACGCGCGCGGACCCGCCCCGGCTACGTCAGCAACGGCACGGACGTGTTGCTGGACCTCTACGCGGCCGACGTCGAATACTCGGCCAATGCGCTGGAAGATGTCTACGCCGAACTCGATCGAGTTGGCCGACAGGTGCTGCGCTCGCACACCACTGACCAGGAAGCTTCAAAGATCCTGACCGCGATTTCCGAGGCAGAAGACCTTAACGGACGGACTCGCCGCAGCGTCCTCGACACCCGGCGGGCGCTCTCCTTCCTGCTGCACGGGAAGTTCCTCTCCAAGACGCAAACCAACGACGTGCGCGAGATCCTGCGCGACATCGAATCCCTTGACGGCCACACCGCCTTCCTGTTCAACAAGATCAACTTCCTGATGGACGCCACCGACAGTGCGATCAACATCAACCAGAACAAGGACATCAAGCGGCTGACGGTGCTCAGCGTCATTTTCATGCCGATCAACGTGCTGGCCGGCATGGGCGGCATGTCCGAGTTCTCGATGATGACCGAGGGTATTCCCTGGCCGATCGCCTATTCGGCCATGGTCGTTGCTATGGTGGGCATCGGTACCCTGACCTACTTCGGGCTGCGATTTTTCGAGCGGCGACGGACAAGCAGCAGTCACGCGGCAAATCGCCGGACTGACTGATTCCTGCCGGGGAACGGTGGCGCCGGTTACCAGGCCTTGAAAACCGCTTCGGCGGCGCCAATGGTGGCGGCGATATCGGCCTCGCTGTGCGCGGCTGAAACGAAGCCGGCCTCAAAAGCCGATGGCGCAAAATAGTGGCCGGCATCGAGCATCGCATGGAAGAAGCGGTTGAAGGCGTCCTTGTCGCATGCCATCACCTCGGCGTAGCTCTGCGGGCAGGCAGAACGGAAATACAGCCCGAACATGCCGCCGATCGCCTGTGCGGAGAACGCCACCCCCTGTTTTTGCGCTGCGGCAACGAGTCCGTCAGTCAGTTGTCTGGTGCGTTGCGCCAGCAACTCGTGGATGCCGCCCGCCTGCAACAGTCTCAGCGTCGCCAGGCCGGCAGCGACCGCGACCGGATTGCCGGACAGGGTGCCCGCCTGGTAAACCGGACCGAGCGGAGCGATCCTGGCCATGATGTCGCGCCGGCCGCCAAATGCACCGACCGGCATGCCCCCGCCGATCACCTTCCCGAGTGTCGTCAGATCCGGAGTGACGTCATAGAGACCTTGTGCACCCTGCGGACCGACGCGGAAGCCGGTCATCACCTCGTCGAAGATCAGGACCGAGCCGTTGCCGCTGCACAGCTTGCGCATCGTCTGCAGGAAAGCCGGCCGCGGGGCTATCAGGTTCATGTTGCCGGCGACCGCTTCGACAATGACGGCGGCAATCTGCGAACCATGCTCGGCAAAGGCGGCTTCGAGCCCGGCGCTGTCGTTATAGTCGAGAACCAGGGTGTGCCTGGCCACATCAGCCGGCACACCACCAGAACTCGGATTGCCGAAAGTGAGCATTCCCGAGCCGGCCTTAACCAGCAGGCTGTCCGAGTGGCCGTGATAGCAGCCCTCGAACTTGATCAGCAGATCACGCCCGGTGAAGCCGCGCGCCAACCGGATGGCGCTCATCGTCGCCTCGGTCCCCGAACTCACCAGACGAACCATTTCGAGCGACGGCAGCAGCTCGCACAGCAGCTCGGCCATCTCGACCTCGCTTTCCGTCGGGGCGCCGAAGGACAGTCCCCTGGCGGCCGCCTCCTGCACCGCGGCGACCACCACCGGATGCGCGTGGCCGAGGATCAGCGGCCCCCAGGATCCGACATAGTCGATGTAGCTCTTGCCATCGGCATCGGTGACGCAGGCACCGGAACCGGCGGCGAAGAAGCGCGGCGTACCGCCGACCGAACGAAATGCCCGCACGGGCGAGTTGACGCCGCCCGGGATGTGCTGCTGGGCGCGCTCAAAGAGTTGTTGATTGCGGAAACTCACGCCAGTCTTCCTTGAAAAGTTGATCATAGGCCGCCGCGCGAGCGGCCACGTCGGGCGCCTCGAAAAGGTCACTGATCACCGCCAGCATGTCGGCGCCGGCAGCCAGCAGGGGCGCAGCATTGTCTACGGTAATGCCGCCGATGGCGCAGGCCGGCAGCCGCAACTCGGAACGGCAGCGCGCGAAAAGCGACAGCGGCGCGCGCTGCGCCAAGGGTTTGGTCGACGAGGCATGCACCGCCCCGAAAGCAACATAATCGGCCCCCGCCGATACCGCGGCGCGGGCGCGTTCAAAGTCGGCATAACAGGAGGCGCCCAACAGGCGGCCAGGAGCCAGCGCTTGCCGCGCTGCCCGCAGATCACCATCGGCGGCTCCGAGATGCACGCCGTCGGCATCAACCGCCAACGCCAGGGCAAGATCGTCATTGATCAGCAGGCGCGCGCCAAACGGCTTGCAGAGGCTGAGCAGGGCACGCGCGGCCTCCGCGCGCCGCGCCTCGTGGGGACGCTTGTCCCGGTATTGGATGATTGCCGCACCCCCACTCAAGGCCGCCCCGACCCGAGCGAGCAGCGTCGCCACCGACAGACCCTCCGGCGTGATCGCGTAAAGGCCGCGCAGCGTGTGGCGAACGGGTTCAACCATCAGCCACACCATCGCCAGCGCGGGTCCGGAAAAAGCGGTCCGGGATGAACTGACCCTTCCCGGGTCGGAAACCGGCAGCCAGCGACTGCCAGGTGTATTCCTGGGCAACCCGGACGGCCTGTTCCACCGCCAGACCCAGGGCCAGATAGGCGGCGATGGCCGAGGCGAGCGTGCAGCCCGAACCGTGGTAGCTTCCGGGCAGGCGGTCCCAGGGATCGCTGCGTAGCCATCCGATGCGCCGGCAATAAAGGCTATTCACCACCCGCTCCGTATCGTCATGGGTGCCGGTCAACAGGACATGGCCGCAGCCAAAGTCGAGCAGGCGCTGCGCGCAGTCGGCCAGCGTTCGCTGACGATCGTCGCCATCGTCGCCCTGCGCCAGGCGGCGGGCTTCGAGAGAATTTGGCGTCAGGATGGTCGTCAGTGGCATCAACCGTTGGCGCAGGCCAGCGATCATCTCCTCGTCGGCCAGCTCGTCGCCACGCCCGGAAGCGAGCACAGGGTCGACAACCAATGGGATATCCGGGTAGTCGGCGACGATCCCGGCGATCACCGCGATATTCTCGCCGCTGCCGAGGAGGCCGATCTTGAAAGCCGCAACCTGCATGTCCTCCAGCAAACGCCGCGCCTGATCCTCGACACAGTTCGCAGCGACTGCCAAAACGCTGCCCACGCCGACCGTATCCTGCACGGTCAGCGCCGTCACCACCGACAGGGGATGGCAGCCGATCGACGAGATGGTCATCAAATCGGCCTGCAGCCCGGCCCCCCCGGAGGGATCGCTGGCGGCGAAGGTAAGAACGATGGGCGGGGCGGAGCGTCGGTTCATGGGGGCAAACTGGCATCGGGAAAACACTTGCCCGACAAACTCTTGGCAGCGGCGCGAGGGTTTGGCTAGAATCCAAACATTTCCTCGCCGATTCTAACCGAAAACCGATGACGACCGCGCACACTGCAAGCGACCAACCCTATCAGACCTGGATGTGCCTTACCTGTGGCTTTGTTTATGACGAGGCTGCCGGCCTGCCGGAAGAGGGCATCGCGCCAGGTACCCGCTGGCTGGATATACCGATCAACTGGACTTGTCCGGAATGTGGAGCGCGCAAGGAGGACTTTGAAATGGTCGAAATCTGAAGACAATGCGGTATAGTACCGGCAGAAGGAAATCATGTTACATCCGGGACTTCCATAGACTTCCATAAAGCAACGCCCCGGAACACTCTGGAGGAGAGAATTGGCTGAAGCTGCAAATCTGCGCGGCGTCAAAGTCATGGTCATCGACGACAGCAATACCATCCGGCGAAGTGCGGAAATCTTCCTTGTTCAGGCCGGCTGTCAGGTGTTGCTCGCCGAGGACGGCTTTGATGCGCTGGCAAAAGTTGCCGATCACCAGCCTGACGTGATTTTCTGCGACATCGTAATGCCGCGGCTGGACGGCTATCAGACCTGTGCCTTGATCAAGAAGAGCCAGCGCTTCCGCTCGACGCCAGTGATCATGCTGTCATCCAAGGACGGCCTTTTTGACCGCGCACGTGGCCGTATGGTCGGCTCCGACCGCTATCTGACGAAGCCATTCACCAAAGACAGTCTGCTGCAAACGGTCGCAACTTTTGCACCGGCATCAGCCTGAAGAAACCGGAACGTGCTGCAAGGCTGCTGGGGAGGCCAAGAGGACATGAGCATCAGGAAAATCCTGGTCGTTGACGATTCACCGACCGAACGTCATGTACTGACGGCATTGCTGACCAGCAAGGGATATGAAGTGATTACCGCACAGAGCGGCGAAGAGGGGATTGCGAAAGCGAAAAGCGAGTTGCCGGACCTTGTCTTGATGGACGTCGTCATGCCCGGCCTCAATGGTTATCAGGCAACGCGAACCTTGACCCGTGATCCCGCGACGAGGAACATTCCGGTGATCGTCTGCACAACCAAGAGCCAGGAGACGGACAAGATCTGGGGCTTGCGTCAAGGCGCCCAGGACTACCTGGTCAAGCCAGTCAACGGCCAGGAGTTGCTGGCCAAGATCGCAGCGCTCTAGACGGTCGCCAGGGCATGAGCAAGAAGATCAGCCTGCATGAATTTCAGTCCTACCTGGCGGCGCGACTTGCCGGCACCAGCAACCAGAGTTCGGCCGGTCTGCTTGGCGTTCAGGCGGGACCAGACTACTGGCTGCTCGACCTGGCAGACTCGGGCGAAATCGTTCCGCTGACCCCGCTGACCGAGGTGCCGTTGACCAAACCCTGGTTCGCGGGTATCGCCAACATTCGCGGGAACCTGCACTCGGTGGTTGACCTGTCAGCCTTTGTCGGCAAGGAAGCAACGCCGAGAAATACCAGCTCGCGGCTACTCCTGATTGGTACCCGCCATGGCAGCAACGCCGCCTTGCTGGTGAACCGGATGATCGGCCTGCGCAATGTCGAGGCCTTGAACCCCGAAGCGGCTGCGCCAGACGCACAGGCCTGGGCACCCGAAGCCTATACGGACAACGAAGGACGCCGCTGGAGCAAACTCAAGGTGCGAGAACTGCTGGCTGACGAGGCGTTCATGGACATTGGCGTTTGAGACGCTGTCGCATCAAGGAATCCTCGACAAGAGCGGTTTGCCTGGTCGAGGACGTGTAACCGGAGAAGAAAGATGACGCTCAAACTCAAGCTACCGGCTTTCTTGTCCCGGACCCCAGATCCGGCAGGCGAGACCGTTACGGCGCGCACGGTGCTGGATTCGGACCGGCCGGCAAGCCAGCGGAAAATCCCGTTTTCGGCCGATCTGCTGCGCCAGTTCCCGGTTGCCAAACAACTCCAGGTACTTGGTGGCTGTCTGGTGCTGGTGATGCTGCTGATTGCGATCGTGGTCTACCGTGACAACCGCCAGGCGACTTTCAACACCGCCTATATTGCGACTGCCGGCGATATGCGAATGCTTTCTCAGCGCCTGGCAAAATCCTCCAGCCTGGCCCTGCTGGGTGACCCGGTCGCGTTCAAGCAATTGCGGGAATCGCGTGACAGCTTCGCCAGCAATCTTGAGCGACTGACGAGCGGCGGCGACCTCGCCGCCAGCTGGGTGCCACCCTCGCCCGAGCGTGTGCAGCCACAGTTGCAGGCACTGACCCAGATTTGGGAAAAGACCGACAAGAACGCGTCTCGATTGCTCGAAATCGAGAAGAATCTGATTTCGCTCGGCAAGGACGTCGCCTTGATCAACGACAAGAATCCGCAGTTGCTCGACCTGTCGGAACACGTGGCAGCGCTCAAGCTGCAGAGCAGCGCCGGTGTCCGTGAGATTGCTGCCGCTAACCAGCTGGTGATGCTGACCCAGCGGATTGCGAAAAACGCCAGCGCACTCCTGCTTGGCGATGCGATCGACCCGGAAATAGCCTTCCTCCTGGGCAAGGACACGAACACGTTTCGTGACACGATACAGGCACTGAGCAAGGGCAGTGAAGCGATGCGCATCGGCGCGACGACAGACCCCGATACGAAACGGAAGCTGGGCGAACTCGACGCCAGTTTTGTCGAGTACCGGGCTGCTGTTGGTGGAATCCTCGGCAACATGCAGAAACTCGTCATCGCCAAACAGGCGGGTTCGCAGATCTTCCGTGACAGCGAAGAGTTGCTTGAAGTCACCAATGCCCTCGCGCAAGCGTACCAGAGCAGTGGCATGAACCGGACCGCCTATGGCATCGTGCTGCTGGTGCTGATCGCTCTGGCGATTGCACTGGTCGTTCTGCTCGCCAGAACCTACCTGACGGAGAGTCAGCGTCAGGCCGAACAGGCCGAGCAGGGCCGGCGTGAAACCGAGGCGGTCAACCGCCAGAATCAGGACGCGATCCTGCGCCTGATGAACGAACTCGGCGACCTTGCGGACGGCGATCTGACGGTCACGGCGACGGTCTCCGAGGACATCACCGGTGCCATCGCGGACTCGATCAACTACACGATCGAAGAGCTGCGCGTGCTCGTCGGCCGCATCAACGATGCGGCGGGACGAGTGACGCTGGCGACCGAAATCGCTCAGCAGACCTCCAACGAGTTGCTCGCTGCGGCAGAACGTCAGTCCGCTGAAATCAAGTCCGCTGGCCAGTCGGTCCTGAGCATGGCCTCTTCGATGACCGCCGTTTCCGGTGACGCCAACCAGTCGGCAACCGTGGCACGCCAGTCACTGGCCGCGGCCGGCAAGGGTGCGCGGGCAGTCGAAGACTCGATCAAGGGCATGAACAAGATCCGTGAGCAAATCCAGGAGACCTCGAAGCGGATCAAGCGTCTCGGTGAGTCATCACAGGAGATTGGTGAGATAGTCGAACTGATTTCCGACATCACCGAGCAGACCAACGTGCTGGCGCTCAATGCCGCCATTCAGGCGGCTTCTGCCGGTGAAGCCGGGCGCGGCTTCACCGTCGTTGCCGAGGAAGTGCAGCGCCTGGCGGAACGTTCCGGCGAGGCAACGAAACAGATCGGAGCGATCGTCAGGACCATCCAGACCGACACCCAGGACACGGTCTCGGCGATGGAGGAGTCCACCCGTGGCGTGGTCGAAGGAGCCAGGCTCTCCGATGCGGCCGGCCAGGCGCTGGCAGAGATCGGTGAGGTTTCCCGAGCGCTGACGACGCTGATTGAAAACATCTCGGGTGCCACGCGGGAGGCAGCCGACTCGGCGACCAAAGTGGCGCGCAAGATGCAGGAAATATTGCTGGTTACCGGGCAAACGACCGCCGGGACGCAGAAAACAGCGACGGCAATTGGTGAACTGGCCGGTCTGGCGACCGAGCTGAAGGGTTCCGTAGCCGGCTTCAAGGTAATCTGAGCGCTGGATTGGAGAGATTGTCCCTGATGAATGCCCCGACGGACTTCGACATCGGCCCGCTGACCTGGGTCAAGAGCGAGATCGACCTCGCACTCGAGCGTGCCGACCAGGCGCTGCAAGCGTTTTCTGCCAGTGCTGCCGATGGCGATGGCGATCTCACCCAGATCAGGTTCTGTCGCACCCATCTGCACCAGGTCGAAGGTGCCTTGACGATCGTCGGTCTGGACGGAGTTACCCAATGTGCCGAAGCTCTCGAGTCCCTGCTTGAGGCAATCGAGAAACAGGAGCGGCCCGCCGACCCGGCTTCGATCAACCTTGCGCTAAGAGCGCTGGCCGCGCTGCGCCATTATCTGGACGATCTCATCAGCGGCCAGCCCAACCAGCCCCTGAAACTCTTGCCACTCTACCGTGAGGTGCAAGCGGCACGCGGCCAGGGGCGCGTATTCCCGAGCGATCTCTTCTTTCCCGACCTCCGTGTGCGGCCACCACGTCGTTCCGGCCCACCGGTCAGACTCGTACACAGCGAGTTTGACCACCGCCTCCGGCAGCATAGAGCACACTTCCAGCGTGGCCTGCTGTCGTGGTTGCGTGCCCCGAAGGAAGGCGCTGGCGTACCGGAGATGCTCGACGCCGTCAGACGGATCGAGGCGATCCAGGAAACACCGTCGGCCCGTGCCTTCTGGTGGGTCGCCACGGCTTTTCTGACCGCACTCGGGGAACGCGCGCTGCCGGCAGATGCCGATGCCAGGCAGCTATGCAGCCGCATCGATCTGCAGACTCGCCGCCTGCTGGAGGGTTCGACCAACGTGGCCGAGCGCCTGATGCGCGATGCGCTGTATCTCGTCGGCAGTGCCAGCAGCAACCATCGTGCGGTGCGCCGGGTAAAGGACGCCTACCAGTTGGCCGCCTTGATGCCGAGAGAGGTCAGCCCTGCCCCGGTCGCGCAGGAGTCGCTCCGCCGCCGGCTGCGTGAAGCAATCGCTGCCACCGAAGAGAGCTGGAACAGGTTCTGCGCCGGCAGCATGCAGGTCCTGCCGGCATTCCGGACAAATGCCGCTGCACTGTCAACGCTGGTCGACGAGCTGGCGCACGTCGACTACTGCCGCCTGGTGCAGGCCATTGCCGAGGTGGCCAGCTTTCTCGCCGAAACGCCTTCTCGCCACAGCGAAGCACTGGCCATGGAAACCGCAACGGCCATCCTGCTCGCCCAGAACGCGCAGGAAAACATCCAGTACCTGGGCGGCAGTTTTTCGCACCAGGTCGACGTCATGGTCGCCCGAATTCAGGGCTGCCTTCGCGGAAGCCCACCCCAACCCGGGTCAGAGCTGCCGTCGCTCGACGAAATATCCCGCCAGGCACAGGAGAAAATGCTCGTTGGCCAGGTTGCCAGGGAGATCAAGAGTAACCTTGCACAAATCGAACAGGTTCTCGATGCATTCTTCCGCGATGCCGACAAGCGTGCCGAACTGAATGGTCTGGATACCCCACTGCGACAGGTTATCGGCGCCCTCAGCATGATGCGGCATGACGGCGCCGTAACCGTGCTGCGCCAGTGTGCGAAAGACATCGAACGGTTCTCCGGGTCGGAATATGTCCCCCAGGAGCCTGACTTCGAAGGCGTTGCCGAGCAACTGTCGCTGGTCGGCTTCTTCGTCGATACGATGCAGACCGGTGCGGGTGATTTCGACCGCTTCGTCAGCCAGATGAAAGCCGGTACGGCCGGGGCTGCCGCCGAGGAAGAGGCGGCAACCGTCGAACAGGAGCTGGAGCAGCAAAAGCGTGAAGCGCACGCCCTGCTGGTCGCACTCAAGGAGCAGCCCGGTGATGCCGGGCTGCGTCAGGAAGTGCGGCAGAATCTGGCGGCGCTGCAGAAGGACGCCGACCTGGTCGCCGACAAGCAACTTGGGCAGCAAACCAAGCACGTCCTCTCGGCGCTGGCGGCCGGTGGCGATGCCGCCCAGCAGATTGATGCGGCGATGGCAACGCTCAAACCGCAGATGCCGGAAGCTCCCCCGCCCTCGGCAGAAACCATTCAGCTCGCGCAGGCCACTGCCGAGGAAGTGGACGCCGAGTTGCTGGGAATCTTCCTCGAAGAAGCCGACGAGGTGCTTGCCAGCATTGACGCAAACCTGCAGCGGTTAAGGGAACAGCCACACGACGTGGACCTGCTGACCGTGATTCGTCGTTCGGCCCACACCCTCAAGGGCAGCGGCCGGATGGTCGGGCTCAAGGATCTCGGCGATACGGCGTGGTCGATAGAACAGGTTCTCAACTTCTGGCTGCAACAGGAACAGGAAGTCACGCCAGATCTCCTCGACCTGATCGGACAGGCTCACACCGTTTTTTCCGCCTGGATCGAGCATCTGAAGACCGGGCAAGGCCAGATACCCGATGCGGGCGGCATGGTCGATCTGGCCGACGCCTTGAGAGGCGGCAGTGAAACACTCTTGCTGTCACCGCTGGCGAGTGTTGCCGCCAGGCCAGCAACGGAGCGAGGTGAGACGACAGCGGCCGAACTGGCTATCGACGCCGGCGTTGTCGCTGCGGCTCCGATTGCCGCCCTGCCGGCTGAACCGATACAGCTGCCGCGCGCGGGTCTTTCTATCGCTCCCGATCTGGCCGAGATTTTCAGGGAAGAGGCTGCGGCTCACCTGGCCACCCTGGAGCGCGAGTTCACGCGACTTCAAACAGACCCTGCCGCCCCGACAACGCATGAAATGTATCGAGCTGCCCACACCCTGGCGGGCATCGCCGGCACCGTCGGAATTCCGGCGGTCAACTGCCTGAGCCACGCGCTCGAACGTGCACTAGTGCGCCGCAACCAGGGCGCACAGCGCGACAGCCTTGAAGCGTTTGAGACGGTCCGCCAGGCGATTGCCGCCCTCGCCTTGATGCTGGCGGACGTCGCACGCGAACATGAACCCGAGGAATTCCCTGCCCTGCTCGATGAGCTCGGCACCCTGTACCCGGAGCCGCTCGTCGACCAGCAGGCAGTGCCCGTCCAGGCCGACGACAGAGAGGAAACAGCGCCGGCCGAACAGGCGGCTGCGATCGGTGGCACCGAGCCAGCGGCCAGCGAGGCCGCTGCCGTTGACGTCCCACAACTTCAGGACGAACTTGACGAGCAGTTGCTGCCCCTGTTCCTTGAAGAGGCGCTCGATCTCAACCAGAACATCGCTGCGCAGTTGCACGCCTGGCGCAATAATCCCGCCGATACCGAACCGGTCCGCCGACTCGCGCGCCTGTTCCATACCCTCAAGGGTAGCGCACGCATGGCCGGCGCGATGAATCTCGGTGAGCTGACACACGCCATTGAGACGCGCATGCAGGAAGCGCAGGAAGCCGGTCGCGCGCCGCTCGAACTGATCGACGACATCGACAATGCCTTCGACGTGATTGTCCAGATTGTCGAGCGGCTGCAGCGTGGCGAGACCTCCGATGCGCCGGTCGAGATATCCGATCAAGCGGCCCTGGAACTGGCCGCCGAAGCGCCGGCGCCGGTCACGCCCGTCGATCAGGGCGCCGGCCAACCCGAGCATGAAGGCGAGACGGACGCGGCGGCACAGCGGGCGACCCTGCGCGTGCGCGCCGACCTGATCGACCGGCTGGTCAACGAAGCCGGTGAATTGTCGATTGCCCGCTCGCGGATTGAAGGCGAGATGCGCGGCATCAAGGGCTCGCTGCTCGACCTGACCGAGAACGTGATCCGTCTGCGTCGGCAGTTGCGCGACATCGAGATCCAGGCCGAACTGCAGATGCAGTCGCGCACGGCGCAGACCGGAGAGCAACACGCCGATTTCGATCCGCTCGAGTTCGACCGCTTCACCCGCTTCCAGGAACTCACGCGGATGATGGCCGAATCAGTCAATGACGTCGCCACCGTCCAGCAGAACCTGCTGAAGAACCTTGACGACGCCAACGCCGCCATCATCGCGCAAGCGCGCCTGAACCGCGAAGTGCAGCAGGAGTTGATGTCAGTGCGCATGGTGCCGTTCGGCAGCATCTCCGATCGTCTCTATCGCATCGTCCGCCAGGCGAGCAAGGAGATCGGCAAGCGGGCAAACCTTGAAATCAGTGGTGCGCAACTGGAACTCGACAGAACGGTTCTCGACAAGATGCTGGCACCGCTGGAACACATGCTGCGTAATGCGGTCGCCCATGGCCTTGAGGACGCACCGGTTCGCCTGAGCAAGGGCAAGCCGGAGATTGGCGAGATCTCGCTCAAGCTGACGCAGGAAGGCAACGAGATCATCCTGTCGTTCGCGGATGACGGCGCCGGCCTCGACCTCGACCGGCTGCGCGAACGCGGCTTGCTCGCCGGCCTGCTCAGCGAGGACGAAGCCGCCGACCCGGAGCGCGTGGTGGAGCTGATTTTTGCCCCCGGCCTCTCGACCGCCAGCGAAGTCTCGCGCCTGTCTGGTCGTGGCATCGGAATGGATGTTCTCAAGAGCGAAGTGACCAGCCTTGGCGGCCGCATTGAAGTCGTCTCCAGCCGAGGCCAGGGAACGACTTTCCGGCTTTATCTGCCGCTCACCCTGGCGGTGACGAAAGCCTTGCTGGTACGCTCGGGCAACCGGGAATACGCGATTCCTTCGGCCATGATCGAGCAGGTACTCGACCTCAAGGAGAAAGGGCTGAGCCGCATTCGCGAGGCCCGTGAGGCGGTGTGGACCGGGAATCACTATCCGTTCCATTACCTGCCGCACCTCCTCGGCGAAACCCAGGCGCTGCCGGAGAAGCATACCCAATACTGGGCTCTGCTGCTGCGCAGCGGAACCCGCAAGATTGCGCTGCAAGTCGACGAATTGCTCGGCAATCAGGAAATCGTGGTCAAGAACATTGGCCCTCAGCTTGCCCGTGTGATCGGCATCGACGGCGCGACGGTGCTCGGCAATGGTCAGGTTCTCCTGATCCTGAACCCGATTGCACTGGCCAGTCGCGATCGCCTGGCGCCTGCCGTCTCGCCGGTACCGACGGTCCGGCAACCGCTGGCAACCGACAGCGTCACCGGCACTGTACCAACGGTCATGATCGTCGACGATTCGCTGACCGTGCGCAAGATCACCACTCGCCTGCTGGCACGCGAAGGCTACCAGGTGATGACCGCCAAGGACGGCGTCGATGCCCTCGAGCAACTCGTCGCAGTGGTCCCGGATGTCATGCTGGTGGACATCGAGATGCCGCGCATGGACGGCTTCGAGCTGACCAGGAACATCCGGGCGGACAAGCGCCTGGGGACGGTTCCGATCATCATGATCACCTCGCGAACGGCTGACAAGCACCGCCAATACGCCCTCGAGCTGGGCGTCAATCAC
Source organism: Candidatus Accumulibacter necessarius (assembly GCA_017302435.1). Classification (GTDB taxonomy): domain Bacteria; phylum Pseudomonadota; class Gammaproteobacteria; order Burkholderiales; family Rhodocyclaceae; genus Accumulibacter; species Accumulibacter necessarius. The sequence continues at coordinate 65,846 of JAFLDL010000004.1, forward strand.
TACCTCGGCAAGCCCTATCAGGAAGACGAACTGCTGCGCCTGGTGAGCGGGCACGTCAGGGAACTTCGCCACGCTTGACGACCGCGTAGCGCTGCAGTGTCCTGAGCCGGGCCTGATCATGCTCGACCAGTGGCGGCGGAGTATCGCGACCGATGCGCACGCCGCAGGCAAGCTGCTCGGACAGGCTCATTCGCCACGGCGCATGAATGAACTTGTCCGGCACAGCGGCCAGTTCCGGCAGGTAGCGGCGAATGAACCGCCCGGCCGGGTCGAAGCGTTCCGATTGCGTCACCGGATTGAAGATGCGGAAATACGGCTGCGCGTCGCAGCCGCTTGACGCTGCCCATTGCCAACCGCCGTTATTGGCCGACAGGTCGAAATCGTTGAGCTGACAGGCAAAGTAGGCCTCACCCTGCCGCCAGTCGATGCCCAGATCCTTGGTCAGAAACGAAGCGACCAGCATGCGCAGGCGGTTATGCATGTAGCCAGTCCGGTTGATCTGCCGCATCGCGGCGTCGACCAGCGGATAGCCGGTGCACCCGTTGCTCCAGGCGGCAAAGGCCGCCTCCGCCTGCGGCCCGTGTTCCCAGGCAATGGCATCGTACACGGGCTTGAACGCGCCCCCGGTCACGTGCGGAAAACGGTCGAGAATCATGAAGTAGAAGTCGCGCCAGATCAACTCGGCAAGCCAGGTTGCCGCCCCCTCGGCACCCTCGGCACCCTGTTTCAAGGCCCCGGCGGCAATCGCTCGCGCCACCAGCTCACGAATCGACACCGTGCCGAAACGCAGATGAAGCGAGAGATACGAAACCCCCTTCACCGCCGGGAAATCACGCTGCTGCCTGTAGCGCGCCATGCGCCCCTGGAATTCGGCCAGCAGCTGTTGGCCGCCGGACATCCCCGGCACAAACCCGAGCGACCGCAGATCACTGGCGGCAAAGCCGAGCGCCGCCAGCGGCGGCACGCCGCCAGCGCCGGGCGCCGCCATCAGGCAGCCGCCGCCGGTCTGGCAGGGCTGCCAGTCGTCCTCCGTCAGCCGCTTCAGCCAGGCGTTCCGGTACGGCGTAAACACCGTGTAAGGCCGTCCGGCCTGCGTCAGCACTTCCTCCCCGTCAAGCACCGCCTGATCCTTGAAGGACTCGAAGGCAATTCCGTCGGCACTCAACGCCGCCCTGACGGCGGCATCGCGCTTCTTGGCCTGCGGTTCGTAGTCGCGATTGGCAAACACCGCCGATACACCCAGCTCCCTTGCCAGTGTCGGGATCTCGCTGCTTGCCCAGCCATGGCGCACGATCATTGCCCCGCCGCGCACGCGCAGCGCCAGATCAAGCTCAACCAGCGACTCCCGGATGAATTCGACGCGTCGATCATCGGACCGCCCAAGCCGGTCAAGGATCTCGCGATCGAAGACAAAAGCACAATACACGCGCCGCCCACGCCGCAGCGCCTCGCAGAGGGCCGTGTGATCGCGATCACGCAGGTCGCGCCGAAACCAGACCAGAATCGAATTCATCGTGGATTACCTTTGTGTCAGCCGCCACCGCCCATTAAAATGAGACCATGCAAAGCATCAACCTGACTGATCATTTTCTCATCGCCATGCCGGCGATGGTCGACTCCTACTTTTCCAAGAGCCTGGTCTATATCGCCGAACACAACCCGCGTGGCGCGCTGGGCGTGATCGTCAATCGGCCGATCGACATGAGCCTGGGGACGCTGCTGGAGAAAATCGATGTTCCCCTGCAGGCCGAAGGCTTCGCCAATCTGCCCGTTCTCTTCGGCGGACCGGTCCAGACCGACCGCGGCTTCGTCCTCCATCGACCGGTCGGCCAGTGGCAGTCGACGCTGGTCATCAACCAGCACGTCGGCCTCACCAGCTCGCGCGACATCCTGCAGGCAGTCGCGCGCGACGGCCAGCCACGCGACGTGATGGTGACACTCGGCTACGCCGGCTGGGCTGCCGGCCAGCTCGAACACGAACTGGTGCAGAATGCCTGGTTAACCGTGCCGGCTCAACTGCACATCCTCTTCGACTCACCTTACGAGGAGAGGCTGGCATCGGCACTGGAACTGCTCGGCGTCAATCTCGCCAATCTTGTCGATGAAGCCGGGCATGCTTGAGTCCGGCAGCAAACCCTCAGGCACGGTGCTGGCCTTCGATTTTGGCGAAAAGCGCATCGGCGTCGCCGTTGGCGAGTGGCAACTGTTGCAGGCACATCCGCTGACCACCCTCCACGGCGAGGCGAACGCCGAGCGTTTCACGGCCATCGCTGCGCTGATCGAGGAATGGCAACCCGCCAGCCTGGTCGTCGGGCGTCCGCTCTCACTCGACGGCACAGCGCACGCCATGACCGCGCGCTGCACGCGCTTCGCCAATCAGTTGCGCGGCCGCTTCGGACTCGACGTGGAGTATGCCGAGGAGCGGCTCTCGTCGGTCGAAGCGGCGGAGCGCCTGCGGGCCGCGGGAACCGCCCGGCACAACGCGCGCCAGCACCTCGACGCCATCGCGGCCCAGCTGATCCTGCAAGGTCATTTTGACGGTTTTGCCGAGCAAGGCATTGACCACCTTTCCCCCCCACCCGAACACCCTGATGACCGAGAAGACGATACCCGCCATTGACCTCCCTGACGCCGAGGCACAATGTGCCGAACTGGCCGAGCTGATCCGACCCCGACTGCAAGCGGACACGGTTTTGGTCGGCATTCATAGCGGCGGCGTCTGGGTGGCCAGGCGCCTGCGCGAGCTGCTGGGACTCGGCAACGAAATCGGCCTGATCGACGTTTCTTTCTACCGAGACGACTACGGCGAGAGGGGTCTTCATGCCCGGGTCAAGCCGAGCTCGATTCCCTTCGACGTCGAGGGCCGGCCACTGATCCTGGTCGATGACGTGCTCTTCACCGGCCGGACGACGCGTGCGGCAATCAACGAATTGTTTGACTACGGACGTCCGGCCAGCATCCAGCTGGCCGTTCTGGCCGATCGAGGCCGGCGCCAGCTACCGATCTCCGCTGACTTTTGCCCCTGGCGGGTCGAGCTCGACCCGTCTCAGGAACTGATCCTCTCGGCGGAGGCCAACGGTCGCCTGCATTGGAGCGTGGCCGCGAGTGCATAATCCACAACTCAACGCCAATGGCGAGCTGACCCACCTGCTGTCGATCGAGGGCTTGCCCCGCGAAGTGATCAACCACATTCTCGACACCGCATCGAGTTTTCTCAAGGTATCCCACCGCGACGTCAAGAAAGTGCCCCTGCTGCGCGGCAAGAGCGTCTTCAATGTGTTTTTCGAGAATTCGACGCGCACTCGCACCACCTTCGAAATCGCCGCCAAGCGCCTGTCTGCCGATGTCATCAACCTCGACGTCACCCGTTCCTCGACTGCCAAGGGCGAGACCCTGCTCGACACGGTGGACAACCTGGTCGCCATGCACGCCGACATGTTCGTCGTCCGGCACGCCGCAAGCGGGGCGCCGCACCTGATCGCCGACCACCTGCGACGCCTCCGGCGGAACGATGTGCACGTGGTCAATGCCGGCGACGGACGCCACGCCCATCCGACTCAGGGCCTGCTCGACATGTACACCATCCGTCACTACAAGAAGGATTTCGCCAATCTGGTGGTGGCGATTGTCGGCGACATCCTTCACTCGCGCGTCGCCCGATCGGACATCCACGCGCTGACCACACTCGGCGCCGCCGAGGTCCGCGCCGTCGGCCCGCAAACGCTGCTGCCGACGGCCATCGAGACAATGGGGGTGCGCGTCTGCCACGACATGAGTGAGGGACTTCGCGATTGCGATGTGGTGATCATGCTCCGGCTGCAGAACGAGCGGATGAATGGCGCGCTGCTGCCTTCGGCGCGCGAGTACTTCCGCTGTTACGGCCTGTCGCCGGCGATGCTGGCGCTGGCCAGGCCGGACGCCATCGTGATGCACCCGGGGCCAATGAATCGCGGCGTCGAAATCGATTCCGACGTCGCCGACGGACCACAGGCGGTGATCCTGCCGCAGGTCACCTTCGGCATTGCCGTCCGCATGGCAGTCATGGGCATCCTGGCGGGGAACTGAGCAATGAGCAAGCAACACCTCCATATCCGGAATGCCCGCCTGATCGACCCCCACAACGGCGTCGATGACCTGCTCGACCTCTTCATCGCCGAAGGCCGGATTGCCGCAATCGGCGAGCCGCCGGCAGGGTTCTCGCCGGCAAGAAGCATCAACGCGCTGGGCCTGATCGCCTGCCCCGGGCTCGTCGACCTTTCCGCTCGGCTCGGCGGCATCGAGGCCGAGCTCGGAGCAGCGGTGGCGGGCGGGGTGACCTCGCTGGCCTGCCCACCCGACACCAAGCCCCCGCTCGACGAACCGGGGCTTGTCGAGCGCCTCGTCAGGCGAAGCGAGGCAACGGGGCTGGCGCGGGTCTATCCGATCGGAGCGCTCACCGAAGATCTGGCCGGTCTGCGGCTCGCGGAAATGAACGGCCTGGCGCGCGCTGGATGCATCGCCTTCTCCCAAGCCAAACAGGCCATCGTCGACACCCAGTCGCTACTGCGTGCCATGCAGTATGCAGCGACCTTTGGTTACGCGGTCCACCTGCGACCGCAGGATGATTCTCTCGCCCGCGAGGGTGTCGCGCACGACGGCGAAGTCGCCGCACGGCTTGGGCTGACCGGCATCCCCGTGTCTGCCGAAACCGTGGCCATCGCCACCGCCCTGCAACTGGCCGCTGAAACCGGCGTCCGCCTGCACCTTGCCCGCCTTTCCTCCGCCGCCGGCGTCGACCTGATCCGGGCAGCCAGACGGTCTGGCGTACCGGTCAGTTGTGACGTTGCGATCCATCACCTGCATCTTTCTGAACAGGATATCGGCTACTTCGACAGCAATTCGCGCTTCGACCCACCGCTGCGCTCGGCGCGCGACCGTGAGGCGCTGCGCGCCGCCATCACCGAAGGGCTGGCAGCGATCTGTTCGGACCACACCCCGGTCGATGCGGATGGCAAGCAACTGCCGTTCGCCGAAGCCCTGCCCGGCGCCACCGCCCTCGAGCTCCTGCTGCCACTGACGCTGCAGTTGGCTGCAGAAGAAAACACACACGCCGCACGAAATGATTTGCGGTGGGAACTGCAAGCGAACGCCCCGGGGACTGCCGGCCTTGATCCGGATTGGGACTTGGTCGGGGGCGGCCCCAATGCCTGGCATGAGGGGCGGCTGCCGCTGGCCATGGCGCTCGCTCGCGTCACCTGTGATCCGGCAGCCATTCTTGGCATAGAGGCGGGTTCGCTCAGCGTTGGCAGTGCCGCCGACATCTGCCTGTTCGACCCCGACGAGGTCTGGCGCGCCACCCCAGACGCGCTGCGCAGCCAGGGCAAGAACACACCATTCGTGGGTTGCGAAGTCAGGGGCCGGGTGCGCATGACGCTGGTCGGCGGACGCGTCGTCTTCGAGGCCCGAGCAGGCGCGGGACGGGCCGCCTGACGACCGCGGCGTCGGCTCACGGGCCGAGCAGGCGGCGCACCGCGTCCACCGGCGCAGCGAGCACCAGCAGGACCTTGCGCCGCGACGTCTGGCCACTTTTCAAGGTCACCGCAGCCCTTGGCACGCCCAGTCGCTGGGCAACAAACTCAAGCAGGGCAGCGTTCGCCCGGCCTTCGATCGCTGGCGCCGCGAGACGAATCTTCAGCGCGTCGCCATGCAGGCCAAGCACTTCGCTGCGCTTCCCTGCGGGCTGAACGTGGACGGTCAGCGTGATTGCGCCATCCGCTTCGCGCAGCCAATCGACCACGGCTCAGATAAACATCAGAACCAGTTGCGCGAGGACGATGGCAATCAACGGCGACAGGTCGATGGTACCCACCAGCGGCACGACCCGCTGGATCGGGCGCAGGACAGGCCCGGTCAGCTGTGACAACGGCTGACTCAGGGGCGAGTAGGGACTGACCCAAGACAGGACGGCCTGCACCAGTAACGCGCCGATCAGCAGGTAGATGCTGAGGCGCAGGGTGGCCAGCAGGCCGCGCCAGAGCAGCAGCGGCAGCCAGGTCTCGACCGCCCAGCCTTCGGCACCGCCGCGCAACAGCCACACCGCCAGAACGAAACTGACCTGCAGCAGGTAGGCCGGCAGGAGACTGGCCAGATCGATGCCGTACCAGCCGGGCAAGACCTTGCGCAGGGGCCTGACCAACCAGTTGGTCAACTCGACGACGAAAGTGCCGATCTGATTGTGGAAGGAAACGCGGCAGGCCTGCATATAAAAGCGCAGCAGCAGCGCCACGGTCAGAAAAGCGGTCAGCACATCGAGCAGGAACAAGCTGGCCTGCGCGATCATCAGCTGTCCTGGCCGAGCAATTCACCCAACTCACGGCCGCGGGTGTTGGCAGCGAGAACCCCGGCGATGAAACCTTCCTTGACGCAGCGTTCCTGCATCGTGCGCAGTGCTGCCTCGGTGGTCCCCCCTTTCGAAGTCACGCGCTCGCGCAGCACGCTGGCGGCTTCACCTGACTGTGCCGCCAGCTTGGCGGCACCGAGCACGGTATCGATCGACAACTGGCGAGCCTGCCCCGGCGTGATACCCAATTCGCTCGCCGCTTGCTGCAGGGCTTCAATGAACAGGAAGACATAGGCCGGGCCACTGCCGGAGATCGCGGTAACCGCGTCCATCTTCTCTTCGTCGGCAATCCACAAGGTACTGCCGACCGCCTGCAGGATCCGCTCGGCCCCCAGGCGTTCGGCCATCGACACCGCGGCCATCGCACACAGCCCCGTGACGCCACAACCAATCAGCGCCGGCGTATTGGGCATCGCGCGTACGACCTTGCCGTAACCGCCCAGCCAGCGAGAAACATCGGCGAGCCGCAGGCCGGCCGCGATGCTGATGATCAGTTGCTGCTTGAGGTAGGGCAGTAGCGGCGAGCAGGCATCCCGCATCTGCTGCGGCTTGACCGACAGCAACAGCGCATCACAGTCAAGCGCCGGCGCACTTGGCGCTTCATAACAACGGACGCCGTAGGCCAGCCGCAGCTTGGCGCGCCCCTGCGCACCCAGCTCGATGACCGCGATGTCGCTGGCCGCGAAACCGGTCTTCATCAGCCCGCCGATCAGTGCGTTGGCCATGTTGCCCCCGCCAAGGAAAGTGATCTTCATCTTCTCTCACCAAAAATTGCGGTGCCCACACGCACCAGCGTCGCACCTTCGGCAATGGCTGCTTCAAGATCATGCGACATGCCCATCGAAAGAGTATCCAGCAACAAGCCATCGGCCTGCAATTGCTCGGAAAGTTCCCGCAAACCACGAAAAGGGCGGCGTTGCACCATGTAGTCATCGCTCGGCGCCGGGATAGCCATCAGCCCACGCAGCCGCAGCCTCGGCAGTCCCGCCACCGCATGCGCCAGTGCCGGCGCAGCCGCAGGCGAAACGCCCCCCTTGCTGGCCTCGCCGCTGAGATTGACCTGCAGACAAACCGACAGCGGTGACAGGGTCGCTGGTCGTTGTTCGGAAAGGCGTTGCGCAATTCGCAGTTGATCGATGGAATGTACCCAGTCGAAAGCTTCGGCAACCCAGCGCGTCTTGTTGGCTTGCAGCGAACCGATGAAATGCCATTCAAGCCCCAGCGCCCGAAGCTCGTCGATCTTGGCAAGGCCCTCCTGAACATAGCTTTCGCCAAAAGCGCGCTGGCCGGCCGCTGCCAGCTCACGTACGGTAGCGGCCGGCCAGTTTTTGCTCACTGCGAGCAAGCCAACATCGGCAGGGTCACGGCCGTACTGCCGCGCAGCGCCGGCGATGCGGGCGAGAACGGCTTGCAGCTTGGCAGTAAGTGTGGTCATAATCGAGCGTTGCGCAGATTTCAAGAGTATAGCACCGCGCCCTGCCTGTCGCCCGAGGACCGAACCGGATGGACATCACCGAACTGCTGGCTTTCAGTGTCAAGAACAAGGCCTCCGACCTTCACCTGTCGGCTGGCCTGCCACCGATCATCCGGGTGAACGGCGATGTGCGGCGAATCAACCTGCCGGCCATGGAACACAAGGACGTACACGCCATGGTGTACGACATCATGAGCGACAGCCAGCGCAAGCAGTATGAAGATACGCGTGAATGCGATTTCTCGTTCGAGATTCCCAATCTGGCGCGTTTTCGCGTCAACGCCTTTGTCCAGAATCGAGGCGCGGGGGCGGTTTTCCGGACCATTCCATCGAAGGTCCTGACGCTTGAAGACCTCAATTGCCCCAGGATCTTCAAGGACATCGCCGACTATCCACGCGGCATCGTTCTGGTCACAGGGCCCACCGGCTCGGGCAAGTCGACCACCCTGGCGGCAATGATCAATCACGTAAACGAGAATGCCTACAGCCACATTCTCACCGTCGAGGATCCGATCGAATTTGTTCACCAGCCGAAGAAATGCCTGATCAACCAACGCGAAATCGGTCCGCATACGCTGTCATTCCAGAACGCGCTGCGCTCAGCGCTGCGTGAGGACCCGGACGTGATCCTGGTCGGCGAGATGCGCGACCTGGAAACCATCCGCCTGGCCCTGACCGGCGCCGAAACCGGCCACCTGGTATTCGCCACCCTGCATACCTCGAGCGCTGCCAAGACGATCGACCGCATCGTCGATGTCTTCCCCGCGGCCGAAAAGGAAATGGTGCGATCGATGCTTTCCGAATCGCTGCGCGCGGTGATCTCGCAAACCCTGCTCAAGACCAAGGACGGCCAGGGACGAGTCGCTGCCTACGAGATCCTGATCGGGACACCGGCGATTCGCAACCTGATCCGTGAAAACAAGGTCGCACAGATGTATTCCTCGCTCCAGACCGGGCAGCAGTTCGGCATGCAAACGCTCGATCAGTGCCTGCTCGAACTGGTCAAGCGCAATATCGTCTCGGCGCCCGAAGCGCGCGCCAAGGCCGCCAACAAAGATGCCTTTGCCGGCGTTTGAGCCAGGCTTGCGAGGAGGAGACCCCGGATGGAAAACGATCAGGCACTGAAATTCATGCACGAACTGCTGCGTCTGATGATGCAGAAGAACGGCTCCGACCTCTTCATCACCGCCAATTTCCCGCCGGCAATCAAGGTCGACGGCAAGGTGATACCGGTTTCCAACCAGACACTCCTGCCGCAGCACTCCGCCGAACTCGCGCGCTCGATCATGAACGACCGTCAGGCCTCCGATTTCGAGGCCACCAAGGAATGCAACTTCGCCATCTCGCCCCCGGGCATCGGCCGCTTTCGCGTCAATGCACTGGTGCAGCAGGGACGGGTCGCCGTCGTCTGCCGCACGATCAACCTCGTGGTACCGACGCTCGACGAACTCAGCTTGCCACCGGTGCTGAAGGACATCGCGATGACCTTGCGCGGCCTGGTCATTTTTGTCGGCGGTACCGGCACCGGCAAGACCACCTCGCTGGCAGCGCTGGTTGACCACCGCAACCGCAACAGCCAGGGTCACATCATCACCATCGAAGACCCGATCGAATTCGTCCATGAGCACAAGAAATCCATCGTCACCCAGCGCGAGATCGGCGTCGATACCGACAACTGGGAGATCGCGCTGAAGAACACCCTGCGCCAGGCACCGAACGTCATCATGATGGGAGAAATCCGGGATCGCAAGACCATGGACTACGCCATCGCCTTTGCCGAAACCGGACACCTCGCCCTTGCCACGCTGCATGCCAACAGCAGCAACCAGGCGATCGACCGGATCATCAACTTCTTCCCCGAGGAACGCCGCCACCAGTTGCTGATGGATCTCTCGCTCAACCTGCGGGCGCTGGTCTCACAGCGCCTGCTGGCGAAGAAGGACGGCAAGGGACGTGTGCCGGCGATCGAGATCCTGCTCAACTCACCCCTGATATCCGACCTGATCTTCAAGGGCCAGGTCACTGAAATCAAGGACGTGATGAGGCGCTCGCGCGAACTGGGCATGCAGACCTTTGATCAGGCGCTGTTCGATCTCTACGAAGACGGCCAGATCACCTACGCCGATGCCCTGCGCAACGCCGACTCGCTCAACGACCTGCGACTGCAGATCAAGCTGCATGGCAAGGAATCCAAGGACCGGGATCTGACCGCCGGCCTGGGTCACATGGAAATCATCTAGGCGCACTAACGAAACGATGCGCCGCTGCCCGCGCCGCGCCTCTGGCGATCCTCCGGCCGCTCGGTCGAGGCGCTGTTGCCGGTTTCACTGTCGGCGCTGCTGCCGCTTTCACTGTCCTCGAAATAGACCTCGAAAGCCGTCTGACTGGTCACAGCCACGCCCTCGATCTCGCCCGGGCGAAAGCGCAGGTTGGCAAAGGCAGCGACCGCCGCTTCGTCGAAAACCGACGGCGGATCGCTACTGAGCACTTCGATTCCCTCGACCGCACCGCCGACGCCCAGGAACACCCGCAGCAGCACCCTGCCGCGGCCAGCCGCGGCACCGCTCGGTCCATCCGGGAACTGCAATCGTGGCGCGTCCTGCAGGACCGGCGGCACCGTCAACTCGGCACGCGAGAAATACCAGCCAGCCAGCGGTGCATTCACCGCCAACGGCTCCAGCAGGTAGGGCGGGATATCGGCTGCCAGCCGACGCTGGCCCCGCGCAGCGACCAGCGCCGCCGGCTCCGCAAGCTCTCGCGAGCCCGCTGCGCGCGCGGCGCCCGAGCGACTTTGCGAACTCGCCACTTTCTTCGCGGCCGGTGGCGTTGGCCTGCCGGCCAGCGACGGCCCCTGGCCGAATGCGCCCCGCAAGGTCACGGCGAATGCCGATGCCGATGCCGATACCGCCCGCCCCGCCGTAGCGTCGCCGGCCCTGTCGGGAGTTCGCAATGGCACCGCCGACACCAGCAGATGCAGCCACAGCGACACCAGCAGCGCCCAGAGCAGACTTTCCCGCCGTCGCTGCGCCGCTGAAGTGCCAAAGAAGACTGCTGTCGAGAGAGTCACTGAGTGCAAGGAGAAGGCCGAACCCGGCGGAAGGAGGATTCTACCGCCCGCTACCGCCCAGGCCCCGCCACTCATCCGCCACAAGCGGCCGTACATCGTCCGGCACTTGCCCCGGCGCCACCCTCGTCTATCATTCCATCAGTCGCCGTCACGCTTCGAACGATGATTCCCCCTGCCCCCGGGGCAACTCGGATCCTGTGAAATGAAATGCCGTCTGCGCCGTCCTCCCCGCCTTCGTCTCCCCTTTCCCCGCCCGGCGGCAGGCAAGCGCCGTCAAGGAATGCCATGAGAAAACTAAGCCCCCTGCCCGGAAGCCACGGCTTCACTCTCATCGAACTGATGATCGTCGTCGCGGTGATCGGTATCCTGCTGGCCATCGGCGTGCCGAACTACCAGGAGTACGTACTGCGCAGCAAGCTGACCGACGCCACCAACTCGCTGTCAAACCTGCGGGTCACGCTGGAACAGTATTTCCAGGACAATCGGAGTTACGACGCGAATCCAGCTCAAGGCGCCGCCACCGGCAATTGTCATCAGAGGGTGATCGATGTCATGAACCGTCTCAACAGCACGTATTTCACTTATGCCTGCACCACTAACGTTGCCCGTGTTCCGGCAGTGGATCTTGGCCAGGCGTTTCTGGTCACCGCCACCGGCGTCGCGGCGGGCGGCACCGGACAATTCACTTATACGATTGACGAAGCCAACAACCGCCAAACGACCAGCCTGCCAGCAGGCCGGGGCGTCACGCCCGCAAACTGCTGGCTGAGATTGAAGGGGCAGACGTGCTGAATCCGGCCGGCCCCGCCAGGGGCTTCACCCTGATTGAAATGGTCGTCGTGGTGGCCATTCTCGGAATCCTGATCGGCCTTGGAGCAAGCAGTTACAGCGCCTGGATCGCCAATTCCCGCATCCGCACGGCAGCCGAAACCCTTGCCAGTGGTCTGAGTGCCGCGCGCAATGAAGCGATCAAGCGGAACCGTCTGGTCGGCTTCCATCTGGTGAGCGATCTTGGTGCGGGGTGTACCCTGTCTTCGTCAGGGACCAGTTGGGTCGTTAGCCTGAATGATCCGACGGTGCAGTGCAACATCGACATTTCCGACACCACGGCGCCCTTTATCGTCGCCAAGAAATCAGCCGCCGAACAGGCCTCGGAGGTCACCATCACGGCCCTGAACGGGGGTGGCGCTCCAGCTGACACGGTCGTCTTCAATGGCCTCGGCCGGGTGATGGTCGCCGGCAACAACCCTATCGCGCGGATCGACATCGATTCGTCGGCCATCGCTGCCGCGGACACACGGAATCTCGCCATCCAACTCACCCCCGGCGGCCTGATCCGAATGTGTGATCCCAATGTTCCCGCGGCCAACCCACCCGACACACGCGAATGTATACCCTAATCAACGCGCGGCGGCCCGACAGGCAGCCCGGCCCGGCAAAGTCTCAGCGAGGGATCATGCTGCTCGAAGCGCTGATCAGCATCGCGATTTTCTCGATCGGCGTTCTTGGCCTGATCGGGCTGCAGGCGGCAGCGATTAAGAATGCCGACGACGCCCGACAGCGCGCGGTCGCCGCCTTTTATGGGAATCAGCTGATCAGCCGGATGTGGGCCGACGATCGTGCCAATCTGGCCAGCTATGCACACCGGCCCGACATTAACACGTGCCCCCCTCTCGTGCCCCCCACTCCCCTCCCCCCTTTTGCCGGCGCGGCATCCTTCAATCCAAACGTTACCAACTGGCTTGCAGCCCTCCAAACCGAACTCAACGGCCTGACCTCGGCCGCCGTCGCCAGCACCCTGCAGCAAGTCACGGTCTGTCCGGCGAATATCGTCACGGTGACCCTGTGCTGGAAAAACCCGCAAGAGGTCGTCTACCACTGCTACACCACCGCAGCACAGATCCGAGGCTAGGCCATGCACAAGCCCATCTCCCTGCGGAAAAGTGATCTCGGCTTCTCGCTGGTCGAGTTGCTGGTCGCGACAGCGATCACGCTGATCAGCCTGCTGATCATTGTGCAGGTCTTTTCGGTCTACGACGGCTGGAAGCGCACGACGACCGGCACCGCGCAGAGCCAGGAGAACGGCCTGCTCGGTGCGTTCTCGATCGAAAGGGACCTGCGCCACGCGGGCTTCGGCATGATCGGTCTCGGTTGCCCGACGATCACTGCCTATTACGCCAACGCTCCCATCGCCCCCCCCCTCAGCGGACTTCCGGTCACTATCACGCCAAACCCTCTGGCGGCCGGGACCGACAGGATCAGTATCCTCTACAGTTCATCGCCTTTCGGCAATATCGCGGCAAGAGTTCAGGCGGACCTGGCTGATCCAAGCGCGCTCCTCATCGTCGATAACGGTATCGGGTTCAATCAGGGGGATATGGTCCTGATATCCCAACCGCCGGACTGTTTCATCCTGCAGCTTTCCCAGGACGCTACGGGCGCCGGGACTTCATGGAATCTGCCATATGGCCCCATGCCCTGGAATCCACCAGCGAACGTTCAGTTCCCTGCAGGCGGTTTCAAAGGCGGTGTCGGCGGCGCCCAGGTTCTGAATCTCGGCCAGTTGGTCGACCGCAGTTACTTTGTCCAGAACAATGTGCTGCGCATGGCGGAGAGAAACATGGTCACTGGCAACGTCGACACCTTCGATCTCATTCCCGGTGTGGTGGGACTACGGGCGCGTTACGGCCGCGACACCGCCATACCAAACCCACTCGACGGAGTGCTCGACACCTTTGACAATGACACGCCAGCGCTGACGGCAGCGGGAGCGAATACCCTGGTCGCGGTGCAGATCAGCCTGATCGTTCGCAGTGGCAACTGGGAGAGGACCGAGGTCAGCCCGGCGGCCATTGAATACTGGCCCGGTGAAGCCCTCGCAATCGGCGCCGACGACAGGCATTACCGTTATCGCGTCTTTCAAACCGTCGTGCCCTTGAAGAACACGATATGGAACAACTGATCTCCCGGCGCTTGCCGGCACAACGAGCGCAGTCCGGCGTGGCATTGATCATGGTGCTGATCATGTTGACGGCCATGGCCATCGCCGGCGTCGCCCTGGTGCGCGTCGTCGACTCGGCCAACGTCATCTCGGGCAATTTCGCCTTCCGGCAATCGACCTTGAACATCGCCGATCTGGGAGTCGAGGCCGCCACCGCGGACCTGATCGCCATTCCGGTCGCCGCCAGAGAAAACGCGTGGCCAGTCGGCTGCGCGGCCGACTGCCGCTACTTTCCCGTCAGGTCGATCAACCTGCCCAACCTCAACTGCAACAACGCCCCGTTTCCAGTGGGATGCGGGCTGGACGGCAAGGGCCTGCCAGTCCGGGGCAACAGAACGGATATAGCAAACGCGCCCCAGCAGGACATCAACTGGGGCGGCAATGATGTCCCCGGCGCGCCCCGCGGCTACAACATTCGTTACGTCATCGACCGGCAGTGTAATCGCGCCCCGCCAGTCGATGTGCTCGATGACTGCAGCAATCTGCCCCAGGTAGATAGCAAGAAGAACCCCCCTATTGCGCTTCCCGGCCCCATCTCCTACCGGGTGACCGTTCAAGTCACGGGCCCCAGGAACACACAGAGCCATGTCCAGGTATTTCTCAGCTACTGATCGGAGAACACCGCAATGAAAACGCCCAAAACCCGCTTCAAGAGCACTCTCGCGCATTCGCTGATGCTGCTGGCTCTCGGGCTGATACAGCCGCCGGCGCATGGCGCCGCGACCGACCTCAACGACATCCCGATGGTAGTCAGCAATAAGGTAAGAGCGAATTTCCTGCTGATGCTCGACAACTCGCAATCGATGGATGCCTTCATGGGCGGCGCGCTCCAGTCGGGCGACAACCCGAATACCCGCGGCAATATCGGCCGCGATATCCTGCGCACCATGCTCCGCGACTACCGCACCTCGTTCAACTGGGGCTTGATGAGCTTTGCCACCACCGCCGCAGCCCCCTCACCAATAGATACCTATGTCTACCTCATGGGGAACGATAACGGCATGGTGCTGACCGACGACTGCGTCGCCGGCATCTCCGCCAGAAACGGCAATCGGCGTTGCGTCTCGAATCCACAGCCGTTTGTCGGCGGCCGGTTCGTCACCTACGATGTCAGTTCCGACGACCCCTGGATTCTCGACGTTCTCTACAACACTTTTGCAAATCAAACGCCGCAACTCTGGGCCTATAGCGACCCTCGTGCCCAAAATTCCACTACCTACACAGTATATTATAACCGCATACTCAACGACACGCGCTGGGTGGGAGGGGTAGGGGGTGCCTTTAAGACTCTTTGGGGAAATCAAATCCAATTCAGCCCAACGGATGCCGGCTACCTGCCCTCCTTCCCGGGAGTGACCCGACAACTCTTTCTCCGCCGCGGCTGGGGGTACAACTCAAGCATCACTGGTGGCGGACGCTTGGACGAAGCCATTGTGGACGAAACCGGCCCCCCTCCCAACCCCCCCCCCGGCCCCGCGCATTACAACAACCTGCTGACCAAGCTGGCAAGCGAAACCAACGACAAGGCAACACCTGAAATCAAGAATGCCGCCGTCTTCACTCCCCTCGCCGGAACGTTGCGATCAGCAAAGGACTATTTCCTGGGCCAGATCGACTGGAAAACAAGAGCAAAGCTTGCCAATACCGACCCGATCACTGCCTTCTGCCAAAAGAACTTCGTCATGCTGCTGACCGACGGCCTGCCCACCGGCAACTTCATTGGCGGCGGCGCTGTTGATCCCATCACCAGGATGCCCGTGGCTCTCTACAGCGCGGCCGAGCGCACCGACACCAACGTGAACGGCGTCTGGAATTTCGGTACCGCCGCCAACGATGCTTTGACGGCCGTCACCAATCTGCGCACTGTCCCCTACCGCGGTTGCAACAACTGCGTGAATGACTTCGACGTCCAGACTTACGTCATCGCCATGGGTGATACGGTCGCCAACGCGCGCGCTGTCGCGGTGATGGATGAAATGGCATCCCGGGGGGGAACATCGAAGGCATTCTTCGCCAACGATCCGGCATCCTTGCAGAATGCCATATCGACGGTGGTCAACGACGCGATCTCCCGCGACGGCGCAGCCGCCGCGGTGGCAGTGACCAACGCCAACGTCAGCGCCGCGACGAGCGCCTTTCAGGCAGGTTACAACTCCGGCAACTGGACCGGGGATCTGCAGAGCTACAGACTGGATCAAGTTACTGGCGCCCCGGACATCGCGCAGCCCCTCTGGGTTCCCTCTGCGCAGGGGCAGCTCGACAACCTGGCCAGCAACAATCGAAGGATTGTCAGCTATAGCGGTATCGCTGGGGCAGGCCAGGGAATTCTGTTCCGGCCAAACGTCGCCAACACCCCCACTCTCAGCGTATCGCAGCAGAACTCAATCAGCGCCGTGGACGGTCCTGGAATCGTCAATTTCATTCGGGGTGACCGCACCGGGGAAGGGGCCGTCTATCGCAAACGAGCTCATGTCCTTGGCGATATTGTCAACTCCGAGCCGGTGATTGTCGGCGCACCGAGGAACAACTACAGCGAGGCGGCAAATCCTGGTTACGGCGCTTTCAAGGCCCAGCACGCTGCACGACCGGAAATGGTTTTCCAGGGTGCCAACGACGGCATGTTGCATGCCTTCAACGCCGCCACCGGTGCGGAAGAGTGGGCTTATGTCCCCAACCTTTTCATCGACCCCATTTTCATCGACCCCAGACTGGCCAACCACCCCCTGGAAAACCTCTCGCTCAAGCCCGGTTTCAGCCACAAATTCTACGTTGATGGCACGCCGACCGTTGCCGACGTAGACTTCAATCGCACTGGCGGCGTGGTCAACAATGCCGCCGGCGACTGGCACACGCTGCTGGTTGGCGGTCTCAACAAGGGCGGCTACGGCTATTACGCGCTCGATGTTTCGGCTGGCCCCCCCGCAACCGAAGCCGCCGCCGCCGCCAATGTCCTGTGGGAATTCCCTAACAGCGCGACGGCTGGCCAGGTGGTTGCCGACCTCGGATACAGCTTCGGCAAGCCGATCATCGCCAAAACCGCCGACCAGGGCTGGGTCGTCCTGGTGACTTCGGGTTACAACAATAGTCGTACGGTCAATGTCGGCGGAGTCAACTTCACCGGTGACGGTGTCGGCCACCTGTTTGTCCTCAATGCCAAGACGGGGGCGCTGATCAAGGACATTCCAACCGGTGTCGGCGACAATGCTGACCCCAGCGGCCTGGCCGCCATCTCCGGCTACGTCGAGAGCGCCGATGTCGACAACACGGTCACCCAGGTGTACGGCGGCGATCTCAATGGCAATGTCTGGCGCTTTGACCTCACCGGCGCCTCGAACGGCTGGAATGTCAGGCGGCTCGCAACGCTGGTGGACGGGGCGGGCAAACCCCAGCCGGTGACCACAGCCCCCGAACTCGCCAGCATTCTTGAAGACAATAAGGTCTTCCGCTTCGTCTATGTCGGAACCGGCCGCTACCTGGCCGACGACGATGTCAGTTCGGTTGACACGCAGACGATGTACGGCCTGATCGACGATCGCTCGGCCGCGCCAACCAT
Organism: Candidatus Accumulibacter necessarius; assembly: GCA_017302435.1. Classification (GTDB taxonomy): domain Bacteria; phylum Pseudomonadota; class Gammaproteobacteria; order Burkholderiales; family Rhodocyclaceae; genus Accumulibacter; species Accumulibacter necessarius. The sequence goes on from JAFLDL010000004.1 coordinate 83,320, forward strand.
CAACCCGCTACGTGCGAATCTGCAAGAACAGACATTGACGCCACAGGCCAACGGCGACCGGACCGCAAGCGGAACGAAGTTTGACCTCACCGGCCCACAACTCAAGCGGGGCTGGTACATTGACCTGCCGGCGAGGGGCGAACGAATCAATACCGATCCCCAACTGGCGCTCGCTACCCTGGTCTTCACGTCGAACATTCCCAACAAAGATCCGTGCGTCCCGGGTGGTTCATCCTTCCTCAATTACCTGGACTATCGCACGGGCGGCGCCCTGACCTACAGTGTAGGGGGCTGGGCCTCCGTCTCGCTGGGTAACGCTCTGGCAAGCCGGCCGTTACTCATCCGGCTGCCTTCCGGAGCGGTACGCGCCCTGATCCGGCTATCCGATGGCAGAACCGTGACCTTCCCTCTCCCGACGCCTCCACCACAGATCCGTCGCATATCCTGGCGCGAGCTTCCCGATCAACAGCAATAGAAAGAGCGCGATGAAAACATTATCCTTCCACCCCGCCTGCTTGATCCTTGCCGCCTCGCTCTGTGTGCCGAGTTCCTTTGCCATTGAAGCAAAGGGAGAAAGCGGGGCGGGTACTGCTGCCGCGACCTCCTCCACGGCTGCGGCCTCGGAGTCAGGAACGGTGACAAAAATCGATCTCAAAGCGGGATACATTGTCCTCGCCAACGACCGCCGGTTCACCCTTCGTCCCGACGCAATCGCGGTTTACCGACAGGATGACCAGCGCGTTCCAGTAAAGCTGTCCGATATCAAGGTGGGAAGCAAGGTCAGCCTGACAGTCAACAAGGGTCCGTACGGCGGGGCGTCGACGGTCACTGAACTGTGGCTTGCCCCCTGAGAACGGCGCCTCCGGCCAATTCATTTCACCGATCGCCATCGTCTGGCGGCGAGATGGCACCCCGGCCAAGCCTGAGCGGCAGGAGATGAGCGTTGCCGTTGACTGCCCGGTCGTTGCTCCCCGGGGGCGATTCTCGAGATCCGGCTGAAGCCCGACCAGATTCCCGCTGGCGCGGCAATGACGGTTTCCTGGCACGGCATCAGTCTTTCACGGCCTCTGAGCAGCTCCGACAAGGACGGGCAGTCTGACTCAGGGCTGAACACTGTCTTGCCGACATCAACCTCAGCTGGCGAAACGCGCCGCCGGACTGCGCCGCGGCAGGCCCGGCGTCGGTCACTTGCCACGACGGGGCGCGGCACGAATCCGCGTGAGGCGCTGACCATGCTATGCTGCCACGCGATGGCCCCGCCGGCTGATTGATGTGTGGAATCCTGGAGGCCGCTGATGAATATACGGAAGATTGCCCCAGCCGTGGCGCTACTGCTGCTATCAGAAATCGGCATCGCCAGACCGTTGCCCGATGATCCGCTGGAGCGTCGTTGCTGGCTGCAGTTCACGGCTGACAGAACGTCAGTCAGGCTGTTCGCCGAACCCACGCCGGTCACCTTCTCGAACCTGCGGGACGAGTTCCGCGTTCGCACGCCGTTCTGGGTGGAGTTCGGCATCCGCGGCATGGGCGTGATTCCCGCCGGTAACAAAAGAGAGGGAAGCGGTCATCACCATTTGTTGATTGACACGCCCCTGCCTGCAACCGTTTCCGAACCGATCCCCTTCTCGGACAAGTACCGGCATTTCGGCAAGGGGCAGACAGCGGCCACGATTGATCTTCCGCCGGGAGAGCACAGCCTGCGCCTGCTGTTTGCCGATTACGACCACCGACCGTATTTCGTCTTCAGCCGCAAGATCAATGTCAAGGTACTCGCCAACCGCCAGGGATCGGCAAAGCCCAGGATTGACCCCGATCGCTTCAACGAGACGTGCCAGGCGTGGTATGAGGATGAAGTCTCGACGCCACCGACCGACGCCAGAGGGGTCTATATCAAAAATATTCGCGATGGCGAAACAGTCAACAGCCCGTTCCTGATCAAGCTTGGCGTGCTCGGTCTGGGCGTCGCGCCGGAGGGGACTTCGATCCGGGAAACCGGGTATTTCTCGTTGCATCTCAGAAGAAATCAGTCTCTGGTGAGGAGCGTGCGCTTGCACGACGGGCAGACCGAAGCCGTCCTCGACCTGAGCCCCGGAGAGTATGACGCCGAGCTCGGTTTCCTGGCCGGCGATGGCCAGCTGCTGCTGCGCGATCAAATGAAGCTGATTGTGGCAGCGCGATCGCCATCAGCCCGAAAATGAGTTTCCTGTTCGCCGGCCTGCCTTACCCGTCAGGCGGCTTGATGTTCCCCCGCCAGCTCCCAGCGACCGACGGTTGCGCCGACGCCAGATGACCCGATCCAGGAGGCTGTTGCTGGCCGCGGTCGCGGTCGCCCTCGTTGCTGCCGCGTACTGGTACCAGACTGCTCGCCAGCCGGCGGCAGTCAGCAAAGATGCCAAGGCTGCGCCAGCGGTGCCGGTGACGGCAGCAAAGGCCACTGTGCGCGACATGCCGATTTTGCTCGAGGTGCCGGGACGGGCCGAGGCTTACGCCAGCGTAACCCTGAAGTCGCGACTCGATGGCCAGGTCACGGCGGTACTCTACAGCGAAGGACAACGCGTCAGTCACGGTGAAGTCCTGGTCAGGCTCGATCCCGGCGATTTCGACGCCCGCCTGCTGCAGGCGGAGGCCAATCTGGCCAGCAACGAGGCCCAACTGGCCAAGACGAGGGCCGACGTTGAGCGTTATCTCGCCCTGCAGCGACGCGGCTTCGTGTCCGAGGAAAAGGTGAACGAGCTGCGGACCGCCGAGGCGGCAGCCGCGGCTATGGTCAAGGCCGACAGGGCAGCGGTCGAGCTGGCCAGGCGCCAACTCGCCTACACCACCATCCGCGCGCCCTTTGCCGGCGTCGTTGGCGCGCGGCTGGTTTTTCCCGGCTCGGCGATCAAGGTCAATGAAACGGCCCTGGCGGTGGTCAATCGGGTGCGGCCGCTGTACGTGACTTTCTCGGTTCCCGAAAAGCATCTGCCGCGGCTGCGCAGCGCCATGCGAACGGGCGAGCTGCGGGCAACGGTCAGGATTCCCGGCGATCAGGAGCAGCCCCTGCAAGCAACGGTCAGCTTCCTCGACAACAGTGTGGATGCCAGCACCGGAACGATCCAGATGAAGGCCTTGCTGGAAAATCGCGACGAACACCTGACCCCTGGACAGTTTGTCAATGTCAGCCTCGCGCTTGACACCCTGGTTAACGCGGTCGTCGTGCCTGCCGAGGCCGTCCAGCAGGGACCGGAGGGTGCCTTCCTGTTTGTCGTCCGGCCGGACAGCAGGGTTGAGCCCAGGAAGGTCGAGGTCGGGGCCAGTGACCGTGGCCTGGCAGCGATCAGCAAGGGAATCGCAGCGGACGAAACGGTCGTCACGGATGGCCAGCTCAGGCTCACCGCCGACACGCTGGTGCAGGTGAAGCCCGCCCGACTCGAGGCGGCGCCAGTTGCCACTGCGACGCCGCCGGCGCCTGCGTCGGGACCAGGCCGCTGAAGCAACAATGAATCTGCCTGAACTCTGCATTCGGCGCCCGGTGATGACCACGCTGCTGATGGCAGCCCTGCTGATCTTCGGCGTCATCGGCTATCGCGCCCTGCCGGTTTCGGAATTGCCGAACGTCGATTTCCCAACCATCTCGGTCACGGCCAGCCTGCCGGGGGCTTCCCCGGAGACCATGGCAGCGGCGGTCGCGACACCCCTCGAGGGACAGTTCTCGACCATCGCCGGTCTCGATTCGATGACCTCGACCAGCGCCCAGGGTTCGACGGCGATCACCCTGCAGTTCTCGCTCGAGCGCAATATCGATGCCGCCGCTCAGGACGTTCAGTCGGCGATCTCTGCCGCCTTGCGCAGGCTGCCACCGAACATGCCGGCCCCGCCCTCGTTCCGCAAGGTCAACCCGGCCGACTCGCCTATCTTCTACATCGCCATGTCGTCAGTCACGCTACCGCTGTCGCTGGTGAACGAATACGCGGAAACCCAGCTCGCGCAACGCCTGTCGACCATCGCCGGCGTTGCCCAGGTGCAGGTCTACGGCTCGCAGAAGTTTGCCGTGCGCATCCAGGCCAACCCCGACCAGCTCGCCAGCCGGGGAATCGGCATCGACGAACTGCAACAGGCGCTGGCGCAGAACAACGTCAATCAGCCGGTGGGTCAGCTCGATGGCCAGCGTCAGAGTTTTGCCATTCGGGATGGCGGGCAACTGGGCACTGCCGCCGCCTATCGGCCGCTGATCGTCGCCTGGCGAAATGGCGCGCCGGTGCGCCTCGAGGAGGTGGCCAGCGCGATCGACAGCGTCGAAAACCAGCGAATCGCCAGCTGGAACGTGGACCAGCGGGCCATCGTCCTGGCGGTGCAACGCCAGCCCGGCGCCAACACCATCGATACCGTCGAGGCCATCCAGCGGGTGCTGCCGTCATTCCAGTCCGGACTGCCGGCAGCGATCGACATGAAGGTGCTCTTCGACCGCAGTGTGTCGATTCGGGAAGCGATCGAAGACGTCCAGTTCACGCTGATTCTGGCCGGTTTCCTGGTCCTGCTGGTGATTCTGCTGTTCCTGCGGAATCTGTCGGCCACACTGATCCCCAGCCTGGCGCTGCCGATCTCGATCGTCGGCACCTTCGGCGTGATGTCGATCCTTGGCTACAGCCTCGACAATCTTTCCCTGCTGGCCCTGACCCTGTCGGTCGGCTTCGTTGTCGATGATGCGATCGTGATGCTGGAGAACATCGTCCGGCACGTTGAACAGGGCGAAACGCCTTTCGAGGCAGCGATCAAGGGTGCCCGCGAGATAGGGTTCACGATCCTCTCGATGACCATCTCGCTGGTGGCCGTTTTCATTCCTGTCCTCTTCATGCGCGGGATCGTCGGCCGCCTGCTGCACGAATTCGCGGTCACCATCTGCGTTGCCATCCTGGTCTCAGGTCTGGTCTCGCTGACCCTGACCCCGATGCTCTGCAGCCGTTTCATCAAACGCGTCGAGCCGGATTCGCACGGCCGCCTCTTCCAGGCCTTCGAGCGCTTTTTCGCCGCCCTGCTCGCCGCCTACGAGCGCACGCTCAGGCTGGCCATGGCTCACCCGCGTATGGTCCTGGCGAGTTTCCTGGCGACGCTGGCGCTGACCGGATTGCTCTTCGCTGCGGTGCCCAGGGAGTTCCTGCCCAGCGGTGACTCGGGGCGGATCATTGCCTTCACCGAAGGCGCCCAGGACGTGTCCTTCGCCGCGATGGCGCAACATCAACGCGCGCTGGCCGAAATCGTCGCCCAGGAACCCGATATCCAGTCCTTCATGTCGGCGGTCGGGGCCGGCGGCGTCCGCCCGACTGCCAATACCGGCACCCTATTCATGATCCTGAAGCCGCGAGGAGAACGCCGGTCGTCGCCGGATGAGATCATTCAGCGCCTGCGCCCCAAGCTGGCCGAAGTTCCGGGCATCAAGGCCTACCTGCAGAATCCGCCGGTGATTCGCATCGGCGGCCAGCTGACGGCGGCGCAGTACCAGTACACCCTGCAGGACACCGACCTCGATCAGCTCTATCAATGGACCGGCACCTTGACTGATGGCATCCGCCGGTTACCTGGCTTGGTCGACGTGACCAACAACCTCAACCAGCTCAGCCCCGTGGTTTCGCTCGACATTGATCGAGACCGGCTGGCAGCCCTTGGCCTCAGCTACGGGCAGATCGAAGATGCGCTGCAAAGCGCTTTCAGCGCCCGACAGGTGTCAACAATCTACGGCTCGAGCAATCAGTATCAAGTGATTCTGGAAGTTGCCCCGGAGCACCAGGCTGCGCCGGAATCGCTTGCCCGCCTGCACGTCCGCAGCAGCAGCGGCAAGCTCATCCCGCTCGACACGGTGGCGCAATTCAGTCGCAAGACGCAGGCGCTGACGGTTAATCACCAGGGCCAGATGCCGTCGGTGACCATTTCGTTCAACCTGTTGCCCGGCGTCTCCCTCGGTGAAGCGGTGAACCGAATCAAGGTCATGGAACAGGAAATGCTGGTTCCCGCTTCCCTCAACACCAGCCTGCAGGGGACCGCCCAGGCCTTCCAGTCTTCGCAGCAGGGTCTGGGCGTCCTGCTCCTGGTCTCGGTTCTCGTGGTGTACCTGGTGCTCGGCATTCTCTACGAGAGTTTCATTCACCCGCTGACCATCCTCTCGGGACTCCCCTCGGCCGGTCTCGGCGCACTGTTGACGCTGTTGATCTTCGGTGTTGACCTCAGCCTCTACGCCTTTGTGGGCGTCATCATGCTGATCGGTATTGTGAAGAAGAACGCCATCATGATGATCGACTTTGCCCTGGCACAGCAGAGACAGGCGGGAATGCCGGCCGGCGAAGCGATTTTTGCAGCCTGCCTGATCCGTTTTCGACCGATCATGATGACCACCATGGCGGCGCTGATGGGTACCCTGCCAGTCGCCCTGGGACTCGGTGCCGGCGCCGAAGTCAGGCAGCCGCTCGGCCTGGCGGTGGTGGGAGGGCTACTGGTCTCCCAGTTCCTGACGCTCTACCTGACACCGGTGGTTTACCTGTACCTGGATCGACTCTCTAAACGAGACTGGTTCGCCCGATCAGCGCCAGGCACCCTGGGCGACCCGGAACGATGATCCGATGCCTGATAAACGTCACCGGCGGCCGCGATGATAATATGCTTCCTCCTGGCAGGAGGATCTCTCAGATGAAAACCGCCCTATCTCGCAGCGTCATGTTGACCATTTCCGTGCTTTTCCTGGCCCTCGGCGCCTGCAGCAAGGAACCTGACAACGCGGCAGCAGAAAAGCCCCCGGCGGTGACCGTTGACGACATCCCGACCGCGGCGTCGCCGCTGGCCATCGCCGCCATTAGCGGCGATCTGGCGAAGATCAGGTCGCTGCTGGAAGCGGGAGCGGAGATCGAGACCACCGACGCACTCGGCAGAACACCCCTCCACATGGCAGCGTTCTACGGACGCACCAGGGCAACGGAACTTCTTCTCGCCAGCGGTGCGACCATCGAAGTCAGGGACCGGATCGGCATGACGCCCCTGCATGCGGCGGTCCTTGCAGGTGGCAGGCACGTAGTGGAACTGCTGCTTGACCGAAAGGCGGATCCGAATGCGCGGACCGACACCGGGCAAACACCGCTGCACCTTGCCGCCGCGACCGGCCAGCCACGGGTCGCACGGCTCCTCATCGAACGGGGTGCCGACCCGAAGAGCAAGGACAAGCACGGCAAGACCCCGATCTTCTACGCCTCGCGCAACAAGCACCCGATCACGACCGAAGCACTGCAGCCGTATGCCGCGAAGGACGACTGACTGCGCCTCGTCACAACGGCTCGCACCTGCCCGCGGATCGGCTGGCGGTGCGTCTGACCAGAAGCACCGCCAGGGAGGTCTGGCGGATCAGGCCTTCTTGATTGCCTCGTCGCGGAGTTCGCGGCGCAGGATCTTGCCGACGTTGGTCTTCGGCAACTCGGTACGGAATTCGACCTGGCCAGGCACCTTGTAGCCGGTCAGGTGCTCCCGGCAATGGGCGATCAACGCCTCTGCAGTGAGCGCCGGGTCCTTCTTGACGACGAAGATCTTCACCGCCTCTCCCGACTTGTCGTGCGGAACACCGACCGCAGCAACCTCAAGAACGCCGGGATGCTGGGCCACGACATCCTCGACTTCGTTCGGGTACACGTTGAAGCCCGAGACCAGAATCATGTCCTTCTTCCGGTCGACAATACGGACGAAACCGGTTTCATCCATCACCGCGATATCGCCGGTCAGCAGGAAACCGTCAGGCATGATGACCTTGGCGGTCTCTTCAGGACGGTTGTAATAACCCTTCATGACCTGCGGACCCCGGATGCAGAGTTCGCCGCGCTCGCCCAGCGGTACATCGACGCCCGCGTCGTTGCGAATGGCGACCTCGGTAGACGAGATCGGCACACCAATCGCGCCGGTGTAGGCGGGGATGTCTAGTGGATTGATGGTTGCCGCCGGCGAGGTTTCGGTCAGACCATAGGCCTCGATGAGGGGCTTGCCGGTCACCTGCTTCCACCTTTCTGCAACCGCCCTCTGGACGGCCATCCCACCGCCGAGCGTGACCTTGAGCTTGGCGAAGTCGAGCGCACAAAAGGCATCATTGTTCAGCATGGCATTGAACAGGGTATTGACGCCGGTGATGACCGTGAAGGGATACTTGCCCAGTTCCGCGACAAAACCAGGAATGTCGCGCGGGTTGGTAATCAGCAGGTTGCTGGCACCGATCTTGAAAAAGGTGAAGCAGTTCGCCGTCAGGGCGAAAATGTGGTAGAGGGGCAGCGCCGTAACGACCATGTGCTGCTCATCCCCCAGCGCCGGCTTGATCCAGGCGTGCGCTTGGGCGAGATTGGCCAGGATGTTGCGATGAATCAGCATGGCCCCTTTCGAGAGGCCTGTCGTTCCACCCGTGTACTGCAGAAAGGCCAGATCTTCCTGCTTGACGGCGACCGCCTTCAGCTCGGCCGAAGCGCCCTTGGCAAGCGCGCTACGGAAATTGACGGCGCGCGGCAGATTCCATGCCGGCACCATCTTCTTGACATACTTGACGACGAAATTGACGACCGCACCCTTCGGAAAGCCGAGCATGTCGCCAAGACGAGCCACCACGATGTGTTTCACCGGCGTTCTCGCCACGACCTGCTCCAGGGTGACAGCGAAATTCTCGAGAATCACGATGACGTCGGCGCCTGAATCCTTCAGTTGATGCTCCAGTTCGCGTGGCGTGTACAGCGGGTTGACATTCACCACCACATAGCCCGCACGCAAGGCACCGAAAATACAGATCGGATACTGCAGCACATTCGGCATCATCAGGGCCACGCGGGCCCCCAGCGGCAACTTGAGAACCGACTGCAGGTAAGCGGCAAAATCCCGCGACAACTTGTCGAGTTCCGCGTAGGTGATCTCGACCCCCATGTTGATATAGGCCACGCGGTCGCGATACTTTGCGACGCTTTTCTCGAACAGCTCGCCAAGCGACTGGAACTCGCTCAAATCAACCTCGGCGGGTACGCCCTGTTGATAGCTCTTCAGCCAGATCTTCTCCACCTGCTCTCCTCCTGAGTGACCTTCTCTGTATAAGAATCGGCGTCGCCGGCACCTGCCGTCGGCTGACTGCCGTTCGCCTCCCAACCATTGACCGAATGGTTGACGCTACGGGCTTTATTCTAAAGGATTTGTTGCTCCTGCCGGCGGGCAGAAGAGCATTTTCGCGATGAGCAACCGAAACCGGTGCTCGCCGGGAAAGCGCAGGCGCAGGCTGTCGTCATGGCTTCCCGCAGGCTTCATCTGGCCAGGCGAAGCCTAGCCAGATCATCGCCGCCTGGCGTCGCGCGACTAGCGGAAAAAGGAGGGAGGACAGCCAGACTCAGCGCAGCAGATACTTGAGCTTGTCCGGCTTGTTGTTCCACTCGTCGGCCTCGGGCAGCGCGTCGGTCCGCTCAACGATGACCGGCCACGTCCGCGCCAGTTCGGCGTTGAGCGCGATGAACGCGCGCTGGGCTTCCGGTACATCGTCCTCGGCAAATATCGCTTCCGCCGGACACTCCGGAACACAAAGCGTGCAATCGATGCACTCCTCAGGGTCGATCACCAGGAAGTTCGGACCCTCGTGGAAACAGTCCACGGGACAGACGTCGACACAATCCGTAAACTTGCATTTGATACAGTTCTCAGTCACTACGTACGTCATTGTCGCGCTTCTGCAGATTTAGACGCTCAGGACTATAGCGTATTTGGCGCCTCCGAGACAGACCCACGGCTTCCATTAACGGGATTTTTTCGCTAGCATTGCAAAGCTGGCCGGCCAGAGCGTGGGCCAGACGCCATGCTACCCACCGCCGCCAGGCACTCCTTCCCAGACCCCGCAAGAGGCATTTTGATGAGCGAACACATCCATCACGTTACGGACGACAGTTTCGGCAGCGAAGTGCTGCAATCGGTTGAGCCTGTTCTCGTTGATTACTGGGCCGAATGGTGCGGTCCATGCAAAATGATTGCACCCCTGCTGGACGACATCGCACTTGACTATGCCGGCCGCCTGAAGGTCGTCAAGTTGAATATCGACGACAATCAGAGAACGCCAGCAAGTTATGGCATCCGTGGCATCCCGACACTGATGCTGTTCAAGAACGGTAACATCGAAGCCACCAAGGTCGGCGCCCTCTCGAGATCGCAACTGATCAGCTTCATTGACAATAATCTCTAAACTCGCTACGCTCCCAGCCTGAAGATTTCGTGGGTACACGGCCTGCCCATGGCCACTTGCCAGCCCGTACAATCCCTTCAGGCGTCCTCTCCCTTTAGCAGCACCCCTGCCGGCTTCACGGCCCCCCCTCTGGCACGCGTTTGATTCGCGGCGGCGCGCAACACAGCGCGTTGGGTTCTTCCCTTTCTCGTCTCCAGCACATGCACCTATCCGAACTCAAAGCACTCCATGTAAGCCAGCTTCTGGACATGGCCATCAACAACAACGTCGAAGGCGCCAACCGACTGCGCAAGCACGAATTGATCTTCGCGCTGCTAAAGAATCAGGCCAGGAAAGGTGAGAGCATCTTCGGCGACGGAACGCTGGAAACACTGTCTGATGGCTTCGGTTTCCTCCGTTCGCCGGACACCTCGTATCTTGCGAGCACTGACGACATCTACGTCAGCCCGAGCCAGATCAGGCGCTTCAACCTGCATACCGGCGACACCATTGAAGGAGAAATCCGAACGCCGAAGGATGGCGAACGTTATTTCGCCCTGGTCAAGGTCGACCGGATCAATGGCGAAGCACCCGAGGCATCGAAGAACAAGATTCTCTTCGAGAATCTGACGCCCTTACACCCTGCCGAACATCTGCAACTCGAGCGTGACATCCGCGGCGAAGAGAACATTACCAGCCGCATCATCGACATCATCGCACCGATCGGCAAGGGCCAGCGCGGCCTGCTGGTGGCCAGCCCAAAAAGCGGCAAGACCGTGATGATGCAGCACATCGCGCACGCCATCACCACCAACCACCCGGACGTCACGGTCATTGTCCTGCTGATCGATGAGCGCCCGGAGGAGGTCACGGAGATGACGCGCTCGGTGCGTGGTGAAGTCGTCGCCTCGACTTTCGATGAACCGGCGACGCGCCACGTCCAGGTAGCCGAGATGGTCATCGAGAAAGCCAAGCGGCTGATCGAGCACAAGCGGGACGTCGTCATTCTGCTCGACTCGATCACCCGTCTGGCGCGCGCTTACAATACCGTCCAGCCGGCATCCGGCAAGGTGCTGACCGGTGGTGTCGATGCCAATGCGCTGCAGAAGCCAAAGCGCTTCTTCGGAGCTGCCCGCAACATCGAGGAAGGCGGCTCGCTGACCATCATCGCGACGGCGCTGATCGATACTGGCAGCCGGATGGACGATGTCATCTACGAAGAGTTCAAAGGCACGGGGAACATGGAAATTCACCTCGACCGCCGCATGGCCGAGAAGCGCGTTTACCCTGCGATCAACGTCAATCGCTCCGGGACGCGCCGCGAAGAACTCCTGCTGAAGCCGGATGTGCTGCAAAAGATGTGGGTTCTTCGCAAGCTCCTCTACAACATGGACGATCTCGAAGCAATGGAATTTCTGCTCGACAAGATCAAGGCAACCAAGAACAACGCGGAATTCTTCGATTCGATGCGCCGCTGATCACGCCAGGGGGTGTCGCGGGGAAGGCAAGCACCGGAATCGATCACTTGGTGTCGGCGCGATCGGAACCCGGATTGCAGATGATGCAAAAATCACCGATAATTGCGATTTATCCAGACTCCTCATGTTTCGGGCGTCGCCTTGGCGCGGCGATCCGACAGATCTAACGCACAGGAAAAGCACCAGATGAAAGACAACATCCACCCTGCATACAATGAAATCGCGGTGACCTGCTCCTGCGGCAACACCTTCACCACCCGATCGACCATGAAGAAGCCGCTGCACGTCGAGGTGTGCGCGGCCTGCCATCCGTTCTATACCGGAAAACAGAAGATCATCGACACGGCCGGCCGCGTCGAGAAATTCAACCAGAAATACGGCGCCATGCGGAAGCCGGCTTAGGTCGGCCGGCAGGGTCGACAGAAAAGGCAGCCCCTTGGCTGCCTTTTTCGTTTCCGTCAACGGACGTTCAAGCGAATACGCTCCAGATGCCAGTGCAACCGGCGCACGCCCGCTTCAAAGGGATTCCAATGCCACCCAGCGGCTGGACTCTGGCAGTCCTGCTCGCCCTCTATGTGTTCACCGGGCTGATCGGCCACGACCCCTGGAAACATGATGACGCAATCACCATCGGCGTGGTCCATGACATCCTCTCAAACGGCCACTGGCTAACGCCCGGCCTCGCTGGCCGCCCCTACCCTGAACCGCCTCTCTACTACTGGGTAGCCGCAGCAGCCGGTTATCTGTGGTCCTGGCTGTTGCCGTTGCACGAGGGTGCGAGACTGGCCAGCGGCTTGTTCACCCTGCTCGCCCTAGGTTTCATCCTGCTCGCCGCGCGCGAACTGCACGGCCGCGAGCAAGCGCCGGCGGCGCCCCTGCTACTGGCCGGTAGCATCGGCTTCCTTTTCCACGCCCACGAAGCGCAGCCCATGCTGGCCACGCTGACTGCACATACCGCCGCCTACTGGGGACTGACCCAGTTGCTCGGCAAGCGGCCGCGCCACGGCGCCACCTGCTTCGGCGCGGCACTGGGGCTCGGTTTTCTTGCCAACGGCCTGGCAGCCATGCTGCCGCTGCTGCCGGTGGCAACCTTTGTCGTCTGGCGATCCGATAACCGTCAGCGCTCGGCGCTGCTGCTGCTTGGCTCGCTGCTCCTGGCCTGCGCGCTGGCCGGCGGCTGGCTGGGCGCCCTGTTCGTCGCAGATCCCCAGTACTTCGCAGGGTTCTGGCATGGTGAGTTGACCCAGCTCGGCGGCAGCGCTCAGCCCTTGCTCAACCTGCAGCGCCTGCTCCTCATGCTGCCCTGGTACGCCTGGCCAGCCTTCCCTCTCGCCGGCTGGGCACTCTGGGCGAAGCGCCGGCAGCTGGCAACCACCCCGCTGGCCTTGCCCGTTTTCGCTTTGCTGACAGCGCTGCTGCTGGTCAGCCTGTGGTTAGGCGCAGGCAGCGCACCCGCCTTGTTGCTGCTCTCACCACTGGTCCTGCTAGCCGTTCCCGGGGTTGCTTCCCTGCGACGCGGCGCGGCGAACGCTTTCGACTGGTTCGGCATGATTACCTTCAGCGTCTTTGCCCTGCTCGCCTGGATCGGCTGGTCGGCCATGGTATTCGGCTGGCCCGAAAAGCTTGCGCGACAGGCGGTTCGGTTGGCGCCAGGATTCGTCGCTCATTTCAGCATCCTGGCCGCCGGCCTGGCTCTGCTCGCGACGTTGATCTGGTGCTGGTTGATTGTCACCAGCCCGCGCTCGCCAATGCGCGGGATCATGCACTGGATGGCCGGTCTGACCCTGTTCTGGCTATTGATCGCGACGCTCTGGATGCCATGGATCGACTACGGAAAAAGCTATCGTCAGGTGGCCGCGTCCCTGGCAAAGGCACTGCCCGGCGAGCGCCATTGCATCATCAACGTCAACACCGCCAACTCGATACTCGCCGCCCTGGATTATTTCGAGGACATACGCACCGTTACAGCGAGATCCCCTGGCGCAAAAAACTGTGATCTGCTGCTCATGCAGGGTTCAGCCAGAGATGGCGGCGTCGCGATGGCTGCCGGCTGGGAGAAGATCTGGGAGGGCGGTCGCCCGGTCGACCGCCGTGCCAGCGAAAAGCTACACCTTTACCAGCGCCAAGCAGGAACCTTGTCAGGCAAGTGAGGCAGGCAGCAGCACCAAACAAGCTGCGCCGTCAGAGCCTGATGAAATGCTCGCGGTAGTACTGCAACTCAGCAATCGACTCGCGGATATCGGCAAGCGCGGTGTGCTCGGCACGCTTGACAAAGCCCTTGGCGATCTCGGGTTTCCAGCGGCGGCAGAGTTCCTTCAGCGTGCTGACATCGAGGTTTCGATAGTGAAACCAGGCTTCAAGCTGCGGCATGTACCTGGCCATGAAGCGCCGGTCCTGCCCGATCGAGTTTCCGCACATCGGACTGGCCGCTTGCGGCACGTAGGACTGCACGAAAGCCAAGGCCGCCGCTTCAACAGCCGCCTCGTCGAGCACTGATGCCCGGACCCGCTCGATCAGACCGGAGCGCGCATGCGTTCTCCGATTCCACTCATCCATCGCCGCAAGACAGGCGTCCTCCTGGCGTACGGCCCACACAGGTGATTCGGCAACTGTTGTCAATTGGCTGTCGGTCACGACCATTGCCAGTTCGATGATGTGGTCCCGCTCAGGTTCCAGACCGGTCATTTCCATATCCAGCCAAACGAGGTGATTGGCATCCTGTGCCATATAATCCGCCTGAACTCCAAAAACATGATTGTGTCACAGACGCATGCTCAATACCTTCTCCTTCGCGTTTCTTGCCGCCCTGGTGTTAATGTGCGCCCTGCGCATCTGGCTGGCGCAACGTCAGATTTCGCATGTCATTGCTCATCGCGGGCGGGTACCCGCTGGTTTCGCTGATCGCATCGAGCTCGACGCCCATCAGAAGGCCGCCGACTATACCGTCGCTCGCACCCGCTTCGGCACAGTCGGGCTGGCGGTTGAAGTGGCCGTTCTGCTCGCCTTCACGTTCGGCGGTGGCCTGCAAACATTGCATGACTTCTGGTCGGGGCGACTCGACGGCCTGACCTACGGCGTTGCACTGATCTTCAGCGTCGCACTGGTATCCGCCATCGTTGATCTGCCCCTGGCGCTCTACCGGCAGTTTGTCATTGAGGCCAACTTCGGCTTCAACCGCATGACCTTGAAGATCTTTATCAGCGACCTGCTGAAACAGGCGGCACTGGGCATCGTTATTGGCACACCCGTGCTGCTGGCCGTACTCTGGCTGATGGACAGAATGGGTGATCTGTGGTGGCTCCACGTCTGGCTCTTCTGGTGCGCTTTCAATCTGCTGCTCCTGTTCATCTATCCAACCTGGATCGCACCACTTTTTAACAAGTTCGTCCCGCTTGACGATGCCCAGCTGAAGGTGCGCGTCGAGGCGCTGCTGGCGCGCTGCGGCTTCACCAGTTCAGGCCTCTTCGTGATGGATGGCTCAAGACGCTCGCGCCACGGCAACGCCTACTTCACGGGTTTCGGCAAGACCAAGCGCATCGTTTTCTTTGATACGCTGCTCAGCCGCCTGCGCCCGGTCGAGGTCGAAGCCGTCCTGGCGCACGAACTGGGCCACTTCAAGCACCGACACGTCCTCAAGCGGATAGGAATGCTTTTCGCCATGTCGCTCGGCTGTCTCGCTCTGCTCGGCCAACTGATCGATGCCGAGTGGTTCTTCAACGGACTTGGCGTTACTGCCGGGAACACCGTCCTGGGACTGCTTCTCTTCTTCCTCGTCGGCCCCGTCTTCACCTTCCTGCTGACGCCACTCCTGAGTCTGCTGTCCCGTCGCGACGAGTTTGAAGCCGACCGCTACGCGGCAGCCCACGCCTCGGCAGGTGATCTTGTCAGCGCGCTGGTGAAACTCTATGGAGATAATGCTGCGACGCTGACTCCCGACCCGCTACACTCACTGTTCTATGATTCACATCCACCGGCTGCCCTGCGCATTACCCACCTGCAAAGCGCTTGAACAGAACCAGAAAGAGTCCAGGCGATGATGACCGAACCGGAACTTGCCCGCGAACATTGTCGCCCGCTTCGTGGCGGCGAACACTCACTGGATCAAACGCAGGCGTCGGCCCTGCTCGCCAGCCTGCCGGGCTGGCAGATTGTCGACCCGGGCCAGCTGCTGCAAAAGGAATTCACCTTTGCCAGTTACACGGCCACCCTGTTGTTCGTAAACACCGTGGCGGGAATGGCTGAACGTGAAAACCACCACCCCGATCTTGAAGTCGGCTACGGCCGTGTCAAGGTCAATTACAGTACGCACGACGTCGGCGGCCTGTCACGCAACGATTTCATCTGCGCCGCCAAGATCGAAGCATTGGCCAGGATTTGAGACTCGCAGGTACCGTCGTCGCCGCCTATGGGCGGCAGTACCGCATCGAATTGGCAGATGGAACGACGCTGCTCTGCGTTCCTCGCGGCAAGAAGAGCGAGCTGGTCTGCGGCGACCGGGTGACGGTCCAGCGCACGAGCCCAGACCAGGGCGTGATCGGCGCGCTTGACACGAGGCGGACCCTGCTTTATCGCTCGGACAATTTCAAACAGAAGCTGATCGCCGCCAACGTCACTCAGGTGATCATCGTTGTCGCCACCGAACCCTCGTTTTCGGACGAACTTATCACGCGCTGCATCGTCGCCGCTGAAAGTCAGGACATCCAGGTTCTCATCGTGCTCAACAAATGCGACCTCAGCGAGCGGCTGGCAGCCGCCACGGCGGCGCTGGCGCCTTACGAGAAGCTGGGTTACCGGATCGTCAGGCTTTCGGCACGCCAGAATGGTACGCTGCTGTTACCGTGTCTGGCCGGCCACACCAGCCTGCTGATCGGCCAATCAGGGATGGGCAAATCGACCTTGATCAATGCCCTGGTCCCTGGCGCCGCCGCACCAACCCGCGAGATCTCGCAAGCCCTGCACACCGGCAAACACACCACCACGCATGCCAGCCTCTACCGCCCAAGCGCCGACTCGGCGCTGATAGACTCGCCCGGCCTGACCGAATTTGGTCTACACCACCTGTCATCAGAGGAAATTGCGCACGCGTTTATCGAACTTCGGCCGCTGCTCGGCCATTGTCGCTTCCGCAACTGTCGACACGACCATGAACCGGACTGCAGAGTACTTGCGGCAGTCTGTCATGGTGACATCGACCCGCGCCGCTACGCGGCGTTCCGCTCACTCTGCGCCGAAATCGGCTAACACCACAGGAGTTTCGCATGAGCGACATCATCATTCGCCGCCAGCACGGCAAGAGTCTCTCCGAGGCACGCGCGTCGGCTGAACACATGGCGTCGGAGTTGAACGAAGAGTTCGACCTCAGCTACCATTGGGACGGCGATGTCATGCGCTTCAAGCGACCCGGTGTCGCCGGCGATCTGTCGGTCGACGATCAGCAGGTTGCTCTCAATATTCGTCTTGGCTTCCTGCTGTTCGCGCTCAAGCCCACCATAGAACGTGAGATCCACAGGTTTTTCGACGAAAACTTCCCCACCTGAAGAAAGCTGCCCGCAAAGCCGGCCGAACCGGCTTCAGCTCGCTTTCAACTTTTCGATTAGGGCAATGTACTGCTGCATTGCCTCGGCAGCAGGTGTCCCCTTGATTGCTGCCCAGGCGTCGTATTTGGCGCGACCAACCATATCGGTAAAACCAGGGCGCCGGCCGTCGACGTCGCCGTCGCTGGCCTGCTTGTAAAGCGCATAGAGTTTTAGCAAAGTGGCGTTGTCCGGACGCTCGGGGAGTCTCTTGGAACTGGCAACAGCGGCCTCGAACTGGGCTTGCAGGTCACTCACGGTGGTTCCTCTGGTTGATGATCGTGTGAACAGGCTTGCTATTATATGGGCTTGCCATTTCCACCGGGAGCACACGCGATGACTTCGCGCCAGAGAATTTCTCATGTCGACACTGCCTGGTTGCGCATGGACCGACCTGAAAACCTGATGCAGATCCTTGGTGTGATGGTTTTCAAGGGCCGCGTCGACGCCGAACGGTTCAAGCACACAGTCGCTCGACGCATGCTGCGTTACGAACGCTTTCGGCAGATTGCGACGGAGGATTCCGATGCCTGGTGGTGGGTCGACGACTCCGACTTCGACATCGATGCGCACGTGCGCCACTGGTTTCTCCCGGCGCCCTGCGGCAAGCATGAACTGCAGAAGTTTGTCGCCGAAATGGCCAGCACGCCACTCAATCCGGCACGGCCGCGCTGGGAATTCAACCTCGTTGACATGGCCGACGGCAATTCCGCACTGGTCGTTCGCATCCACCATGCAATTGGCGATGGCATTGCCCTGCTTGGCGTCATCCACTCGCTGACCGATGACCAGGCCGAGGCGCCGGAGGAGGGCGGCCCGCCGGCTGCATCGCCAGGCAGCAGCCGAACGCTTGGCCGCCTGGAAGACGAAGGCGACCAAGACGACGCTTTCTGGCGCCTGGTCCTGGAGCCTCTGACGGACATCGCGTCCGCCTCGATACGCGTCGGTGGCCACCTCTGGGGACAATACCTTGGCCTGCGCAATGACCCGGCACGCCTTCGCGACTACGCCCGGGTGGCGAGTGCGGTTGCCCAGGAAGTCAGCCAGCTTGCCTTGATGCCCAACGACACGCCGACGCGCTACAAGGGCAAGCCTGGCACGGTCAAGCGCGTGGCCTGGTCGGAACCGCTCCTGCTGAGCGACATCAAGGCGGTCGGCAAGGCTCTCGGCTGCTCGGTCAACGACACCCTGCTCGCTTCGGTCGCCGGTGCCCTGCGCAGCTATCTGGTAGCCAAAGGTGATCATCTGGGCACCGGTGCAATTCGCGCCATGGTACCGGTCAATCTGCGTGCCCCCGGGGACGTCGACGATCTCGGCAATCGCTTTGGCCTGGTCGCACTCGAACTGCCGATCGGCATCGAGAACCCGCTGGCCAGGCTGTACGCGACGCGGGCCCGGATGGCTGCGTTGAAGGGTTCGTATCAGGCGATGCTGACCTTCAGCATCCTTGGCGCTGCCGGCATGGCGCCAAAATTTGTCGAGGACCAGATTCTCAACCTGCTGACCAGCAAGACCACGGCGGTCATGACCAATGTCCCGGGTTTCCAGCAGCCCCGTTACTTCGCCGGCAGCGAGATCGACCAGCAGATGGTCTGGGTACCGCAAGCCGGCGACATCGGCATGGGCGTCAGCATCCTGTCCTACAATGGCAGAGTGCAGTTCGGGCTGATTACCGACCGGAACATGGTCGACGACCCCGAGCAGATCGTCAACCGATTGGCAGTTGAGTTCGACAAACTGCTCTGGCTGCTCCTGCTGGAGCCTTGGGACCGGCTAAGCGATCCTGACGCGGTAGCCGACGATCTTGCCGGCCAGCCGCCTCCCCGCGCAGCGAAGCGCCGCATGACTGGCGCACCCTGAGAGATTGCCACGGGCTGCGGCAATTCCCGTGAACACCTCAGCCGGGCCGTATCGCGCATCAATCCCAATGGCCCCTCGGCAGATGGAAAACCGCGAGTCAGTCGGCAAGTTCGGCCTTCGCCGCTTCGACGTCCAGACGTTCCATCGCATCCATCGGCTGGCAGCCTGCAGCTTCCTGATACAGCCGTTCGGCGTCCTTCAGCTTCGCCTTGCCGAACATCAGGACCAAGGCGTTGGCATACTCGATGCGGGCGATCGCAGAGTCGGGGATCAGTTCGAGCGCGGCTTCAAGCAGTTCCTTCCCGGTGTCCTTCTTTGCCCCGTAGGTAATTCCGCCAACCAGCGAGCCGACCTTGTCGATCACCTCTGCGTGATAGGCGCCAAGCGCGATGCGCGCGTCAGCGTGGCGAGGCTCAAGCGCCAGAGCCTGCGTCAGGCTGTGTTTGATCTTGCCGCCCATGCCCTCGGCGAGCGCCTTGACCACCGAAATGCTCTGGCTGTAGCGACCAAGCGCAAAGGCGTGGAGATACCAGGCATTCACATCGGCGGGCGTCTTTTCCTGCTGCTCCTCGCAGCGCTGCGCGACCTGCGTGAGCAAGCTGCGCTTGCGCTCGTCGTCAGTCTCGAGATAACCGGCGTAGATCGTCGCCGCCTTGTTGGCCACGTTGTAACCAGCCAAGCCGCAAGCCAGACCAGTCGCGACCGCCTGGCCAAAGTCACCAGCGTGATAGCTTCGCCAGGCGTCCTGCACTTTTGGATCGTCGGGGAAGGGCTCGCAGTCGCCGCGATGCAGGCGTGCCCAGTTCTCTTGCAACGCCCCGCCGGCATAGTTGTATGCCTTGTCAGGATAGGGAAACTTTTTCCAGATCATTGCTTGTCCTCGCTCCAGGTTCGTGAAGAATGGCCTTGCCCACCAGGCTACGCCGGGAGGTACTCCTGCGACAGCCTTTCGAGCAGGCCTCTCGATTCGCCCAACAGAAACGGCGAAACCATCGCCATCACCTGATACACGCCGCGGCCAATGCGACCACTCTCGACCTTGCCGCGTGGGTCGCACGCATACTCGAAGGACAGCCAGTAGCTCGCGAGCACGGTCATGTTCGTCGCCAAGGCACGCAGCTCCTGAGTGCTGGCGCGCATCGCACCTGCCAGGACCAGCCCGTCGCACAAGGTGGTCGCCGTCCGCACCTTGTGCGCCAGTATCTGCCTGAAATGAATCTCCAGAACACGATTGCGGGTCAACAGATCATTCAGGTCGCGATAAAAGAAACGATACTTCCAGATCTGTTCGAACAGGAGATGCAGGAACAGCCAGATATCCTCGACGTTGGCTGGCCGTCTGGTCGGCGCGGCAAGGGTTTCCTCGATCTCCCGTTCGAAGACGGCAAAGATTGATTCGAGGATTTCGTCCTTGTTATGGAAATGATAATAAAGGTTACCGGGACTGATGTTCATCTCGTCCGCAATGACCGTGGTCGTCACATTCGGCTCACCGAAGTCATTGAACAGGCGCAGGCTCGTTTCGAGAATGCGTTCGCGCGTACGCCGCTTCGGCTTCTTGTCCATCCACTGCCCGTCCTGATCTGTCAGCAACGGCCAGCATAGCACTCCGTGCCAGCCCAGGGAATCCTCGCAGCCGTGATCTGCAAAGCCCAAGCCCGGCGAGCACGGCAGGATCAGGCTTTCTGTGCTTCCAGCCAGACTTCGAGATCGCGCAACGAAGCGTCAAGCGCGCTGGCGCTGGTCGCCAGATCCGGACGGCGCTTGTGTGACAGCAACGAACGACTGTGGTCCTTGAGTACACCGAGATTCAATTCAATACCGTGACGAGCGAAGATCGGCCTCAACTCATGGCGCCGCCGGTAGAGATCGCTGCGGGTGCGTTGATAGGCATGCTCGCATAAACGACTGCGGCCCCGATAGCTGAACACATTGGTAAAGAACATGTCCGCATCATCACGCGTCGGCTCGAACAGGACCACGTCCCTCCCCTGAAACTCGTGCCGATAGCGATCCATGCCGGTGCGCATCCGCGAGTGGATGATGGCCCGGAAAGTTTGCGCCAGGACGACCGGCAAACCGCCATCAACCAGATGCTCGGGAGCCGGTGTCCGGTTCCCGTGCAGCGGCCGTTTGGCTGCCAGGCGTGAATCAAAGGGCACCAGCGGGTTGATGCAGATCAGCAACTCGGCGCCCTGCTGCAGCGCAACCGAAGCATGCAGTGTCTTGATCAGAGCGCCATCGACGAAATACCGCTCGCCGATCCGGACCGGTGGAAACAGGCCCGGCAAGGCAGCACTGGCCTGCACGGCGACAGAGATGGGCACCTCATCATGCCCCTCGGAGCCGAAGGCGACCGACTCTCCGGTGTCGAGATCGGTTGCTACGATGAACAGCCGATGCTTGAGCTGGCGAAAATCGTTGCTCCGCCCGCCGGTCGAAAAGAGTCTTCGCAGCAGTTGGTCAATTCCTGAACTGTTGAAAAGCCCGGCGGGAATCGCATGACTGAGACCCTGGAACGCCTCGACCAGACGAAGATGCCAGGGATCCGAAAGGTACTGGCGCAAGGACGACCAGAACAACACTGGCACGGCAAGCGCACGCCGCAGGTATTCGCCGAAAGCCGGACGCAGAAGCATCTCGGGGTCAAATACCTCGTCGGTATCGTTTTCCACCAGCATGCGGGCCAACTTGGCAGGCCCCAGGCCGTTGGCGACGGCAGCCGATATGAAGGCACCCGAACTGACCCCGACGTAGATGTCAAAGCCGGTAAAGTCCAAACCATCGAGAGCCTCGGCCAATGCGGCCATCGCACCGACCTCGTAAATACCACCCACCGGACCACCCCCGGCGAGCGCCAGCCCGATCCTCGCACGCTTCCTTGCAGCAACCATGGACCGCCATCCTTTCTCCTGGGGATACACCGCCTGCGGCAACATCCGACGCCGCTTTCCTGTGACTCGCTGTCAGCAGATCAAGCTCAAGACGACAGCGGACAAGCGCCGCCTGTCAACCGCAATCGCCTGCCTCAGCCAGCTGAGGCCCTCCCCTGGGGGAGGGCCTCGCACACTCTGCAACCCTGGTTGAGGGCCTGGTCCAGGCACCGATGCCGGGTTGCACCAAACCGCTGAGGAACCTACTCGCTTGGCTGTGGAATGGTATTCAGCACATCAGCCGGAGTCACCGGCGGGACCGGCTTGGCGGCAGCGGCTTTGGCCGCAGGCCGGCGAGTAGCCGGTCTGGCGGCAGCCGGTTTGGCGGCCGCTGGCTCAGCCGCGGTGGCCGCTTCTTTCACGACCGGCTTGGCGACGATCTTGGGAGCAGTTTTCCCCTCGGTCAGGGCCTGCACGGCGGCACTCAACTCGACGACGCGCTTGGACAGGCGATCAATATCCTGCTTGCTCGGTACACCCAGACTTCCAAGGGCGCGCGCAACACGATCCTCGAACACCTGCTCCAGGCGATCCCAGGTCCCCGCGGCTTTACCTGCCACCTGAGCAATCCGCTCGTCGGTCATCTTGCGGGTTTTCGACTGGATGCTCTCGCCTTCCTTGACCAAGGCATCGAACACCTTGCCGCCTTCCTCCTGGGCCTTTGCAAAAGCGCCGAGCCCGGCAAGCCAGATCTGCTGGGCAGATTCCTTGACTGTCGACGCCAACTGGTTCTCGCTCACGCCACCAGCCAATTCTCTGAGTTTCTTGCCCATTTCCATCTCCTTCAACGTAGTCACAAAAAAGGTCAACAAGTTTTTTGCTTGCCCTAAGAAGCCAGTGTAGTGACAATATCTAGAGGACGCACACTAAAGACCCGGGCAACGGTCTCTAGACGACGGCAGTCCTGCAAACAAGGACCACGGGAGAGAACAAATGAATTACTTCGTTACCGGCGCTACGGGTTTCATCGGCAAGCGGCTTGTCGCCAAACTGTTGGCAAGGCCCGAAGCGACCGTCTATTTCTTGACACGCGCAGTTGAGCAGTCCCACCTGCAGGATCTGTACGAGTACTGGGGTTGTGAAGCCAGCCGCGCCATCCCGATCGTCGGCGACCTCACGCAGGCTGAACTGGGCGTTTCAAAAGCAGACATCCGCAAGCTGAAGGGCAAGATCGAGCACTTCTTTCACCTCGCCGCAATCTATGACCTCAAGGCGAGCGCCGAAGACCAGCAGCGTGCCAACGTCGACGGCACGCGCAATACCGTGCGGCTGGCCGAGGAAATCGGTGCCGGACATTTCCACCTGGTCAGTTCAATTGCTTCTGCCGGCCTCTTCGAAGGACTGTTTCGTGAAGACATGTTCGACGAAGCGGAAAACCTCGACAACCCCTACTTCCGAACCAAGCATGATTCCGAGGGCATCGTCCGCAAGGAGTGCAGGATTCCCTGGCGCATCTTCCGCCCGGCGATCGTTGTCGGCGACTCGCGCACCGGCGAAATGGACAAGATCGACGGCCCCTACTACTTCTTCAAGCTGATCCAGAAAATGCGCCGGATGTTCCCCTCCTGGATGCCGACGATCGGCATTGAAGGCGGGCGAATCAACGTTGTCCCGGTCGACTTCGTCGTCGCCGCCATGGACCATATTGCGCACCTCGAGAACGAGGACGGTAACTGCTTCCACCTGACCGATCCGACACCGATGCGCGTCGGCGATCTGCTCAACACCTTCGCGCGTGCGGCGCACGCGCCCGAAATGGCGTTGCGCATCAACGCCGCCCTGCTCGGTTTCATTCCGCGCTCGATGCGCAAGGCGATGTTCGCCCTGACGCCGGTTCGCCGCATCCGCAGCGCCGTGATGAAGGATCTTGGCCTGCCCGACGACATCCTCGACTTCGTCAACTACCCGACCCGCTTCGACTGCCGGGAGACGCAGCGCGCCCTCAAAGGCAGCGGCATCGCGGTGCCCCCGCTCGACAGCTACGCCTGGCGCCTGTGGGATTACTGGGAACGTCACCTCGACCCCGATCTGTTCATCGATCGCACCCTGCGCGGCCAGGTCGAAGGCAAGGTCGTACTGGTCACCGGCGGCTCCTCCGGTATCGGCAAGGCCACTATTCGCAAGCTGGCCGAGGCCGGAGCAATTGCCGTCACCATCGCTCGCGATGCGCAGGCGCTGGAAGCAGTCCGCAAGGAATTCGAGTCAGCCGGCCTGCGCCTGATCACGCACGCCGTCGACGTGGCCGACACACAGCAGTGCGAAGCCTTCGTCAAGTTCATGAACGAAGAGCATGGCGGTGTGGACATCCTGGTCAACAACGCCGGTCGCTCGATTCGCCGCGGCATCGAAAACTCCTTCGATCGCTTCCACGACTTCGAGCGGACGATGGAAGTCAACTATTTCGGTGCGCTGCGGCTGACGATGGGCTTCCTGCCGGCCATGATTGCCAAGCGCAAGGGGCACGTGATCAATATCTCGTCAATCGGCGTCCTGACCAATGCGCCGCGCTTCTCGGCCTACGTCGCCTCAAAGGCGGCGATGGACGCCTGGGCACGCTGCGCCGCGTCGGAGTTTGCCGACCGCGGCATCGAATTCACGACCATCAACATGCCGCTGGTGAAGACCCCGATGATCGCGCCGACCAAGCTTTACGATCAGGTGCCGACGCTGTCCCCGGAAGATGCGGCCGATCTGGTGGTCGAGGCGATCATCCACAAGCCGGTACGGATCGCCACGCGACTGGGCATTTTCGGCGCCCTGCTGCACTCGGTGACGCCAAAGGTTGCCCAGATAACGATGAATACCTCTTTCCGGATGTTCCCCGACTCCAGTGCCGCGGCGCACAAGCAGCAGGAGCCAGCCCAGCAAACGGCTGACCAGGTTGCCTTCTCGCAGATGATGCGCGGGATTCATTTCTGACCTCCCGGTGGGACCCCTGGGAGCGACCGGATAGCAGGCACACCAGCACATTGCAGATCGGGCCGCTCCGCCGGTCCGGATGATAACGCCGCTTTACCCTTTTCCGCGCCACTACTCATGACCACAGCCACCGCAAGCCCCGTGCCGGCCCACAACGCCCGCCAACTCCTGAAGGAGCTGCAGGAGGCCTTTCCGGTCTTCCGTGACTGCCTGCCACTGGCCATCGGCATTGACAAGCAACTCTTGGGCCGGCTGCCCGGCGTCGATCGCAAGGCTCTGCGTATCGCACTGGGGATGCATACGCACTCGCTGCGTTACCTGAAAGCGATGACCTGCGCAACTGTACGCCTCGATCTCGATGGCCAGGAGACCGACGAAATCCCCGCAGAGCACCGCAAGCATGCGTCAGAACTGATCCAGGAACGGATCCGGAAGCAGGCGGAACAACGCAAGGCACAGCGCGAAGCCGAGGTGCTGGCCCGCCAACGCGCCGAGAAGCTCGACCAGCTGGTCGAAAAGTTTGGCCGTAGCCGCTGAGCGGCCAGCCGGTCACAGAACGCCACTCTGCCCGGCAAGAACGCATGGACCACCTGCTCAAGGACAGTGCCACACTTGAGTTGTACGCCTGGCTGGACGAGGATGCCGAGTTGCCGGGGTGGGACATCCTGATCGGCAACCCCTTTGGTCAATCGCTACCTGAGGACCAGTTCACGACCGTTCAGAACTACTTTGCCGAGTATCACCTGGAGTACTTCCGCCAACGCCTCTACCAGCAATTCCCGAGCCGACTGCACGCCCTGCTGCTCTTCGCGACACGCGTGGACGCCGAAACCTTCCGCATCAAGCATCCGGCGCGTGTGTTTGGCAAGACGCTAGCCCGTGCGCGCAGCCAGGGCGCTTACCTTTGCTCATTTCACGATTCGAGCTGGCTCGACTACCTGCGATTGCCGCATAGCCTCAGCCTGTCGACGCTTGATGAAATCGCCAACCACTACTGGAAGGGCGCCCTGGTCGAAGACGTCGGGCTGACCTTCCTCAACGAACGCTGGCGGGAACCACCGGTTATCGAAGCTCTTTTTCAAGGCAAGCTTGAAGCCGTCACGACACGCCCCGAGAGCGGCTGGCTGCCCGGCTTCGCCTGAAAAGCAGGGAACTTGCAGACCCTCCAGTGTCGCCACGGAGCCGCCCGCAAGCCCCGGCGCCATAACCAGATCATCGTTGCTGCTTGCTGACCGCTCGGGCAGCAGTTACAATCGCCGGCTCGCTTCGCCGAGCGAATAAACACATTGATCAACCGGGCGCTGGCTCTATCAAACCGGGGCGGCGCCGCTCCCAAGGAAAGAGAGTTTGACATGGCGATAGATGTTGCGAAAAAAGCGCAGATCATGACCGATTACCAGCGTGCGGCGGGTGATACCGGGTCTTCCGAGGTCCAGGTGGCCCTGCTGACCGCACGCATCAATGAACTGACCGGCCATTTCAAGGAACACAAAAAGGACAACCACTCGCGTCGCGGCCTGTTGCGCATGGTCAGCCGTCGCCGGAAGTTGCTGGACTACCTGAAGCGCACCAACGTTGACTCGTACCGCACCCTGATTCAGCGTCTCGGCCTGCGCAAATAAGCCTGCTGACCGAACCGCGCTGCGGTCGGCAAATGCAGGCTACTGGAAAAGCCGTCAGCGGCCAGCCCCTCGCGGGCTGCGCCGCTGTTTCTGCTGCTGCGGCTTGGTTGGCAAATGGGTGCGTCGGTTGAATTGTCTGCCGGAGTCGTGGGCAGGCACGCGCCAGACTATTGAGAAAGGGAACAATGTTTAATATCGTCAAGAAAAGCTTCGCCTACGGCGCCCATCAGGTGGCACTCGAAACCGGCGAAATCGCGCGCCAGGCTGGCGGGGCTGTCATGGTCTCGATGAACGACACGGTCGTACTGGTCAGTGTGGTCGGCAACAAGACAGCCAAACCCGGGCAGGACTTCTTTCCCCTGACCGTTGATTACATCGAGAAAACCTACGCTGCCGGGCGGATTCCCGGCGGCTTCTTCAAGCGCGAGGGCCGTCCCTCGGAGAAGGAAACGCTGACCTCGCGCCTGATCGACCGCCCTCTGCGCCCGCTATTCCCGGAAGGCTTCCACCACGAAGTCCAGATCGTCGCAATGGTGATGTCGCTCAACCCGGAAATTGATCCCGATATTCCGGCCTTGATCGGTGCCTCGGCAGCGCTGGCAATCTCCGGTATCCCCTTTGACGGGCCGATCGGCGCCGCGCGCGTCGGCTACATCGACGGCCAGTACGTCCTCAATCCAAGCGCCACCCAGCTGGTATCGAGTCAGCTCAACCTGGTGGTCGCGGGTACCCAGGCAGCCGTGCTGATGGTTGAATCGGAAGCCATGGAACTGTCCGAGGAAGTCATGCTCGGCGCCGTTGTTTTCGGGCACCAGCAGATGCAGACAGCGATCGACGCCATCAACGAACTTGCCGACGAGGCCGGCAAGCCGGAATGGGACTGGGCCCCGGCCGCCAGAAACGAAGCCGTGCACGGCAAGGTCAATCAACTGGTTGAAGCTGAACTGCAGGAGGCTTACCGGATCACCAGCAAGCAATTGCGCAGCCAGCGAATCAAGGAGATTACCGCCTACGCGGTCGAAGCCATGACCGCCGACGATGACGCTCCCGACGCTAGCGCGGTACGCAAGATGGTCGACGACGTCGAAGCGCGCATCGTCCGCGGCCGCATCCTCGCCGGCGAGCCACGCATCGACGGTCGCGACACGCGCACCGTCAGGCCGATCGCCATCCGCTCGGGCGTGCTGCCACGGGCGCATGGTTCGGCCCTGTTCACCCGAGGCGAGACGCAGGCCATTGTCGTCGCCACACTTGGTACCGGGCGTGACGAGCAGATCATCGACGCGCTGTCCGGCGAGTACCGCGAACGCTTCATGCTGCACTATAACTTTCCACCCTACGCAACCGGTGAATGCGGCCGCGTCGGCACGCCGAAGCGGCGTGAGATCGGACATGGCCGGCTGGCCAAGCGAGCCTTGCTTGGCGTCCTGCCGTCGGCCGAGGACTTCTCCTACACCATCCGCGTCGTCTCCGAGATCACCGAATCGAACGGCTCCAGCTCTATGGCCAGCGTCTGCGGCGCCTCGCTGGCACTGATGGATGCCGGTGTGCCGCTCAAGGCGCACGTGGCTGGCATAGCCATGGGTTTGATCAAGGAAGGCAATCGCGTTGCCGTGCTGACCGACATCCTCGGCGACGAGGATCACCTCGGCGACATGGACTTCAAGGTTGCCGGGACCGAGTCAGGCGTTACCGCGCTGCAGATGGACATCAAGATCCAGGGGATCACCCGTGAGATCATGCAGGTCGCGCTGGCTCAGGCCGGCGAAGCCCGCCTGCACATCCTGCACCAGATGCAGAATTCGATGTCCGGACACCGGGAAGAGGTATCGAGCTACGCCCCCCGCCTCTACACGATGAAGATCAACCCCGAGAAGATTCGCGACGTGATCGGCAAGGGCGGGGCTGTGATTCGCGCCATCACGGAGGAAACCGGCACGACGATCGACATCAAGGACGATGGCACGATTACCAT
Source organism: Candidatus Accumulibacter necessarius (assembly GCA_017302435.1). Classification (GTDB taxonomy): domain Bacteria; phylum Pseudomonadota; class Gammaproteobacteria; order Burkholderiales; family Rhodocyclaceae; genus Accumulibacter; species Accumulibacter necessarius. Next base: position 111,857 of record JAFLDL010000004.1, read on the forward strand.
TGCTTCCGTCAGCGGTGACGCCGCCGATGCGGCCCGCGCCCGGATCGAATCGATTACCGCTGATGTCGAGGTTGGCAAGGTCTATGATGGAACGGTTCTCAAGTTGCTTGACTTCGGCGCCATCGTCAGCATCCTGCCCGGCCGCGATGGTCTGTTGCACATTTCGCAGATTGCCAACGAACGCGTCAACGCCGTTGCCGATTACCTGAAGGAAGGCCAGAAAGTACGCGTCAAGGTCCTCGAAGCCGACGAAAAGGGTCGCGTGCGCCTGTCGATGAAAGCGCTGACGGCTGAAGAGGGCGGTGCTGTCGCCACCCCGGCGTAGTTCCCCGTCAGAGAGGCTCGACAACAGCCAAAAAAAGGACGCCGTGGCGTCCTTTTTTTGTTCCGCAGCCTGGAAACGAGGCCTGCTCGGCGGCAACCGGACTACTTGGCGATCTGCTTTTCTCGCACCTCCTCGAGCGTCTTGCAGTCGATGCAGAGCATCGCCGTTGGCCGCGCTTCCAGACGCTTGATGCCGATCTCGACACCACAGGCGGCGCAGTAGCCGTAGTCGCCACTGTCGATGCGCGCGATGGTTTCCTCGATCTTCTTGATCAGCTTCCGCTCGCGGTCGCGGTTGCGCAGTTCGATTGCGATGTCGGTTTCCTGGCTCGCCCGATCGTTGGGATCAGCAAAGACCGTCGCTTCATCCTTCATGGTGTGCACTGTACGCTCGATGTCTTCCATCAGTTGGAGCTTCAGAGCTTCCAGGATGCCGCGAAAATGATCCAGCTGATCGCTGTTCATGTACTCCTCGCCCACTCGCGGTACGTAGGGAGTGAAATGCTTGTAAAGCGACTCTTCAGCCATATTCGGAGATCCTGTTTCCTGTTTGAAAAAAAGACGACTAAATATCAGAAATGGCAGCGTCTTGCAAGCTACCCGGGCGAGTATCGGATTTACCCCGGCCAGAAGACCGCACCGACCAACAGTGCAGCGAACAGCCCCGCCAGTACGTCCAGCGTCCAGTGCGCCCGCAGCACGATCACCAGAACCATCTGCAAAACGGCCAGCAGCGCCCCGACCAGGGTCAACGCGTCGATGCCGAGGACGGCGATCTGGATGGCGCCATAGACGGCCAGCGCGGTATGCCCGGAAAAGAAGAAATCGTTGCCGACGGCATAGGTGACGAAGAGCGAGGGAAAACCCGGATCACGCCAGATGATCCCCGACGGCGGTGGCAGGGCGACAAGCGCCTGGCTCAACTGGCGCAAGGCGAAGAGGCAGAGCAGGCCCCAAAACGGGCTGAAGCTCGGCCCGAACACGGCATAAACGAGAACGAACAGGGTCACCGCATCGACCCCCAGCGAACTGACGATCAAAGCCGTTCGGGCAGCGCCCGGATGCTCGTGCAGCCAGGCGTTGCTCCCCGCGGTAAGCCGGTGCAGGTGGTCGTAGATGCCATCGCCATCGAGATGGCGATGGCCGATCAGACGTTGAGTGCAGAACCAGGCCACCAGACCACCGGCAATTGCCGCCAGTCGCCAGGCGATGGCTTCCCAGGAAGGCAGGTCGGCCATCACTCAGCTGGCGCCGACACCGTTGCCGGGTGACGCCTCGCCCCGCTCCAGATCCACCCGCCGGGCGGGAATCCCGGCCCAGGTTTCACCGGCAGGAATACGGGTATTGGGCAGGACGAAGGAGCCCGCCAGCACCTTGGCCTTTTCACCGACTTCGACGCCACCCATGACAATCGCGCGCAGGCCGATGGTGGCGCCGCTCCCCAGCCTGACCGGCGCAATCACCAGATAGCCACCCTGCGCGTAATGCGCCATGACGCTGGCCGAGCCGCCAATGGTTACCCCGTCGGCCATTTCAATCAGCGATGGATCGGCAATGGCGGTCGAATTGATCGTCACGTTGCGCCCGATCTTCATACCCATCAGGCGGTAATAGAGTTGCGCAAAAGGCGAAGGCGTCACGAACTCCAGGAAAGAGTAACGAACCACCAGTGTTAGCGTGCAATGGACATACCAGCGAAGAGCCATCAGCGATACCGCCGAGCCCCGATAGGGCTGCAGCCGGCCGCCGAGAAGCAGGTTCAGCAGCGGTGCCACCAGCAGCAGGGTGAGGCCATAGGCGAAGTAACTGCTGGCCAGGGCGAGGCCGGTCAGCGGATAGCGCCAGGCCGACGAAAACGTCGCCAGCATCGGCGCCAGGATTTCGTCAAACAGCCACACGGCCGTGCCCAGGGAAAGGCCGGCCGCGGCAATTGCCAGGGCGATGAACGGCAAGGGACCGATGAGGGCGAGGAGTCGTTGCATGGCAAGGTGCCGGAAAGAGTCGCCGCGCCAGTGGCCTCAGCCACCTTCACGGCCTGGGTGAAGGAAAGCCGGCCAGCTGGTCGCTCGACCGGCATTTCCCCGTACGGATGCACAACGGATCACTGTCGACCGAGGTTCGCTTCGGCCTCGGCCGCCGTTGCGTAGCTGTGCGCGGAGATTCTCCGCTTCTCCAGCGCCTCGCCGAGTCGGGCGCGAAGAAAGGTGTTCGAGGTAAACCGCGTCACATCGTGGTAGCAGGTTTCCATCAGTCCCTTGACCATGTCGATGTAGTCGTCGACCAGTTCGGGCAGGATCGAAAAGCGATCGTAATTGACGATCGCGTACACCTTGTGCCCGAGCGGTGCGAGCCTCTCGACGACCGCCTGCCGCACGCGTGCGACCTCATCCTGGCTGCGGATGCTCAGGCCCTCGAAGTTGAGGAAGAGAACGTTCTTCCCGGCGTCGTAGGAAAGGCGTTCGGCCAGCGGCATCTCGAGCATCTGCGGCCGCAGTTTCATCGGCTCTTCGCGGAAAATCCGGCTGTCCATCAGCATCGGCGGCGTGCGCATCACCGGCACGAAATCCATCCGGTCGAGGATGTCTGTCTGCAGGTCGATGCCGGGCGCGATTTCAATCAGTTCGAGTCCCTCGGCGCACAACCGAAAAACACAGCGTTCGGTGATGTACAACACCGGCATCCCCCGCCGGTGCGCTTCGGGACCGCTGAAAGTGCGGTGCTCGACCTCCTGTACGAATTTTCTGGCCTTGCCGTCCTGAACAATGCGCAGCTTCCCCTCCTCGAGCGCTATTTCCAGGTTGCCGGCGGTGAACGTACCGACAAAGACCACCTTCTTGGCATTCTGCGAAATGTTGATGAAGCCACCGGCTCCGGCCAGGCGCGGGCCGAACTTCGAGACATTCAGGTTACCCTGCTTGTCGGCCTGGGCCAAGCCAAGAAAGGCGAGATCGAGACCGCCACCGTCGTAGAAATCGAACTGGTTCGGCTGATCAATGATCGCCTGAGCATTGGTCGCCGCACCGAAGTTGAGCCCACCGGCTGGAATGCCGCCGATCACGCCGGGTTCGGCGGTCATCGTCATGAGGTCGGCGATCTGCTCCTCGGCGGCGATGCTGGCCACCCCTTCCGGCATGCCGATGCCGAGATTGACCACCGCATTCGACCGCAGCTCCAGCGCCGCCCGCCGCACGATGATCTTGCGCTCGCTCATCGGCATCGCCGGAATCGCCGACATCGGCACCCGGATCTCGCCGGCGAAAGCTGGGCTGTACTGCTCGCCGAAGGTCTGCATGTGATACTCGGGCTTTTCGGCCACCACCACGCAATCGACCAGAATGCCCGGCACCTTGACCTGTCGCGGGTTGAGCGTGCCGCGTTCAGCGATCCGCTCGACCTGGACGATGACGATACCGCCCGAGTTCCTGGCCGCCATCGCGATCGCCTGCGCTTCCAGCGTCAGCGCCTCCCTCTCCATGGTCACGTTGCCATCCGGATCGGCGGTCGTGCCGCGGATGATGCCGACATTGATCGGGAAAGCCTTGTAGAAAAGATACTCCTCGCCGTCAATCTCCATCAGACGAACGAGTTCGTCCGTCGTCATCGGGTTCAGCTTGCCGCCGCCGAAGCGTGGATCGACAAAGGTGCCGAGACCGACGCGGGTAATCGTCCCCGGCTTGCCAGCGGCGATATCACGAAAGAGGTGGGCGATCACCCCTTGCGGCAGGTTGTAGGCCTGGACGCGATTGGCCACTGCCAGTTGCTGCAGTTTCGGCACCAGCCCCCAGTGCCCGCCGATGACGCGACTGACCAGCCCATCGTGACCCAGGTGGTTGAGCCCGCGTTCCTTGCCGTCGCCCTGCCCGGCCGCGTAAACCAGCGTCAGGTCACGCGGGTGACCAAGCCCATGCGGGTCTTCGCTCTCTCTTTCAAGAAACAGATCTTCAAGGGCGATGGCGATGTTCTCGGCGAAACCGATGCCGACGAAACCACTGGTGGCCACGGTGTCGCCGTCCTGAATCAAACGCACCGCGTCGCGCGCGGAGACGACCTTCCCGGTGTCAGAGGCGCGCAGCGAGGAGGCGATGGGATGACTGGAATGAGGCATGACTTGTCTCCTGGAATGATCGGTTGGTGACCGGCCCGGACGTTGCCGCGGACGGGGTATGCGGAAGCGATCGTCGAAGCGGCGGGACCGTCACCTGTCGGCTTGAGCCGGCTCGATTTCGCTGCTGGGCGACGTGGACTCACCCGCCCGCTGCCAGGGCCAGCGGCCTTCCAGTTCGACCTGCAAGGCGGTGCTCAGGAAGGTCCGGATCAGGACGATCAGGCCCAGGACGAGGACACCTTCGAGTGTCGGCGTCACCGCCACGGTGCGGATGATGTCGGCAGCGACGAGAAACTCCAGCCCAAGCAGGATTCCTCGCCCGATGTCCTGCCGGAACTGGCGGTAGGGGTCGGCCCCCTGGCGACGATGGACCGCCAGGCGAGCCGTGGCGACCAGGGTGCCGAGGACAATGACCAGCACCCCAATTCCGTCGAACATCAAGCCGACTGTCTCGGCCAATTCGTTGAACCATGGCATCGAAGCTTCCTCCCGTTCCGCTCCCCTTCCGCCCAATGAATCGCGTTCGTTCTCCGCGACAAGAATGCTCGCCAGCGACCTGCGGTCAACGGCTCAGAGGTAACGCGTCGCCTCATCAAAATTGATCTTCTGCACAGACGGTAGTTCGGTGCGCGCGACGCGCGCCAGGACGAAGGCTCTGCGCATCGGCGGCGAACCACTGAGGTGCGCAAGGGCAAAATCGACACTGGCAGCCGGATCGGTGCTGCTTTCCTCAAGCACCAGGTTCATCGGGCTGAGCCGCAATCGCCTCGGCTCGATGCGCAGACAACGTTGCGGGTGCTCGAGGACCGTCTTCAGACATTCGAGTTCCGCCTCCAGAGCCGACTCGCCACCCCCAATCGCTTCCAGTTGTCGCTCGTTTTCCAGCAACTCAGCCTCCAGTCTGGCCTGCTCGCTTGGCGCTGCCGGGGCTTCGCCGAACATTGACCCCAGGCCTGGTCCGTGTTGTTGCAGCAAGCGCAGACGCGCCCGAATCAGCGAACGATTCCCCTCCAGTTCCTGCCGTTCCACGCGCTCGGCGCCAATCTCGGCCAAGGCGTGAGCAACCAGATATTCGAAAACCTCGACACCAATGACACGGCGCAACAGGGACTGATCGCGGTCGCAAATGCGCGCTTTGTGGTCCGAGAAACTGACGCTTGTCTGGGCCACATCGCGCTGTACCATGTTCCCGTGCAGCGCCATCCCGAAAACCCGCTGTTCGTTGAACGCCATGCCCAGGACCAGGTAAGCCTCGTCAATTTCCGGGAACCTGTCGAACAGCGTTCGCAGATTGTCCGATCGGCCGAGGACCATGGGAATATCCGACGGTGCGACGAAAAATGCCCGCAAGGCCGGGTCGGAAGACCAGACCGTCGACGAGACCGGTCGCACGGGCGGCAGTGCCTGGACCTGCGCGCGCAAGAAGGCGATCGTGGTCTCGACCGCAGGTGTCAGGCGTTTGTGGCAGTTTGAAAGCAGCTTGAGCCTGGGATTGGTCAGCGTGATCGCCTTTTCGACCGCCCAGCGAACCAACTCGTCGGAGGCGCGGTCTGGATCGAATTGACCTGACCGATTCTTGAACCAGTCGAGAATACCCATTTCCTCTTCCTCCAATGGAAGGTACTGGCCACCTCATGGTAAAGCCACTCACCGCCGGCGGCCAGTCCTGTGGGAGAACGACGCGCAGCCGATCATGTCGCTTGCCGAGCACCTTCTCGTTCAGCAGATCAATCGGCACCGCACCGGCGTCGACTACTTCTTCCGCTGCGACTGACCTGCCTGAACGTCTTTCTCGTAGGCGGTTCCTTCGGCTTCTGCGGATCGTGGATCGAGCCTCCAGCCCCGCCAACAATGGCAATCTTCATCCTGGAGATCTCCGCAAACTCGATGCGAATTGATCCTGGCGAAATGGACACGGGCCGCCCTCGCAACGCAGTTCTCACTCTACCCGCGAGTCCAGGCGCCTGCAAGGTGATGAGACCGATATCGGGTTGTCGGCACTGCAACTGCTCTTTGAGTGGGAGAACCTCGCCAGCGAACAGGAGCCGGCGCTGTGGCTGGTCGGGCTCAACCCCGGCGTGCTCGAAGTGGTGCGGCGCTCGGGGCTGGCCGACAGACTGGGCTCCGAGCGCCTGCTGTACAATGCTCGGGCGGCGATCGAGCGTTTCCTGGCCGGGGAAGAGAAAAGCGGTGGCAAGCCAGGATAGCCGCCAGGCAGGGTTGCGATGCGCACACGCAGAGATCGGCCGTGACGCATCGCCGGGCAGCCACCGCCCGATCCGATCAACTGAATCCGGCCACCTGATGAGGAGAGCAACACATGGCAGCACTCGACACAAGACAACTCAGCCCGACCGAGGCCTTCTTTCGCGACCTTGCGGAGAAGGTGAAAGGCCCGGCCGGCGCGCTCGAAGGCAAGAAGGCGCTGATCATCGGAATCGCCAACAACCAGTCCATTGCCTACGGCTGCGCGCTCGCTTTCCGCGCCATGGGCGCCAGCGTCGCGATGACCTACCTCAACGACAAGAGCAAACCGTACACCCAGGCACTCGCCGACCACCTGGGCGTCGACCCGGCGCTGTATCTCCCCTGCGACGTGCGCATACCCGGACAACTCGAAGCGGTTTTCGCAGCGATCGAGAAAACCTGGGGCCGCCTCGACATCGCCCTGCACTCGATTGCCTTCGCGCCACGAGACGACCTGCATGGCCGCGTCACCGACTGTTCGCGCGACGGTTTCCTGCTGGCCATGGACGTCTCGTGCCACTCGTTCATCCGCATGGCGAAACTCGCCGAGCCGCTGATGAAGGATGGCGGATCATTGTTCACCATGAGCTACTACGGTGCCGAGAAGGTGGTCGATCGCTACAACCTCATGGGCCCGGTCAAAGCGGCGCTCGAGGCGTCGGCGCGTTACCTCGCCGCCGAACTGGGACCGAAAGGGATTCGGGTGCACCCGATTTCGCCCGGCCCGATAAGGACCCGGGCCGCGTCCGGAATCGATCGCTTCGACGAGTTGATGGACATCGCCGCGACGCGCGCCCCGAGCCACATGCTGGCCACCATCGAGGATGTCGGCATGGCGACGGCCTTCCTCGCTTCCGACTACGCGAAGCTCATCACCGGCCAGACGATGCACATCGACGGCGGCTACCACGTCGTCGGCTGAAGCGACTTCCGGCCAGGCGCGGAACCTACAGGGCCAGCAGCTTGCGCGTGTGACGGGCGATCATCAGCTCTTCGTTGGTCGGCACCACCCACGCTGACGTCCCGCTGCCGGCGCTGCTGATGCGCGGGCCGGCCAGTTCGTTGGCCGCCTCGTCGATCTTGATGCCGAGCCAGCGCGCCTTCTCGCAAACGAGTTGCCGGATACGCGCGCTGTTTTCGCCAATCCCGGCGGTGAATACCAGCGCATCAAGGCCGCCGAGCACGGCGGCGAGCGCGCCGAGTTCACGGCTGATGCGGTACACGAAGTGGTCGATCGCCAGCCGGGCGCGCGGTTCCTCGCTCGCCAGCAGAACGCGCATGTCGTTGCCGATGCCGGACAGGCCGAGCAGGCCCGAGCGCTTGTAGAGCAGATCCTCGATCTGCTTCGCGCTCATCCCCTCCTGCTGCAGCAGGTAGAGGACGATGCCGGGATCCATGTTGCCCGGCCGCGTCCCCATCAGCAGGCCGTCGAGGGCGGTGAAGCCCATCGAGCTGCCGACGCTGCGGCCCGCGTGCATCGCGCACATGCTGGCGCCGCTGCCGAGGTGGGCAACCACCACCCGCCCGCCGGCTACGGCTGGCGCGATACCTGGCAAGGCGGCGGCGATGTACTCGTACGAGAGTCCGTGGAAGCCGTAGCGGCGCACACCCTGCTCGAAATACTCGTACGGCAGACCGTAGAACTGCGCGACCCTTTCCTGCGTCTGGTGGAAGGCGGTGTCGAAACAGGCGACCTGCGGCAGTTCCGGCTGCACCTCCTGCACGGCACGGATAGCCGCCAGATTGTGCGGCTGATGCAGCGGCGCCAGCGGTATGAAGTCCTCGAGGCGGCGCATCGCCTCCGGCGTCACCAGCAGGGGGGCCGCATAGTCCGGGCCGCCATGCACGACGCGGTGACCGACACCTGCCAGCACGCTGCCCTGGAAACGCGAGCGCAACAGTCCGGCGATCCGCTGCAGCGCCTGCGCATGGCCGCTGACCTCGCTCTTGTCCCACTGCTCGTCGGCAATCCGCTCGCCGGCGCCATCCTTGACCTTGAGACGCGGCGCGGTGCCGAGCCCCTCGACCTGGCCGACCGCGACGGCGCGCATCTCCCCCGCCGCAGGCACTGCAAACAGCGAGAACTTGAGGCTCGACGAGCCGGCATTGAGGACCAGAATCAGATTTTCCATCTCACGCTCCTGCCTTGATCGGGGACTGAGCCGCCGCGGCGGTGGCCATCAGGACGGCGACCGCGCACGAGGCGAGCTTGGTGCGCCGGTTGTCGGCACGGCTGGTGAGGATGATCGGCACCCGTGCGCCGAGGACGACGCCGGCACCATCGGCATTACTCATGAAAGTCAGTTGCTTGGCAAGGATGTTGCCGGCGGCGAGATCGGGCACGACGACGATATCCGGATCACCTGCAACCGCCGAGTCGATCTTCTTGATCCGTGCCGCTTCCTTGCTGATCGCGTTGTCCAGCGCCAGCGGGCCATCGAGAATCGCGCCGCTGATCTGGCCACGGTCTGCCATCTTGCACAGCGAGGCGGCGTCGGTGGTGCAGACCATGCGCGAATTGATCGACTCGACGGCGCAGATGATCGCCACCTTCGGCCGTTCGATGCCCAGGACGTGTGCCAGATCGATCGCGTTCTGACAGATGTCGCGCTTGGTGTCGAGGTCGGGGGCGATGTTGATCGCCGCGTCGGTGACGATCAGCGGCTTGTGATAAGTCGGCACGTCCATCAGGAAGGCGTGCGTGATCCGCCGCTCTGTGCGCAGCCCGGTTTCACGGCTGACGACTTCGGCCATCAGTTCATCGGTGTGCAGGCTGCCCTTCATCAACGCCGTCGCCTTGCCGCGGCGAACCAGTTCGACCGCCCGGAATGCGGCGGCATGACTGTGCGCGACGTCCTCGATCTGCACGCCGGCGAGGTCGAGGCCGGCCTGCTCGGCGACCGCTCGCAGCCTGGCCAGCGGTCCAACCAGGATCGGTTCGATCAACCCCTCGCGTTTCGCCGCCAGGGCAGCAGCGAGCGACGACTCGTCACAGGGATGAACCACCGCGACGGATACGGGTGGCAGTTGCTGACAGCGTTCGACGAAACGCTCCAGGTTGTCGTGGCTCTGAATCGACACCTGTGCCGCGTCCGGACGTTGCATGCGAATCTTGACCTGTGGCGCGATGACCCGCGCCGTGCCGGTCATGATCGTCTCGCCGCGGGCGTTAAGGCCGCGACAGTCGAAAGTGACCCGCCGGCTTGCCGCATCCCTGGCGATGGCGGTGATCGAGATCGTCACCTTCTCGCCAATCGGCACCGGTGCCAGGAACTCCAGATCCTGCCCCGAGTGTACCGTTCCCGGACCGGGAAGCTGGTTGCCGAGCAGTCCCGAAACCTGGGCGCCCAGCCACATGCTTTGTGCGCCAAGGTCGGACGGACCAAGCTGTCGGTCGAGTTCGCTGTCGAGCTGGGTCGGGCTGATGTCGCCGGAAACAGCCGCGAAAAGCTGCACGTCGCGCAAGGTCAGGGTATGCGTGATGGTCGCGGTGTCGCCGATGTTGATTTCGTCGAAGCAATGATTCTGGAGGATTTCCGAACTCATGATCTGCTCACTGGGATGATGGTGATGGCGTTCTTGGCAATGGACCGCGCCTCGCGCGTGCCTCGCATCATTATAGCGTCGCCTGTCTGGCGAGTACTGGCAGACGGCCATCCCGCAAATCAGGAGACCGGTGACCAAGCGCGGTTTCTCCCGACCCGGCAGGTTTTCGCTTACCATGGCTTGGCGACCGAATCCGGCCAACCCTTCCCCCTCATAACAACCATTCGCAGGTAACCACATGCACAAGACCGTCTTTTCGCAAGTTGCTCAAGCATCCCGGCTGTTCCTGCTTGCTGTCATCGCAGCCTTGGTGGGCTCGGCAAACGCCATCGCGGCGGACCGTGCAGCGCTCGAACGGGATGCGCACAGTGCCTATCAGAAGCTGATCACCCGGGTCACTGGGGCAAAAGCCTTGTCCAGGGATGCGGTCGCCGTCCTCGTGTTTCCAAAGATCACCAAGGCCGGTCTCGTCGTCGGCGGCCAGTACGGAGACGGCGTGCTCTTCAGGGGCGGTCAGGCAGCCGGATACTACAACACCGCCGGCGCTTCGTACGGACTGCAGGCCGGCGCCCAGCAATTTGGCTATGCCATGTTCTTCATGAATGAGAAGTCATTGAATGCTCTGAATCAGAATGATGGCTTCGAAGTCGGTGTTGGTCCCAGCGTGGTGGTGGTGGACCAGGGCATGGGCAAGTCGCTGACCACGACGACCGCCAAGGACGACATCTACGCCTTCATCTTCAGCCAGAAGGGCCTGATGGCCGGCATTGGCCTGCAGGGCAACAAGATCACCCGGCTGGCCGATTGATTGCTGGCAGGTTTTTGCGGCCAATTCCAGACGCCTCCCGGCGGCAGGGACTTCTCTGCGGCCGGAGCGGGCCAGGTGAATCGGCCCAGGTCCCGGCTAGGCTAGGCCGGGAGCTGATCTAGTGGCAGTGGCTTGCCGGTCAGGAAGCCCTGGATGAGCTGGAAGCCCATCTCGCGGCAAATCTGCGCTTCGGCTTCCTTTTCGATCCCTTCGGCCAGCGGCACCGAGCCAAGCTCCAGGACCAGCTTGACCAGGTCGCGGACGACGTGGCGCTTGCGTTCGCTGGCCAGGTGAAGGTCGTGCACCAGGCCCATGTCGAACTTGACGAAATGGGCCGGCGCCTCGCCGAGTTCGCTCAAGCGGGCCTGGCCGGCACCGAAATCGTCGTAGGCGAAGCGCACGCCGATGTCGCGCAAACGCGCAGCAAACTCGACGAGACGTCTGCTCTCGGTCACCGCGGTTTCGTGGATCTCGATCACCAGATCCAGTCCCGGCATCCGTCGCCGCAGATCGGCGAGCGAGGCAAGGAACGCCTTGCTGAACGTTTCGTTCGGGTGCGTGTTGGCGAACAGCGTGAAACCTTCCAGGCGGGGCGCCAGCGCGTCGATGCTGAAGTTGCGGAAAGCCTCGCTGAGCTCCTCCTCGCGCCCCAGGGCTCTGGCCATTTGAAAAAGGCGAGCCGGGGAACCGGGCAGCCCGGGGTGATTGGCCCGGCCGAGCAATTCGTAGGCGACGATCCGGCCGCTGGCTGCCTCGACGATGGGCTGGGCTGCGCCGGACATGCCCTGGCCGGCAAGCAGTTCGTAGAACTGGGACTCGTTCGGCACGAAAAGCTCCGAGAGAGCCAGATCCTGGGGCGCCAGCATGGTGCGCGCCTCGTCGACGCGGGCAAGCTCCACTCGGCGGATACCCACGCGAAACTCGGCGGGGCCAAAATGCACGACGTCGTTCTCCTTGAGCAGGGACGAGCCTTCGACGCGCTCGCGGTTTACCGAGCTGCCATTGGTGCTGTTCAGGTCGGTCAGACGGATACGGCCGCTGATGTCGGCCGTCAGCACGGCGTGGTGCCGGCTGAGGTCGGACGAGGCCACCGTCAGATCGTTGCTTTTGTCGCGCCCGACGCGGAACGGCAGGTGGGTGATGTTGTAGGTGACGTGAGACCCATCCGCGGTAATGGACTCAAGGAACCACTGACTGTCCAACTGGATCTTGGACTCGACGAACCACTGACCGTCCAACTCAATCTCCACTGTCAAGTATTGCGCCGCTCGCATCGGATCCGGCATTTCGCCCTGTCCGCCGATAGTAGCAGCCCTGGCGCAGATCAGCGCGATGTCTCCCGCAACCGGCCGAGACGGCCGCGGCTCGAAGGGCAGCGCGTCAAAGGACGTAGAACAGGATCGCGAAGTAATGGGCCGCACTGCCGGCCAGCACGAACAGGTGCCAGATACCATGCGCGTGCCTGAGCCGGGTGTCAAGCGCAAAGAAGATGATCCCGGTCGTGTAGAACACACCGCCCACGGCCAGCCAGGCGAAACCCGCCGTGCCGAGCGCCTGCAGCAGCGGCACCATGGCCACCACCACCACCCAGCCCATCACGACGTAAATGACCACCGACAGGACTCGCGCCTCGCTCTTCAGCCACAACTCCTGCAGACCACCGACCAGGGCCAGCCCCCACACCACCGCCAGCAGGGACCAGCCCCAGGGACCGCGCAAGGTGACCAGGCAGAACGGCGTGTAGCTGCCGGCAATCAGCAGATAGATGCTCTGGTGATCCAGCTTGCGCAGGATGTCCTTGGCGCGCCCGCGAAAGCTGTGGTACAGGGCGGAAAAGCTGTAAAGCAGCACCAGCGTGGCACTGTAGATCGAGACGCTGATGATCTTCCACGGGTCGCCAGCCAGCGCCGCGAGCACCACCAGGACGATCGAGCCGGCGGCCGCGAGAACGGCGCCGACCAGATGCGTCCACGCGTTGAATTTCTCCCCGTAGTACATATCAGAGCGTGGTCAACCCGGGGTCATTCAGCGGGCCGGCGGCTGCGCGCCGTTTCGAGGTGCTGGCAGAGGCGCTCGGCGCCCTCGAGCAACCGCGGCGTGTGGCGCTGGATCAGGTCGGGCGGCACAAAAAAGAGGTTGCCGCGGGCGACGGCAGTGATCGAGGTCCAGCGCCGCCAGTCATCGAGCCACTCGGGGCGCGCCTCGTCCATGCCGCTGGCGACGATGGCCTCGGGGTTGGCAGCAATGACCGCTTCGACCGTCACCGTCGGCGCCATCGTCGATAACTGGCCGAAAACGTTGTTGCCGCCGCACAGGTGGATGACGTCGGAGATGATCTGCCTGCCGCCAACGGTCATCAGTGGCTGCTTCCAGATCTGGTAGAAAGTGCGGACCGATGGCCGGCTGCCGTAGCGCTTGTGCAGGCCTGCCAGGCGCTGACGAAAACTTTCGGCGGCGCTCCTGGCGACTGCTGCGCTGCCGGCCAGCGCCCCGAGGCGCTCGATCTCGCCGGCCACGTCGGCGATCTGATTGGGCTGCGAGAGGTAGATCGGAATCCCCAGGCCGCGCAAGCGGTCGAGGTGCGCCGCGGCGTTGCCGCTCTGCCAGGCAACGATCAGGTCTGGCCGCAGAGCCGTGATTCGCTCGAGGTCGATCCGGGAGTAGCCCCCGACACGCGTGATCCGGCTCGCCGCCGGGGGGTACTCGCTGTACTCGACGGTGCCGACGATGCGCTCGCCGGCACCGGCAGCGAACAGCGTCTCGGTCAGATGCGGCGCCAGGCTGACGATGCGTTTCGCCGGTTGCGCGAGGCGGATCATCGCACCGGAATCGTCGGTGACGCTGACCTCGGCGTGAACCGGCTGGCCGGCAGCCAGCAACCAGACGACGAGGAGTTGCCTGAAGAGCGAGCAATGCATGTCAGGGAATCCGGTTCGCCAGTGCGTTGCGGCACCGCCCCGCAGCCGGCCTGCCGGGCAGACCGTGCGTCGGAAACTGCCGGTTCGGCAGCGCGCGGCCGGTGAGATGTTCGTCAGGCACGGAGCAGTCCCCAGCAGAGCAGTGCCGACAGCCACAGCCAAAGGCTGCGGCGAACGAGCGTCAGCGCCCGCCCTATGTCCTCGGCAGACGCCGGTCGCCCTTCGCCGAGCGGCGGTCGGGACTCGACGCGACCGTGGTAGACCGCTGGACCACCCAGGGCAAGGCCGAGGCTGCCGGCCCCGGCCGACATCACCGGACCGGCGTTCGGGCTCTTCCAGCGCGGCGCCTGCTGCCGCCAACAGCGCAGCGCCGTGCGCGTGCTGCCGCACAGGGCGTAGGACAGCGCGGTGAGACGCGCCGGGACAAGATTCAGCAAGTCGTCGAGGCGCGCGGCAGCCCAGCCAAAGTCGGCAAAGCGCTGGTCGCGGTAACCCCACATCGCGTCGAGCGTGTTGGCCAGGCGGAAAAGAACCGCGCCCGGTCCGCCAAGCAGCGCGAACCAGAAGAGCGCACCGAAGATGGCATCGTTGCCGTTCTCCAGCGTCGATTCGATGCAGGCGCCAGCGACACCGGCGGCATCGAGTTCTTCGGTCTGGCGCGAGACCATCCAGCCGACGTGCTGGCGCGCCACAACCAGATCACCGCGTGCCAGATCGTCGGCGACGCGCCGGGCGTGCTCGCCCAGGCTGCGACCACCCAGCGCCAGATAGAGCAGGATGGCGTCGATGATCCCGCCAGGCAGACCCGGTGGGATCGCCCAGAGAGCCAGCGCCAGCCAGGGCAGGATGAGCAGCGACCAAGCCAGCAAACCGCGCAGGCGACGCTGCTGACCGGTGTTGAGGATCCGCTCGCAGGCCTCGGCAAGGAAACCGAAACCGACCAGAGGATGCCAGCACCGCGGCTCGCCGAGCAGCCGGTCAAGGCCGGCACCGGTCACCGCCGCCAGCGACAGAATCAGCGCAGTCGACGTTTCGGCAGCGAGTGGGAGTGAAGAAAGCACAGTGGGCATGCGACAATCGGGTTGAACGAATCCGGATTCTACGATGAACGAGCACCCCACCCCCAGCCTGATGGTCCAGGGCTGCACTTCCGATGCTGGCAAGAGCATCCTGGTGACCGCACTATGCCGCATCCTGCGCCGCCGCGGCGTGCGCGTTGCGCCCTTCAAGCCGCAGAACATGGCGCTCAATTCGGCGGTCACCGTCGATGGTGGCGAGATCGGCCGCGCGCAGGCACTGCAGGCGCTCGCCGCCGGGCTGCCGGCACACTCCGATTTCAATCCGGTACTGCTGAAACCGGCAACCGACCGACGGGCGCAGGTGATCATTCACGGCCAGGCGCTGCGCGACTTCGATGCCTGCGACTACCACGCCTACAAGCCGCGCGCGATGAAGGCCGTGCTCGAATCGTGGCAGCGCCTCTGTGCGCAGTACGAATGCCTGCTCGTCGAAGGCGCCGGCAGCCCCGCCGAAATCAATCTGCGCGACCGCGACATCGCCAACATGGGTTTTGCCGAGGCGGTTGATTGCCCGGTCATCCTGATCGCCGACATTGATCGTGGCGGCGTCTTCGCGCATTTTTGCGGCACGCTCGACCTCCTCTCGCCTTCCGAACAGGCGCGCGTCAAGGGCTTCGTGATCAACCGCTTTCGCGGCGACATCGCTCTCCTCGAGAGTGGCCTGCGCTGGCTGGAAGAGCGCACCGGCAAGCCGGTGCTGGGCGTGCTGCCCTATCTGCACGGTCTCTATCTCGATGCCGAGGACGCCCTGCCGCGCAAGGCGGAGGAAAAGGCGGCGACCAGCCTGCGGGTCATCGCGCCGGCCTACCCGCGAATCTCGAATCACAACGATCTCGACCCGCTGCGTTTCCACCCGGAAGTCGACTTTCGCTTCATCGGCCCAGCCGACCGGCCACCGCAGTGTGATCTGATCGTGCTGCCCGGATCAAAGGCGGTGCAGGCCGATCTCGCCTGGCTACGCGCTCAGGGCTGGGAGGAAGCCATCCGCCGCCACCTGCGCTACGGCGGCAAGCTGATCGGCATCTGCGGGGGCCTGCAGATGCTCGGCCGCCAGCTGCACGATCCGCTGGGGCTGGAAGGGCCTGCAGGCAGCACACCGGGATTGGGCTGGCTGGATTATGAAACGCAGCTGGCGACCGAAAAAAGACTGGAGAATGTCAGCGGTGAACTGCTGCTGCCGGAAGCGCCGGCGGTCGCCGGTTACCGCATCCACATGGGCGTCACCCGCGGCGCGGCCCTGCTGAAGCCGGCGGCCATCCTCGCCGGCGAGGCGGACGGCGCGCTGTCCGACGATGGCCAGATTCTCGCCACCTACTGCCATGGCCTGTTCGATTCACCGTCAGCGCTGTCGGCCTTGCTGGCCTGGGCCGGACACCGACCGACGCAGCACTTCGACGCGCGCCGGCGCCGCGAACAGGATATCGAGCGACTCGCCGACGCCGTCGAGGCGAACCTCAATCTGCGCCCACTGGCCGCGTGGTTGCCGGCGCAGGCGATCGCCTGATGATCAATTCAGCACTTGTTCAGCAATGCCGGCGCTCCTGGCCCAGCCAGCGACCGCGCTGACCCGGGGAACCGCCGATCGCTCATTCGTCCGGCTCTTCGCCGCGCACCAGCAGCAGCGAAATCTGGCTCTTGCGGACCAGGCGCTCGGCGACGCTACCGACAAAGAAACGCTCGATTCCACGTCGCCCATGCGTACCGACGATCAGCAGATCGGCCTGCCATTCCGTCGCCGCATCGATCAGCATGTCCGATACATGCTTCTGCTCCGATTCGACGAGCCTGATTTCGACCTCGATCCCGGCCGCGCGCGCCGTTTCCGCCAGGCGGCCAAGAAGGCCCTGCGCACCCAGGCGCATGCGGGCCTCGGTCTTGCCGACGCTGTTCGGCAGCATCATCGCCACTTCGCGCTGCGCCAGAATCGTCTCGTCGACCGCATGACAGATCGCCATTTGCGCACCGGTACTCCTGGCGAGTTCGACCGCCGCCTTCATCACCTGGCTGGTCATGAAGCTCTCATCAACGGCAACCATGATTCGCTTGTACATAGTTCTCGGATCCTCGTTCGGCAAAGTTGTCAGACAACCGCAAGAATAGCACTCATCGCCCCCGCCCGAGTACCTCGACACTACTTCAGCGTAAGCGGCAGACCCGCCGCCACCAGCGTCACCCGTTCGCACACCGCCGCCACCCGTTGGTTCAGCCGCCCCTGCTCATCGGCAAACAGCCGCGCGACCGCCGCCATCGGCACGATACCCCAACCGACCTCGTTCGAGACCAGGATGACCCGCCCCGGCAGTTGCGGCAGAAGGTCGATCAATGCCTGCGTCGAACCGGCCAGCCGCGGGCAGCGCAACGGCTCCCCGGCTTCGGCCTGGCTGACCGCTTCGCCGGCAAACAGAAGATTCGACAACCACAGCGTCAGGCAGTCAACCAGCAGACAGACCTCGGGCGCCGCATGTCGACGCAAGGCAGCGGCCAGATCGAGCGGCTCGACGACCAGTCCCCACTCCCGACAACGCCGCGCCTGATGGTGTTCGATGCGTCTTGACATCTCGGCGTCGAGCGCCTGTGCGGTCGCCACATAAACGACGTGCAGTCCGCTCTCGCTCGCCCGGCGCTCGGCCAGCAGGCTCTTGCCCGAACGCGCGCCGCCAATGATCAGTTCTCGCATGCCGCGAAGCTTAGCATGGCCGGTGATGGGTATAATCGGCGCCTTTGTCCCCGACAGGTCACCGCATGCACTTTTCCATCGAGCCAACTGCTGCCGTCCCAGGCCTGCAGGCCCGGATCGACAGCAAGACCAAGCCGCCCGGTTCGCTCGGCCAGCTTGAACGCCTGGCACTGCAGATCGGCCAGGTGCAGCAGTCGCTGACGCCAAGCCTCGACCATCCTCGGCTGCTGGTCTTCGCCGGCGACCACGGTGCCGCCCGCGCCGGCGTTTCGGCCTATCCACAGGAGGTGACCTGGCAGATGGTCGAGAACTTCCTCTCCGGTGGCGCGGCAATCAACGTCTTCGCCCGCCTGAACGGCCTCGAACTGCAGGTGATCGACGCCGGCGTGGCGCACGACTTCGGCGCCCGCCAGGGTCTCGTCGACGCCAAGATCGCTTTCGGGACGCGCAGCTACCTCGAACAGGCCGCGATGAGCAGCGCCGAGCGCGACGCCGCCCTGGTCCGTGGCGCGGCCATCGTTCACGCCCTGGCCGAACAGGGCTGCCGGGTGATCGGCTTCGGCGAGATGGGGATCGGCAATACCGCCGCCGCCGCGCTGCTGACCCATTGCCTGACCGGCACGCCATTGGTGGACTGCGTCGGACGAGGGACCGGCCTCGACGATGCCGGACTGGCGCGCAAGCAGGCACTGCTGGCGCAAGCTGCGCGGCGAGCGGCGCTTGCGCCCGATGCCGATGCCTTGAGCGTACTCGCCGAATTCGGCGGCTTCGAAATCGCGATGATGAGCGGCGCCATGCTCGCCGCTGCCGAGCGGGGCCTGCTGCTGCTGATCGATGGCTTCATCGTCACCTCGGCGCTGCTCGTCGCCGCCCGTCTCGCACCTGCGATTTGCGACTACTGCGTCTTCTGCCATCGCTCTGCCGAACCCGGCCATCTGGCCCAACTGCGCGCACTGAATGCCGAACCCCTGCTCGATCTCGGCTTGCGCCTCGGCGAGGGAACCGGCGCCGCTCTCGCCTGGCCGCTGGTGCGCGCCGCTGCCGCTTTCCTAAACGAGATGGCCAGCTTCGAGTCAGCCGGCGTCAGCAGCCAGTCCTGAACAGCGAACGCGGACCCTTGCCCGGATCGCGTGCCCGGATCGTTTTTCAGGCAGCCTTCGCGACTCTTCCCATCACCACCCCAAAGGAGCAGACATGCTGATCACCACCACTGCCAACATCGAAGGCAAGCGCATCACGCGCTATTACGGCCTCGTCGCCGGCGAGGCGATTCTCGGCGCCAATGTCTTCAAGGACATGTTCGCCGGCATTCGCGATCTCGTCGGTGGCAGGTCAGGCACCTACGAAAAGGAACTGCAGCGCGCGCGCGACATCGCGCTCAAGGAACTCGAGGAACGGGCGCAGGAACTCGGAGCGAACGCAGTGGTTGGCGTGGACCTCGACTACGAGGTTCTCGGCGAGAAGAACGGCATGCTCATGGTTTCGGCGAGCGGCACGGCTGTCGTCGTGGAGTAGACAGACCCTGGGTCACCCCGCACGGCCTGACCCAGGATCCGGCGGCACAACTGACGGAAGAGGACAGCATTCCCCGCTCCCCGCGAGCACATCGCGATGACCGCGCAGCCAGATTACGCGACGCGCCAACGACGGGCAACGAGAGCGGCCAGGGCGGGTAGTGCAAGCAGCAAGGTTCCCGGCTCGGGCAACTCAGGCGGCGACGTGATATCCAGTGTGGTCGTGATGGCGAAGTTCGACTGCGAGGTGTGCCGCTCGGCGAAGAAGATGTCGAGGTCGTAAGGGGTGCCGGCCACCAGGCCCAGGTTCTTCAAGTCTTGCGCAGTGAAGCTCTTGGTTGCCGCACCGTGAACGCCGCCAAGGTCCAGGACCAGCTTGCCGTCGACAAACACCCAGAGGTCATCGTCACCGGTAAAGGTAAAACTCTTGTTCGGTCCCAAGGCAGGATCGCTGAACGCCAGCTGTCCTTCGAGCTGCATGGTGAAGTGGTAGTTGTGCGAGCGGCCCTGATCGCCGTACAGCTGGCCGTCGATCGGGAAGAAAGCGTTGTTGCTGTAGGTATAGGTTCCCGCCGGCCCCTCGGTCAGGAGAAGCGAGGTCGGCTTCGAGAGATTGAACCCCGGGGTGTCGACGTACCACTTGGCAAAGTTCGCTGCCGTAGAGGCACCGGCGACGATGTTCGCACCGGCGGTCGGCAAGCCTCCGCTGAGGGTTGACGCCACCATGCCAGTGACCACGCCGGGGATGGCTCCTTCGAAGTCCGACAATTGCGTACAACTGTTGGCGATGCCCGGCGCACAGAAATCGCGAATCGTCCCGGTCAGCGTCACGTCGGCGGCCATGGCCGAAGCGCTGCAACCAAGGCCCAAGAGCGCCAGGACCGGCAGCAGGCTTGTCCCACGACGGGATTGTTTCTGGTAGTTCATTTCATATTCTCCTGAGGAATTGGACAAAGAGGCAGGGACCAAAACGGCGCTTGATACAACCACGAGGCAAGCGCCCGGCGGGTCACACGACGATTAGGCTACCCTGACCGGAATAAGCATAATTGATGCCAATCCCTGGAGAACAGGAAAAAAGTCTCAATCTTACAAATTGTTAGAGAATTTACCGGGAGTCCCCCGCGCACCTCGCCAACGCCAGGCGCCCTGCATCTGTAAGATTTATTGACAGTTGCTTGCTGCCTGCGGACATCAGGCCGACCCTGCTCGCCCGGCGGAAAAAGCGGCGCTGACCTGGGCTTGCGCTATCGGCGGATAGTCAGGAAAACCTGTGGGCAGCGTTCATGCCGGCCGTTTGCGTCACAGTAGCATCGCGACGACACTGCCGCAGGAGAGCGTCGCCAGGGTGCCTGAAACCAGCGTCCAAGGGCCGAGCTGGACGATTTCGCGCCGACGTTCCGGCGCGATGGCGCACATGCCGCCGAGAAGAATGCCGAGACTTCCCAGATTGGCGAAACCGCACAGGGCATAGGTCATGATGACCTTGCTGCGCGGCGTCAGCACGTCCTCGGAAAGTCGCGCCATGTCGAGGTAAGCGATCAACTCGTTGAGGACTGTCTTGGTCCCCAGCAGCGAGCCAGCAACAGCGGATTCGGCCCAGGGAATGCCGGCCATCCAGGCAAAGGGCGCCATCAGCCAGCCCAGCAGGCGTTGCAGAGACAAGGGAACAGCGTCTACCGTCGGCAACAGGCCAAGCACCTGATTCGTCAGGCTGACCATCGCCACCAGGACAATCAGCATGGCGGCGATGTTGATCAACAGGGTGGCGCCTTCGCCGGTTCCACGGGTAATGGCCTCCATGGTGCTGTGATCGGTCGGTGGCAGCTGCAGGTGCTGCCCGGTCGCCGGACCTTCGGGGGGCACCAGAATGACGGCAAATACGATCGCCGCGGGCGCGCTGATGAACGAGGCTGCCAGGATGTGACCCAGCGCATCGGGCACCACCGGGCCGAGAATGCTGGCGTACAAAGCCATCACCGTGCCTGCGACGCCAGCCATGCCACCGCTGAGGATGATGAACATCTCGCCACGACTGACGCTCGCCAAGTAGGGACGGATCAGCAAGGGCGCTTCCACCATGCCGACGAACACATTGGCCGCGGTTGACATGCCAACCGCGCCACCGACGCCCAGCGTTCTCTCGAGCAACACCGAGAAGCCCCTGACCAGCCAGGGCAAGACACGCCAGTGATAAAGCACCGCCGACAGCGCACTCATCACCAGCACCACCGGCAGGGCCTGAAAGGCGAGGACAAAACTGCTTCCAGGAACGGTTTCTGCGTAGGGCAGCGACGCCCCGCCGAGGAAGCCAAACACCAGCCGGGTGCCTTCGCGGGTAGCTGCGGCAATCGCCAGTAGCGCGTCGTTGCCTGCCGCGAAAATCTCTCGCGCGCCGGGCAAGCGGAAGATCAGCAACGCCAGTGCCAACTGCAGGCCGATTCCGCCAAGGACCGTCCGCCAGGGAATGGCGCGCCGTCCGGACGAGAGGGTCCACGCCAGGCCAAAGAGCAAGAGGTAGCCGACGACGGCCTGCAGAAGCGGATTCACTGCTCGGTCTCCACCAACCCATCGATTAGCACGGCCATGGCAACCGCCTCGCCGGAGGCTTCACTCACCCTTGCGGTCTGTTCGTCGGCCAGCAGCATCGCAGCAGTCGACCGGGTCGCTGCCGGCGCCTACTTTCCCGTCCGGGAGCGCCGGTCGACCGGCTTCCCCACCCGCTCGAACTCGGGCCGGATTCGACTGGCGCTCTGATAGCCCGGCTGGATTTCTGCTTCCGGCGTGGGCGGAACGTCGCGCGGCTGGACCGGCGCGGCGAACGCCGGCTTGTCCGGGGCAAAGCGCGCGCCGTAGTTGCGCTCGTAGCGATCGAGAAAACGTCGCATCTGTTCGTAGTCCGAGCAATTGCGGGGGGAAAGGCAAGGACCGAACGAATCGTAGATGGTCCAAGGCGGCACCACCGTACCGTAGGGAGCGAACCAGGGGCCGACGACCACCTCGCCACCGACAACATAGCTCGCTGCAGTGGCCTCAAGGGCGATGCAGGTGTAGGCAGCAGCAAGAAGGAAGTAGGCGCGCACGGTAGTTCAGTGTAACACCGGCCGAGCGCGCGCTTGCCGGGAAGTGATCACCGCCCCGGCAACTGGCACGCCGCATCCTGCACGCCTGTGGCATGCCGAGCCAGCAGCGATCAGTCCACATGATCGGGAAGTTCTCCAGATCATCGGGCAATTTCGGGCGGATTGGTGGTAAAATTTATAGTTGATCGACGTACCAGCCGGTCAACCATTTAGCTATTGGCTCGTTGTACTCATTTTTATTGTCGATAAGGAACCCCATCATGAAGAACTCCCTCCTCGTTGCTGCGCTGATCGCTCTTGCCGTTACCGCCTGTGGCAAGAAGGAAGAAGCCAAGCCAGCCGCCGCTCCGGCTGCTCCTCCGGCTGCTGCCGCGCCGGCCGCTGCGCCTGCCGCTGCTGCTGCCGCCACCGATGCCGCCAAGGCGTCCGAGAAGGCCGCTGGCACGGCTGCCGATGCCGCCAAGGATGCCGCCAAGCCGGCAGAAGCCGCCGCCGCCGCCGCTGACAAGGCCAAGGAAGCTGCTGGCGCCGCTACCGATGCCGCGAAAGCTGCCAGTACGGCTGCTGACGCCGCCAAGGACGCAATGAAGAAGTAATCTTCTTCCAGGAATCACAAAAAAGCCGGCTCACGCCGGCTTTTTTGTGGGCGAAGGATCAACGCAACTGCCGCCAGTCGAACCCGCCGTCCTGGTCGGCAACCCCGATCCAGTCCTCGCTGCAGCCCAATGCCGATGCGAGAGCCCTTGCCGCCAGCTCCGGCCGGTTGTTCTCCTGGCTCAAATGCGCGGCAAGGACATGCTGTAGCCGCCTGGTGTCGATCTGTCTCAACAGTGCCTCCGCCTGCTCGTTCTCCAGATGGCCAAAGCGCCCACCGATCCGTCGTTTGAGTGATGCCGGATAGCGCGACGCCGCGAGCAGCGCGTGATCGTGGTTGCACTCCAGGACCAGGCCATCGCAGGCGCGCAGAGTATCGACAATGTGCGGCGTGATTGTGCCGGTATCGGTGAGCACGCCAAGCCGGCGCACGCCGTCGCTGAACGCAAACTGCACCGGTTCGCGGGCGTCGTGGGGCACTGGAAACGGCTGCACCTGAAGGCTGCCAATCGCAAAAGGCGTATGTCCGTCGATCAGACGGCACTCGGGCAAGGAAGCACTTGCGCGCGGAGCGGCGGCATGGGTGCCGTGCGTGAGATAGACCGTCAGCCGATGACGACGGGCAAAGGCGAAAACACCGCCGACGTGATCGCCGTGCTCGTGCGTCACCACGATCGCGGTCAACTCATCGGGCGCCATACCGAGTCTGGCCAGCCTCGCTGTTGCCTCACGGCTCGAGAAACCACAATCCAGCAGCACCCTGGTCTCGCCGGCATCGACAATCAGCGCGTTGCCCTGACTGCCGCTGCCCAACGAGGCGAAGCGGATCACTTCAACTGATCGTAAAGCAGGTTGAGAATCCTCTTCGACGTCTCCGATTGGTCAACACCCCCCTCGAGCGACAGCACCTGAACCGTCGACTTGCCGCCCGCCTCGCGGACGAATATACGGTACTGGGTTTGTGTCTTGCTGGCAGAGCTTCCCTTGAAGGGGTTGAGCTTCGACAGAAAGCTGTCCTCCTTCTTCTCGTTGTCGGTTTCCGGATCGACATAGCGAACGAAGTACAGGCCCCGCGACCGATCCCGGTCTTCGACGGTGAAACCGACGCGGTCCAGCGCCAGGCCCACTCGACGCCAGGCGCGATCGAAGGTTTCCTCGACCTCCAGCGTCCCGGCACCGTCAGCGCCTCGCGACAGTCTGGCGCGCTCCAGGGGCTTCTCCTGTGCTGCCTGGATGGCCGCCGTGGCGCGCTTTTCCTCGCTGCCCAGGCGAATCATCAGACGGCGCAGCATCTCCGCCTCCAGTTCCGGGTCGGCCGGGCGTGGTTGCCACTTGGTCTGATCCTTGCCCTCGGAAACGAAAATCTCGTACATACCGCGATGGCTGATGAAGATGTCGGTGGTCCCCGGAGTGGTCCCGGGTTCCAGACGGGTGCGGAACTTGTCCCGTTCGGCGGTCGAATAGACGGAATCGATGACCTTGCCAAGAACGTTCCGGATGAAATCCTGCGGGATCTTGGCGCGGTTCTCCGCCCAGTCGGTTTCCATTACCCCGGCATCTGGCAACTCCAGCTTGATCAGAAAACCGGTCTCCTGCCAGAACTCCTTGACCGTTCCCCAAAGCTTGTCAGGCGAGCCAGTGGCGACCAGCCAGCGTTGGGTTCCCGAACGCTCGATGCGGGCCTGATCCACCTCCGGCAGGACTTCACTCTTCTGCTGGGCCCTTGCCTGCGGCGAACGCTCGGCCGCGTACGCCGAGAAAGTGGCCGTCCCCTTGCCGGCGGTGTCCGGAACAGCATAGCGGTCATCACGGGTGGGCGAGGTCAGGTCGGGGGGCACTTCCAGCGGTGGCACACTGCTGCCGGATGCCGACTTGTATTCGATTCTCTTGGGTTCAAGCAGCGAACCCGTGCAACCGGCAAGCAGCAGGAGCAGGAAGGCAAACCGGAAGCGCGAAACGACAGGACTCATTGGAAAACCCTGGTTCTAGACGAGCACGCCGGCCTGACGCATGGCCGCACGAACCCGCTCGTGATAGTCGGGCGACAGGGGTGTCAGCGGTAGCCGCAGCCCACCATCGATGAGGCCGAGTTCCCTGCATGCCCACTTGACCGGGATCGGGTTGGCCTCACAGAACAACTGACGATGCAAGCCAAGCAAACGAGCATTCAACTGACGCGCCCTGACCGCGTCGCCAGCCAGCGCTGCGGCACACATGTCGTGCATCAGGCGCGGTGCGACGTTGGCGACCACCGAAATATCGCCGCTGGCACCCATCAGAATCAGGGCACAGGCGCTGGCATCATCACCGCTATAGACGGCGAAACCCGCGGGCGCACGGGCGATCAGCTCAATCCCGCGATCCATGCCGCCAGTGGCATCCTTGATGCCGACAATGTTCGGTATTTCGGCCAGACGTAGCGCTGTCTCGTTGCTCAGGTCGGCCACCGTGCGACCCGGCACGTTGTACAGGATCAGCTGGATATCGACGGCTTCGGCGATTGCCCGGAAATGGCGGTAGAGGCCCTCCTGTGCCGGCTTGTTGTAATACGGCACGACGGACAGCGCCGCGTCGGCGCCCGCCTGCCTGGCAAAGCGGGCCAGGGCGATCGCTTCCGCGGTCGAATTGGCGCCGGTGCCGGCAATCACCGGGATCCGGCCGGCTGCCTGATCAACGGTCAGGCGGATCAGCTCGCAGTGTTCTTCCACGTTGACGGTCGGCGACTCGCCGGTGGTGCCGACGATGACGATCGCGTCGGTACCTTCCTGCACGTGGAAATCGACCAGCCGGCGCAGGCCGGGCAAGTCAAGGCTGCCATCCTCGTGCATGGGAGTGACAATCGCTACGATCGATCCAGTAATCATGGTCTTGGGTGGGCGCCCGGCAGCTTCGCCGGGAGGGTTTCGCCTAGGAAATCAGAACACTGAATTCTAACCGAAAGCAGGCGCGCTGCGATGAAAAACGTCGCCGCCAGGCAAGGATCAGAGCTCGGCCAGCACCCGCAGATGGGCGGCCACGCTGCGCGCCAGCGCCGACAGCGAGTAACCCCCTTCGAGCATCGACACGATGCGCCCCTGCGCGAACTCGTCGGCGATCTGCTTCATCTGCTCGGTCACCCAGGCGTAGTCCTTCTCGAGCAGCCGCAGACCGCCCATCTCGTCCTCGTAGTGGGCGTCGAAACCCGCCGAGATGAACAGCATCTCGGGCTTGAACTCGCGCAGACGAGGCAGCCAGAGATCGCTCACCACGCGACGGAATTCCTCACCGTCGGCACCCCTGCCAAGGGGCACATTGAGCATGTTGGCCGCCGGGCGCTCGGTACCGCTGTAAGGGTAGAACGGATGCTGGAAGATGCTGACCATCAACACCCGCGAGTCGCCCTTGAAGCAGTCCTCGGTACCGTTCCCGTGGTGTACGTCAAAATCGACCACCGCCACTCGCGACAACCGGTGTGCCGCCAGCGCATGCGCCGCAGCCACCGCGATGTTGTTGAAGAAGCAGAAACCCATCGCCGACGAGCGCTCGGCATGATGACCCGGCGGGCGGACGGCGCAGAAAGCGTTCTCGACCTCACCCGCCATCACCAGATCAACCGCCAGTACGCCCGCGCCGGCAGCCCGCAGCGCAGCCTGCCAGGTGTGCCGGTTCATGGCCGTGTCTGGATCGAGATGAACGATGCCCAACTCCGGCGAGGCGCGCTTCAGGCGCTCGAGATGCGCCGCAGCATGCACGCGCTTGAGCTGCTGGAAGCTCGCCTGCGGCGCGTCGTGATAGGAAAAGTACGAATCCAGTCCTTGAGCGATCAGGTGATCGCTGATGGCATTCAGGCGCTCAGGGGTCTCGGGGTGGTAGGAACCCATGTCGTGCAGTTGGCAATCGCGATGGGTGATGAATGCAGTGCTCGTCACTATGGCCTTTCTGCCGCAGATGGGCGCCGCGATGGACGCAGCGATCTCCGATAAATCGAGTTATTGGCTGATGGTTTATTATCATCCCAATTGCGCCACCACGACAAGCCATGCCGCCCACGACCAGACCATCCCCAGTCCGCGAAATCCTCGCCGCCGCCAATGCGGTGATCCTCGGCAAGAGCACGCAAACCCGACTCGCCCTGTGCTGTCTGCTGGCAAGAGGCCATTTGCTGATTGAAGATCTGCCCGGCGTCGGCAAGACGACTCTGGCGCACACCCTGGCCCGCCTGCTCGGATTCCAGTTCTCGCGCGTCCAGTTCACCAGCGACATGCTGCCGGCGGACATCCTCGGCGTCTCGGTGTTTGACCGAGAACAGAGCAGTTTCAGGTTCCTGCCCGGACCAGTATTCGCGCAGGTGCTGCTGGCCGACGAAATCAACCGGGCCACCCCGAAGACGCAAAGCGCCCTGCTCGAAGCCATGGAAGAAGGCCAGGTGACCACCGAAGGCGAAACCCGACCGCTGCCGGAACCGTTTTTCGTCATTGCTACCCAGAACCCCTCCAGCCAGATCGGAACCTTCCCCTTGCCGGAATCGCAACTGGACCGCTTTCTCCTGCGCATCGACCTGGGTTACCCCGACCACGATGCCGAGCGCTCACTGCTCGAAAGCGGTGGCCGACGGGAGCAGTTGCCGACACTCGCCGCCCGCCTTGGCGCCGGCGAGTTCGCCCTGCTGCAACGGCAGGCGGCGGCGGTGCACGTCTCGCCAGCCTTGCTCGACTACCTGCAACTGCTGGTCGAAGCAACGCGAAAGGAGCAGCGTTTCGTACACGGCCTCAGTCCACGGGCCGCCTTGTCGTTGCTTGCCGCTGCCCGCGCCTGGGCATTCACCGGCGGCCGCGCCATGGTCCTGCCGGAAGACGTGCAGGCGGTGCTGCCGGCTGTCGCCCGCCACCGACTACGGCTGGTCAGCGGCAGCCATGCCGACGCCGAGGATATCGCCCTGCTGATTCGCTCCGTGCCGCTGGCCTGATGCGCCGACGCGAGAGATTCCAACGCTGGTTGTTCCACCTTGCCCGTGACGAGCAGGTGCCGATCGTGCTCACGCAACGCCGCATCTTCATCGTGCCGACGTCCGGTGGCCTTCTGTTCGCCGTTGTTCTGGCCGTGATGCTGATCGGCGCCATCAACTACAACCTCAGCCTCGGCCATGCCCTGACCTTTCTGCTCGCCGGACTCGGACTGGTCGCCATGGTGCATACCTTCCACAATCTGTTCGGCCTGCGCCTGACGGCGGGGCGCGCAGAACCCGCCTTCGCCGGCGACCTGGCACGCTTCCCGCTGGCTCTGGAAAACCCCCGCCGGCAGCCGCGCCGCGCCCTCGAGTTTTCCTTCAAGGACCAGCCGGTGGTCACGGCTGACCTTTCACCGCAGGGCCGCGCGACGATTGCCGTTCCCTTCGTCACACACCAGCGAGGACGCCTTGACCCGGGTCGCGTCACGCTCACCACACGCTATCCGCTGGGCCTCTTCCGCGCCTGGAGCTACCCCTATCCACCCTTTTCCTGCGTCGTCTATCCAAAGCCGCTACGCACACCGCTGCCGGGAGCCTCGCCGGGAGCGCATGCCGATCACCGCCAGGGTGACAGCGGCCAGGAAGACTTCGCCGGTCTCCGACCGCGCCAGATCAGCGATCCGACCCGGCACATCGCGTGGAAAGCGGTGGCCCGCCGCTCCGACGAGCAGGCGCTGCTGGTCAAGCAGTTCGCCGGCGGAGCCATGGATGAACTCTGGCTCGACTGGTCGCTGACCCCGGCCGAGCGTGGCGACGAGGATCGCCTGTCGATACTCGCGGGCTGGATCATGGCGGCTGACGAACAACAGGCGTGCTACGGGCTGCGGCTGCCAGGCCAGCAGATCGCCCCGGCCCAGGGCGATGCGCATCGTTCCAGCTGCCTGCAGGCCTTGGCGTTGTACGGTGAAACCGAAGCGCGGGATGCGCGCTAGACCACCGGCGGCGCTCGAACATGGCGCCGTGCCATGGCTGCTGGTGGTTGCCCTGGCGACCGCCGGCCCGCACGCCGAGCACCTGCCAGCCTGGCTGACGGTGCTGGTTGCCGCCGCCCTGCTCTGGCGCACCTGGCTATGGCATCAACAGCAGCGAATGCCGCCACGCTGGTCGCTCGCCCTGCTGGTGATCGCCGCCGTCGCGGCGATCGGCTGGCAGTTCGGCAGCCTGTTCGGGAAGGACGCGGGCGTCGCCATGCTGGTCCTGTTTATGGCCCTCAAGCCACTCGAAATGCACAACCGGCGCGACGCGCTGGTAGTCATCATGCTCGGCTACTTTCTCCTGCTGACCCACTATTTCTACTCGCAGAGCATCCCCACCGGCCTCTGGCTGCTGGCCGCCTGCACGCTGCTGACCGGCGCCCTGCTCAGGCTGCATGGCGGCGCCCAGCCGGTCATCGCCATTGCCCGGGACGCCGGCCTCCTGCTCCTGCAGGCGCTGCCTTTCATGCTGCTGCTCTATCTCCTCTTCCCGCGCGTCACGGGTCCGCTCTGGGGGTTGCCGCAGGATGCCCATGCCGGGCTCAGCGGCCTGCCCAGCCAGATGTCGCCGGGGTCGATCAGCAACCTCACGCTGTCCGGCGCGATCGCCTTTCGCAGCCGCTTCGCCGGCGAGATTCCGGAGCAGGCCGACCTCTACTGGCGTGGCCCGGTGTTCGACGAGTACGACGGCGTCACCTGGCGTGCCAGCCGGCAGCACGGCAGATCACCAGCGCCGGCGCCGGTGATCGAGGCGCGTGGCCCCGCGCATGACTACAGCAGCATCCTCGAAGCCCACAACCAGCGCTGGCTGCTGGCACTCGACGTACCGACCCGCCTGCCCCCCGACAGTTCGCTGGCAGCAACGCTCGAAGCACAGTCTCGCGAACCGCTGCGCATCCGCTCCCGTTTTTCCTTCAGCTCGGTGCTCGACTATCGCGTCAACCGCATGGAAGCGCCGGCCAGCCTGCAACAGGCGCTGACCCTGCCGCCGCAAGGTAATCCGCGCACGCGTGCCCTCGCCAGCGAGTGGCAGTCGCGACCACCAGCGAGGATCGCCGAGGCGGCTCTGGCGATGTTTCGCCAGGAGGACTTCCACTACACCCTGCGCCCACCGCTGCTCGGTGCGGACGCCATCGACGAATTCCTCTTCGACAGTCGGCGTGGCTTCTGCGAGCACTACGCCTCGGCCTTCGTCTTCCTGATGCGTGCGGCCGGCGTGCCGGCGCGCGTGGTTGCCGGCTACCAGGGCGGCGAGCTGAATCCGGTTGATGGCTATCTCACCGTGCGCCAGTCCGATGCCCACGCCTGGGCCGAGATCTGGCTCGCCGACGAAGGTTGGCTGCGCATTGACCCGACAGCCGCAGTCGCCCCGTCACGCATCGAGCAAGGCATCGTCGCCGCGCTGCCGGCCGGTGAGCCGCTGCCCGGCATCATCCGCCTCGACGCCGACTGGATGCGCGACCTGCGCAACCGCTGGGAGGCGGCAAACAATACCTGGAATCAGTGGGTGCTCGGTTACAATCCGCAGCGCCAGCGCGAAGTCCTGTCGCGGCTCGGTTGGCCCGACCCCGACTGGCGGAGCATGACCGCCTTGCTGGCCGTGCTCTGCGGGCTGGCGCTGCTGCTCGTCGCGCTGTGGACGCTGCCAGGACGCCGCCGCGACGATCCGGTCCAGCGTGCCTGGCAGGCATACTGCGCGCAACTCGGGCGCCGCGGCATCGTTCGCGCCGACTGGGAAGGCCCGCTCGATTTCGCGCAACGTGTGGCACGCGAAAAACCCGAGCTGGCCACGCTCACGAGCGAAGCCGCCCGGCACTATGCCGAACTGCGCTACGGCGAAGGTGACGGCGATAGCGACGGCGAACCACTGCGTCGGCTGCAACAATGCGTGCAGCGACTACCCCCGCAAAGGAGAAGAAGAATTTGAAAAACCCATGCGTCACCCTCCTCTTCGGCCTGCTCGGCAGCGTCATGGCGCTGCCCGCCCACAGCCAGCAGGGCGCCGGATTCAGCCAGGACCCGGAAGTCAGGGCTTTCATCCTCGGCATGCACGAACAGCACGGCTTTGACGTTGCCCACCTGACGCGGCAGTTCGCCGCCATCCGGCCCAACGCCACCGTGCTGCGCGCCATCCGTCCGCCTGCCGTCCCCGAAAAGCAGCGCTCATGGGAACGCTACCGCGAGCGCTTCGTAAACAGTCAACGCATAACCGGCGGCCTGTCCTTCTGGCAACAGCATGCGGCCACGCTGCAGCGCGCCGAGGTGATCTACGGCGTCCCGCCCGAGATCATCGTCGCCATCATCGGCGTCGAGACCATCTACGGTCAGAACATGGGCAGTTTTGGCGTCCTCGAGGCGCTCGCCTCACTGGCCTTCAATTACCCGCCACGGGCCGAGTTCTTCCGCGGCGAACTCGAGCAGTTTCTGCTCCTGGCGCGCGAAAACGGCGTCAGCCCACTCGAAGTCAAGGGTTCTTACGCCGGCGCGATGGGCATCCCGCAGTTCATGCCCAGCAGCCAGCGCCGCTTTGCCGTTGACTTCGACGGCGACGACCGCATCGACCTGCGCCACAGCAACACCGACGCCATCGGCAGCGTCGCCCGTTTCCTGCAGCAGCATGGCTGGCAGAAAGGCGCGCCGGTCGCCGTACCGGCAAACGTCAATGGCGATCCGGCCGCATTGATCGCCGCCGGCATCAAGCCCTCGCTGACTGTCGGAGAGATGGCCAGTCTGGGTGTCGTGGCGCCCGCAGCCAGCGAGCAGGCGGCGGCCCTGATCGACCTGGTCACGCCGGGGGCAGCAACCGAGTACTGGCTCGGCTTCGACAACTTCTACGTCATCACCCGCTACAACCGCTCAAGCTTTTACGCGATGGCGGTCTTCCAGTTGGCAGAAGCCCTGCGCGTAGGGCAGAGCCGATTCTAGAGCAGGTTGTCGGCGGTACCGCCACCGCGCCGGATGATGCGGCGAAGGTGATCGAGCGCTTCGATCTGAATCTGGCGAACCCGCTCACGGGTCAGATTCAGGTCGAGGGCAATTTCCTCGAGCGTGCACGACTCTGTGCCGCCAAGACCGTAGCGACGTTGCAGAACCTCCTGCTGCTTGTCGCAGAGCTGCCCCACCCACCGGTTCAGCAAGACCCCGATTTCGCTTGACTGCAGAAGTTCATCCGGATCGATCAGGCTATCGTCGGGGATGACATCGCCAATCGAGCGGCTGGGGTCTACCTGCAGAGGCGCATCGAGTGACGCAATGCGCTCGTTGAGGTTCATCACCCGCCGGACATCGGCACTTGGCCGATCGATCAGATGGGCAATCTGGTCGACGCAGATCTCCCGCCCGTTGGCCGACTCCAGATGGCGGATGGCGCGCAGGACGAGGTTGATTTCCTTGACCACATGCACCGGCAGGCGGATCGTCCGCGACTGATTCATGATTGCCCGCTCGATGCTTTGCCGGATCCACCAGGTGGCATAGGTCGAGAAACGGAATCCGCGCTCGGGATCGAACTTTTCGATCGCGTGGATGAGACCGAGATTTCCCTCCTCGATCATGTCGAGCAAGGGCAGTCCGCGGTTGAGGTAGTGCTTGGCGATATTCACCACCAGCCGCAGGTTGTGCTCGATCATCTTCTGCCGGGCCAGGAACTCTCCTGCGCGCGCGCGCCGTGCCCAGGCAGCCTCCTCGGTCGGTGAAAACAGCGGCTTGGCGCCGATTTCGTTCAGGTAATGCTGCGTGACGTCATTGAGCAGTTCCGCCTCGGGCGACGGCACCAGGTCCGCCGGCTCCAGCCTCGGGAGCGCATCGACAAATGACAGCTCCGGCGGCTCGAGATCGTCTTCGCAGGAATCAGAGTCCGAGTCGTAAACACCCGACATGGTCAGCGCTGCGGCAGATGCTTGAGCGGGTCGACCGGCTTGCCCTGACGGCGAATCTCGAAGTGCAGCTTGACCTGGTCGGCGTCGGTGTTGCCCATTTCTGCTATCTTCTGCCCCTTGCCAACGCTCTGGCCTTCCTTTACCAGAACGTTCTGGTTGTGCGCGTAGGCCGTGAGATAGGTATTGTTGTGCTTGACGATCACCAGCTTGCCATAGCCGCGCAGGCCGGTGCCGCTATAGACGACCTTGCCGCCGCCGGCGGCCAGCACGCTGTCGCCGGCCTTGCCGCTGATGTCGATGCCCTTGTTGCCGCCCTCGCTGAACGTGCCAATCAGCTTGCCATTGGCCGGCCAGATCCAGGCGACGTCCTCGCTCCCCGACGCCGCATCGCCCGCCGACGCATCCGGCCGGCTTTCCGGCCTGGCTTCGGACTTTGCTTCGACCCGCGCTGCCGGGCTGACCTCCGGCTTCGCTTCAGGCCTTGCCACGACCGGCGTCACCGTCACCAGATCAACCGCCTGCGCCTGCGCACGCGCCAGCGCCTGCTCGGAGTAGGGTTCCTTGCCCGCCCTCGGCTCACGCTTCAGGAGATCAGCCGGACTACTGCTGCCAAGGGAACGCTGTTCGACCACCGTGCCGGTGCTGATCGGCCGCACCACGACCGCCTCGGTCGCCGCCGTGGCACCGGGCGCCCTGACCCGCAGCGACTGTCCGACCAGGATGCGATTCGGATTGTCGATGTTGTTCCAGGCCACCAGCTCCCGGTAATCAAGCCCATGATCGAGCGCGATGGAATACAGCGTATCGCCCCGCTTGACGGTGTACAGATCCTTGCTGGCAACCGACGCACCGGCAGTCGCCGCCTGACCCCCACGGTCGCCAGCCGGCGCCGGCGACTTGCTGGCGCAGCCCGCCAGAACGAGCAATGCCGACAAGATCAGAGCGCCCGGGTGGCGAGAAAAAAACCCTTGGTCCTTCATTCGACTCCCGACAGTAACGGAACAAAACGCACGGCGTCCAGGCGGGTTTCGACAAAACCCTCGGCCCGTCGTTCGATCAGCACGAGCTGCTGGCTTGCCGCGCCCAGCGGCAGGATCAGCCTGCCGTTGGGTGCCAGTTGTTGCAACAGGGCGCGCGGTACACGCGCCGCCGCCGCCGCGACGATGATCGTATCAAACGGCGCCGCCTCCGGCAGGCCGAGCTGGCCGTCGGCATGCTTCAGGCGCACCTTGAGTTGCCGGATGGCGCGCAGGTTGGCCTTGGCCTTGGCGAGCAACGGCGCGATTCGCTCGACCGCATAGACCTCGTCGGTCAACTGCGCCAATACGGCCGCCTGGTAGCCACAGCCGGCGCCGATCTCCAGCGTCTTGCCAAGGTCGTCGCGGCCAGCCAGCAGCGCCTCGATCATCCGTGCCACGACATAGGGCTGCGAGATCGTCTGCGAGAAACCCAAGGGCAGCGCCGTGTCCTCGTAAGCCCGTGAGGCCAGCGCCTCTTCGACAAAAACGTGGCGTGGCACGGCTGCGATCGCCGCCAGCACCTCTTCGTCAACAATGCCCTGCTCACGCAGGCGCTCGATCATTCGCGTCCGCGTCCGCTGCGAGGTCATGCCAAACCCGGAGACGGCGCCGCTCATCGCGCCAGCCACTCGCGCATCAGGGGCAGTTGCGCATTATGCGTGAGGTCGATCTGCAGCGGTGTCACCGAGACCTGATGGTTCTGCACCGCGTGGAAATCGGTGCCCTCGCCGGCGTCCTGAGCCTCGCCGGCAGCGCCGATCCAGAACACCGTCTCGTTGCGCGGCGACAGCGTGCGCACCACCGGCTCGGCCTTGTGGCGCTTGCCAAGACGGGTGACGACGGTGCCGAGAAGTTGCTCCCAGGGGACGTCGGGCACATTGACGTTGAGCAGCACCGGCTCGCTGAGCGCCTGTTTCTGCAACAGCTCGACCAGTTCGCGGGCGACCCGCGCGGCGGTTGCGAAGTGCGCCCCCTCCTTGCTGCACAACGAAATCGCCAGCGACGGAACGCCGAGCAGGAAACCCTCGGTGGCGGCCGCGACGGTCCCGGAATAAATGGTGTCGTCGCCCATGTTGGCGCCGATGTTGATCCCCGACACCACCATGTCCGGCAGCCCTTCGAGCATGCCGGTGACGGCGAGGTGAACACAGTCGGTCGGCGTGCCGTTGACGTGGTAAAAACCATTCGCCGCCCGTTTGAGCGACAGCGGACGATCGAGCGTCAGGGAATTGCTGGCCCCGCTGCGGTCGCGCTCGGGCGCCACCACGGTAATCTCCGCGATCTCCGACAGCGCGCGCGCCAGCAGCTCGATCCCCGGAGCGAAGTAGCCGTCATCGTTACAGAGCAGGATCCGCATAGTCCATCCACCAATGCCGAAGTACCTCGTCACACACCCAGCTGCCACCCAACTCAGCTGCCATGATCCTGCCAGGCAGGGTGCTCGATTATAACCGCCTCCGCCGCCGAATCAGAACGAAGTCAATACCCGGCCTCCCCGCCGCTGCCGCAGTGCCCGCAGGGTGACCAGATCGGCCTCGTAACGAGACAGAGTCTCAGAAACCGCGCCACATGGTCATCGCCGTGCAGGCGTCGGATCAGCCCATCGGTATCGACGAGCATCGCACCACCTCACCCCTGTTATCTCTGCGCATGCGGGTTTCCCCATGGTATCGGAACCCTCAACTTCGCTGCCCGACTGCCGATAGAGAACTTACACGGCCGGCCGGAAGAAAATCACTAAAGTTCTTCGCCAGCAGGTCGTTAGAAAAAACGTCAGCAAAGCAATTGCCACAAAGGATGGACCGGCCAATGCCCCACCAGGCAGGTCACCGGAAACCAGAAGTCAACTTGACAGTGATAGGAGAAGGAAAATGCCCCAAGTCATCAACACCAACGTCGCGTCGCTGAATTCGCAACGCAGTCTCAACATGTCGCAGACCTCGCTCGCGACCTCGCTGCAGCGCCTGTCTTCGGGCCTGCGTATCAACAGTGCCAAGGATGACGCCGCTGGCCTGGCCATCTCCGACCGGATGAGCACCCAGATTCGTGGTCTCAATCAGGCCGCGCGCAATGCCAACGACGGGATATCTCTGGCGCAGACGGCTGAAGGCGATCTCGAACAGATCGGCAGCAACCTGCAGCGGATGCGCGAACTGGCTGTTCAGGCGGGCAATGCGTCCAACTCGGCATCTGACCGCGCAGCTCTAGATTCCGAAGTCCAGGCACTGTCCGCGGAAATCGACCGGGTGGCACAGAATTCCTCGTTCAATGGTACCAAGCTGCTCGATGGCTCCTTCGTCGCACAGTCCTTCCAGATCGGTGCCAACGGGACAGCGAACGACCGGGTCTCGATCGCATCGATTGCCAGCGCACGCACATCAGCTCTCGGCGGCAGCGGGACCTCAACACAAACAACGTTGACGGGTGGTGCGACGACTGCTGCAGCCCTGACCGCAGGCGCTTTGACACTTAATGGCTTCCAGGTGGGGGCTTCCAGCATCGGCGCGTCGGCTGGTCAATCGGCAGCTAGCGCCTTCTCAAAGGCTGCGGCAATCAATCTGGTTTCATCGCAGTCGGGTGTCACTGCTACCGCCATGGCAACCTCTGTCACCGGTGCCGTTCAAACTGGCTTTAGTGCTTACACAGCAGCCAATTCCTTTAGCGTCAACGGGATCAATGTCGGCGCAATTGCGGCTGGTGGAACAGCTCCCGGCCAAGGTGCCAACGTGGCCGCGGCGATCAACTCCGTGTCCGCTCAAACGGGGGTAACTGCGACGGCAGCCAATGACGGAAAAGTGACTCTGACCGCTGCAGATGGACGTGACATCACGCTTCTGGCACAGGGCACCACCACGGCTGCGACGGCCTTGTCAGACTTCGGCTTGGTCACCGGTGACGTCGCTGGCCCCGTAGCCGCGGTGTCAACCAGAGGGACGATCAAACTGGACACCAACAATGCTGCAGGTATCGTTATTGCCGGTGGTACGCCTGCCATTGCGGGTTTTGTTGCAGGCACGACTGCGGCCACCACCACCTTGACGGTGCAGAGCATTTCTTCCATTAACGTGCTCACGGCAGGCAGTGCCACCAACGCCTTGTCGGCCATTGACGGCGCATTGGCAACAATCAACAGCGCGCGCTCGTCGCTCGGCGCCTATCAGAACCGGTTCAGTTCGGTTGTGACCAGCCTTCAAACGACATCGGAAAACCTCTCTGCCTCACGCAGCCGCATCGTCGATGCCGACTTCGCAGCGGAAACCGCCAATCTGACGCGCAACCAGATCCTGCAGCAGGCCGGCACAGCAATGCTGGCGCAGGCTAACTCACTACCGCAGAACGTACTCTCGCTATTACGCGGCTAGGCGGACCCGTTTGAATAGCGGTAAGATCAGGGGCGCGATCGCGGCAACGTGGTCGCGCCCCGGTGTCTCTTCAGCAAGGAGCGTGAGATGAACATCCAACCCACGGTCATTGCCCTGCCGCCGCAGGGCAACCTGGCGGTCAGCAATGCGACGCGAGAACTCAGAACACCCAGTAGCGAAAAAGCCAGCCAGCCCACCGACGCACTTCAGTCGCCACTGCGCGTCCAACAGCCCGATCGGAACACCGTCGAAGCGGCCGCCAAGAGCGTTCGTGAGTTTGTCCAACCAATCAACAGCAATCTGGAATTCAGCGTGAACGACGATACCGGGCAACTGGTCGTCAAGATCATCGACCGAACGACCAAGGAAGTCATCCGCCAGATGCCGTCGGAGGAAATGCTGGCACTTGCCAAGGCGCTGGATAGCATCAAGGGCTTGTTTGTCAAGCAAACGGCCTGATAGTCGCACTATTGCAGCGAATGGCAGCAGGAGAAGAACATGGCGATTTCGTCCCCGGGCCTGGGCTCGAACCTCGATGTGAACAGCATCATCAGCCAGCTGATGTCGCTGGAGCAGCGCCCGCTGACCGCGCTGGCCCGAAAGGAAGCGGTTTTCCAGGGCAAGATCTCGGCCCTCGGTTCATTGAAGGGCGCCCTCTCGGCCCTGCAGACCGCCGCCTCTGCGCTGGTCCCGGCCAGCGGCAGCAGCGCCTTGGAAAAATTCAGTGTTTTCAGGAGTACGGTTGCCGATACCGCCATTGCCTCGGCGACGACCACTTCAAGCGCGGTCGCCGGCACCTACAGCCTTGAAGTCACCCAGCTCGCCCAGGAGCACCGCATAGCCACCGCAACGGGTATCGCCAGTCCGTTTGACGCCAGTAACCAGCTACTGGGTGGCGGTGGCACGCTGACCATCTCGCTCGACACCGACGGCGGTGCGAGTCCGAACAAGACAACCAGCGTCACCATTGCCGACGGCGCGACGCCCGAAGCCATTCGCGATGCCATCAACACCGCCAGTGCCGGCGTTTCGGCGACGGTCATCAATGGCGTCGACGGCAAACAACTGGTTCTGGTCGGGGACAAGCCGGGCAGTGATCAGTTCATCAAGCTCTCCGGCGTCGCTGGCCTGTCGTACGACGGCGTCGGCGGCGATGCCGACGAGTTTGCCCAGTTGCAGGCGGCGCAGGGTTCGACGTTCAAACTCAACGGCATCGTGGTCGCCGCAAGCAGCAACACGGTCAGCACCGCCGTTGACGGCATCACGCTGACGCTGAGCAAGCAGAGCGCTGCCGGCGTAGCAACCACCCTGACCGTGGCGCGTGACACCTCGAGCCTGACGGCCGGCGTCAATGCCCTTGTCAAAGCGTATAACGACCTCAACAAGACCACCACCGACCTCGGTAGCTACAATGCCACGACCAAGCAGGCCGGCGCACTCAATGGCGACAGCACCTTGCGTTCGGTGCAGGGCACCGTCCGCTCGCTGGTCGGAAGTATCCCCGCGGCAGTGGCGGGCGCCACCCTGCAGCGCCTGTCGGATATTGGTGTCAGCCTGCAGAAGGACGGCTCCCTGGCGGTCGATTCCAGCAAGCTGACGAAAGCGATCAGCGACAATCTGGCCGGCGTGGCCAATCTCGTTGCCGCCTATGGCAGCATCTTCAAGGGCGCCACGGAGGCGCTGGTTGGTACGAACGGCAGCCTCGCTGCCCGTACTGAAGGACTCAACGCCTCGATCAAGAGCCTTGGCAAACAGTCCGAAGCAATCTCGAGCCGGCTGGCGCAGATCGAAGCGCGTTATCGCAAACAGTTCACGGCGCTCGATACGGCGATTTCAGGGATGACCAAGACCAGCAACTTCCTGGCGCAGCAACTCGCCAACCTGCCCACCTACAACAACAGCTAGGAGCCCTGAATGTTCGGTAGTGCACGCAACGCGATTTCAGCCTACCAGAAGGTGGGCGTTGACGCCGCGATCGAAGTCGCCGACCCGCACCGGCTGATCCTGCTGCTTTTCGCCGGCGCACAGGCGGCGATCGGCAACGCGCGAGCCGCGATGAAACAGCAGCAGATCGCAGCCAAGGGCGAAGCCATCTCCAAAGCGGTCGATATCATCAGCAACGGGCTCAAGGTCAGCCTCGACCTCGAACAGGGGGGTGAGATCGCCGGGCAGCTTGACGCGCTGTACGACTACCTGGTGATGCGGCTGCTGCGCGCCAACCTGGACAACGACCTGTCGGCGCTCGAGGAAGTCGCCGGCCTGCTTGAAGAAATCCATGGTGCCTGGCGGGAGATCTCGCCCAGCGCGCTGCAACAAGCCGTGGCATGACCTCCTCGCTGGCTGCGCTGAAGCAACTGCTGGCACTCTCCGAGGCGATGCTCGGCGCTGCCGAAAGCGGCGACTGGGCGACGCTGGCCGCCCACGAGGCCGCACGGCGCGCGCTCGCCGACAGCCTGCCTGCCAGTCTGTCGGCCAGTCTCCCGACTGCCATGCAGGCGAAGGCGCGCACGCTGATCGAGGCTTGCCAGCGCTGTGATGCCAGCGTCCGGCCGCTGGTCGACGCTCGCCTGAGCGAACTGCGCGTCGTTCTGCGCGCAGCGCGAGCGGGTACGACAGCAGGCACGCAAGCCGGCACGCAAGCGCCATGATCCGCGCCGACGTCGCCAACCGGCTGCAGCCGGCGGCCGACCTGGCGCTGCGACCGGCGCTGCCCGCGCAGGAAATCACCGACAAGCTCGCCGGACTCGTCGCCGGACAACGACTGCTGGCAGAGATCCAGTCCCTGATGCCCAACGGCACCTACCGTGCGCTGATCAACCAGCGGAGCGTGACGCTCGCGCTGCCCTTTGCCGCCAAAACCGGCGACGCGATCGAGCTGGAAGTCGCTGAAAGTGATGGCAAACTGACCCTGGCGGTTGTCTCGAAAGCGGCATCGGAGGGCGGCCAGGATGACGGCGACTCGGCCGCGACCAGCCTGAGCCGCACCGGCGTGCTGATCAGCCATCTGCTTGGCGGCGCCCGCGACGCCAGGAGCGGCCCGGTGGCATTGCCGCTCAACGGCAACCAGCCGATTGCCGCCAGCCCAACGGGCAAGGCACAGGACCTGCTGCCGCTGCTCAGGCAGGCGATCAGCGAAAGCGGCATGTTCTACGAATCGCATCAGGCGGAATGGGTCGAGGGCCGGGTCAGCAAGGCCCAGCTTCTGCAGGAGCCGCAGGGGAAACTGGCACCGCTGACGGCAGCCCGCCCGGAATCACTGCACGCCAGCGAATCCGCCAGCAGCGGACGCGTAGCAACCGACGTCGCCGGACCACTGCCGGCGCGATCCACCGACTCGCTCATCGGCACACTCCAGACGACGCAGGCTGCAACTGGACAGCCGGCACCGGCGGCACCCACGGTCGCCCCACAGGCCCTGGCGCTGGTCCAGCAGCAGCTCGAAGCCTTCGCCACACAGAATTTTGCCTGGCAAGGCCAGGTCTGGCCAGGTCAACAAATGGACTGGGAGATCGAGCACGAGCGAGCGAGCGGCGATCGCGATGACAGCAATGTCGGCAGCGATGGCGAAAAATGGCAGACGCGGCTGCGGCTGACACTCCCCCATCTCGGCGAGGTCGATGCGCGGCTGCACATCCACGACCGGCAGATCTCACTGTCGGTTGTCGCCAGCGACGTCGAGACGCGCGCGCTGCTGCGCAGCGACGTAGCCAGCCTACGCGGCCAACTCGAACAGGCAGGGCTGGATCTTGCTTCCCTGGGCATCGCCGCGCCGCCCGAAGCTCAGGCGCCGCCGGAGCCTTCGTGACGGCTCGAGATGAGCCTCCGCAGAGATCTCGCGGTCTGCTTGCACGAGCAACAGGCGCATGGCCAAAGCCCCCGATAACCCGCTGAAGAACGCCGTCGCCCTGGCCTACAGCCAGGCCGACGGGGCGCCGCGTGTCGTCGCCAAAGGGCGCGGCCTGCTGGCCGAGCAGATCATCGCCCGGGCGCATGAGCACGGCGTCTATGTCCATGAATCGGCGGAACTGGTCTCGCTGCTGATGCAGGTCGATCTGGATCAGCATATCCCGCCGCAGCTCTATCTCGCCGTGGCTGAACTGCTGGCCTGGCTCTATCGGCTCGAGAATGGCCTGGAGGCGTCGACGGCCCCCCTCTTCCCGGCCAGCGCTGAACAGCCGCCACCCTGATGACGGCGGCGCCACAGCTTACCGCGGTCCCAGTTTTGCTTTAAACTGGCTGCTCCAGCCGATTCCAGGAAAGCCAGTGGAAGAAACGGACGTTCAGGCACAAGCAGAAAAGGCAGCGGTCCGATTCGAAATCGAGCGACCCGAGGATTACGGTCAGTACCTCCTGCATTCCAGAGCCGAGATTGCGGCGGTGCTTCGCTCGCTGATCCAGCGGCGATCCCTGATCAGCGCCTACTTCGACCAGGGCCGATCCTTTCTGCTGACCTCGCTGCTGGGGCTTGACCTGGAGGCCGGTGAACTGGTCCTCGACTGGGGTCGCGAGGAAAAGGTCAACCGCCTGGCCTTGCTCGCCGAGCAAGTGCTGCTGACCACCACGGTCGACAAGGTGAAGGTCCAGTTCACCCTGGGCAAGCTCTCGGAGACCCAGAGCGGCGGTTTGCCGGCCTTCAGCGCCGCACTGCCCGGACAGATCCTGAGACTGCAGCGGCGCGAGTATTATCGCCTGTCGACGCCGGTCACCAAACCAGTCAAGTTCGTTGCCACCATCAGGCGAACGGATGGCAGCGCCCTGCTCGCCGAGGCTTCCTTGCTGGATATCAGCGGTGGCGGCATCGGCCTGATGGCAACACCCAATCTCGCCTCCCTCCTGCAGCGCAGCGACCTGCTGAACGACTGCAAGATGACCCTGCCTGACGAAGGCCTGCTGGTCGCCAGTCTGTGTGTCCGCAACAAGCTTGACGTCGCAACCAGGGGAGGTGCACGTTACGTTCGCGTCGGCTGCCAGTTCGTTGCCCTGCCGGGGGCACGGATGACCATGCTGCAGCGCTACATTACCCGCGTCGAGCGTGAGCGAAAGGCCCGGCTGAGCGGGATGACCTAGCAGCCTGTCGGACTTTCGGCTTGCTCCCCACCGGATATGCTATAATCATGCCTTTTGAAGCAACCGAGGGCCGGCATGTCCCACTTCATCGTCACCGACCGTAAGACCGACTACCTGCTACC
>JAFLDL010000040.1 GCA_017302435.1 Candidatus Accumulibacter necessarius
ACACCAAGGTGATGGCCCACCTGATGTTCGGCCTCCTCGCGCTGTCCGCTGACCAATTGATGCGATTACGACGATGACCCCCAGCCTTCGCTCTCTGAACGCGGTGCATTCGAGGAGTGCAGGAGGGAGTTCGCACCGGATTCCGAAAACTATGCCCTCAGGTTAGCCGCTCAGCCGGACAGGCTTCGCTCGCAACAAAAATCGCTCCCGGAGAGCGGATGCTGCGGCGCAGCAACTCGAACCGGGGAGTTTTGCAAGAGGCTCAACTGCTCCTCGCGATAAACGCAGAGTCGATCCGGATACGCCTTGAGCACCACGGGACAACCGGCAAAGCGCGCCGGCACCGAATAACGATTGCCCTCGAAGGTCACCCGGAACTGGCGATCGGCGCGCGCCGTCATCACCCTTCCGACATCAAAGGGACGCGGATTCACCGCCTGCAGGAAGGCGCGTTCCTCGGTCCACAGATCGACCGGACGGCGATGCGTCTCCCCATGCACGCGCACATTCGCCACCGTCTCCAGCCACAGCGCCGCCGCCGAGTTGAGCGCCGCGAACTCGGGCAGTTCGCGGCCTTGCAGGAAATTATGCTTGACGTACCCCACGCCGCGTTCGGCACGCCCCTTCTCATTGCCTCGGCAAACATTGCAGGCAACGATCTCGAAGCCGTAGTGGCGGGCGAAATCCAGATCGCGCGGGTTGAACACCGGCGGCTCGCCGCGCCAACGCCATTGCGCTGCAGTGAGGGCAAAAACCGGGTCGCTGGCGCTCGGCCAGGTGAAGTAGCCACGGTGCAACCGGCGTTGCGACAGCCAGACGCCGGTTCCGTCCCAAACCAGCAGTTTGAGCCGGCTGTGGCGCCGGTTGGTAAAGGCGTAGGCGGTGCCGTCACAGGGGCTGCGCCCGAGACTGGCCTGGATGCGGGCCGACAGGCCATCAATGCCCAGGCGTATGTCCACCGCTTCGACGGCCAGCCAGATGCGCTCGGGCGCCGCCCCGAGCGGCGCGTTCATGCGCGCTCTCCCCACAGGGCCGTCAGCCACCCGGCCGGTGGCAGCGGGGCAAAGTCGAGTCGCCAGCCATGCGGGCTATGGAGCGACAGGCTCGGCGTTGAGGCCGCGGCACTGGGAACCCTCACCGCAGGAACCAGGGTCAGTGGGCCTCTCGCTCCGCTCGCCCGCCAGGTGTCCACATGGCCCCGCCAGCGCGCTTCCAGTTCCCCTGCCTTTTCCATCTCTTCCTCCTGTCGAAAACCTGGAGGTTGCTCCACTTCTCGCGGGTTTTACAGGTGGAGGGGCTAGACGCTTACCTATCGGGGGCTGGCTTGCGCCTGAAGGCGAAGGCCAGCCCCCTCTCCCCGGAGCGCGCCCTGGAGATCGCCCGCCGGATCCAGTATCACCAGGTCGCGCTGCACCAACGCCAGTCAGCCTCCGGTTTGTCCACCATCACCCCCCGAC
Organism: Candidatus Accumulibacter necessarius; assembly: GCA_017302435.1. GTDB lineage: Bacteria > Pseudomonadota > Gammaproteobacteria > Burkholderiales > Rhodocyclaceae > Accumulibacter > Accumulibacter necessarius. Next base: position 1,458 of record JAFLDL010000040.1, read on the forward strand.
AGAAGGATCTGTTCGAAACCGTCGTTCTGACCGAGCCCTCCGCCAGACGCCTGTAGTGCCAATTCTGAACCGGTGAATTGCCCGCAAACAATCACTTGGCCGTATTTGTGTCGGACTCGGGTGGGCCGCTCTTCTCCTTTTTCCTGGTTCTTGCGCAGCCTACCTGGAGGCAAAAGACAAGACCTTTTGCCTCGAATCCGGACTGATGACGGCTTTGTCGCGAAACCGACAACCGGATGCCAGCGGGGCCCGGACAACCCGTCGTCAGGGGATGTCCGGGCCGGCGCGCTTCTTGCATGGACAGGATGAATTCACGCGGAGTATGCACAATGCAGACAATGACCCTCACCGACCTTCTCGAACCATGGCAAGCTGGCCTGGCCGACGGCAGTATCGTTCCCTACCTAGGGCCGGGCGTGCTTGCCGATGTCGCTTCGCTGGCCGACGGCCGCAGCATGCCCGCGACCAGCGAGCAACTGATCCTGGCGATGAACGGCGGACGGCCGATGGCGCCGAAGCTGATGTACGAGTTCCCCCGGGCGGCGATGAATGTCGAACTCAAGCGCGGCAGGAGTGCGGTGACGCGCTTCCTCGACAGCACTTACGGCACCACGCGCTGGACGCGGGCGGCGCTGCACGACTGGCTGGCGACAATCCGGCCGCCCTACGTGATCGACATCAACCGCGATACGCAGTTGCTCGAGTCGTATGCCGGGACGCCACACCTGCTGATCCTCGGCTGCGCACGGCTCGGCGGCACCGACTATCGCTTCCGGCTGCATGTCTCGGATGGCCACAGCTACCGCGCCATCGTGCCCGGGGAGGCCGACGCGACGCTGCCGGTGCTCTTCAAGCCAATGGGGGCGCCGCTGCCACAGCCGAGCTACATTGCCTCTGACGCCGACTATGTGGATTACATCACCGAGCTGATGGGCGGCTTTGCCGTGCCATCGTTCGTCAAGGCGCATCGCCGCGGCCGGCGTTATCTCCTGCTCGGCATGCGACTGAATCGCGACACGGAGCGCATGGTCCTCGCCGACCTGATCCATGATGCCGCTGTCGAGCCGGCCGGCTGGGCGTTGATCGCCGAGCCAAACGACAAGGAGCGGCGTTTCTGCAGGCGCATCGGTATCGAGATCGTCGAGGCCGACGCGCTGGCGCTGCTGGCCGAGGCCGTGCCGGGCTGATTCGCTCGGCGACTTGTCAAGCGGTGACTGGCAACAGGGAGCGCGCCTGCGCGCGACAGCGGCTGGCGACGCCGGGGTCGAGGGCGTCGAGCCAGCGTTTTGGAATGGCCTGCAGCCCGTACAGCGCACCCGCGAGCATGCCGGCGATGGCACCGGTCGTGTCGGCGTCGCCGCCGCGATTGACGACATCGACCAGGCAGTCCTCAAAGCCGTCGCCGTCGTCCAGCCCCTGCAACACCGCCTGCAGCGTCTCGACGACCCAGCCGCTTGGGTTCTCGCGGCGTGGGCGGTCGCGGAACGACAGTTCGGGATGTGCCGCCAGCAATGAGACCAGGTGGTGGCTGAGGGTCTCCGCCAGCGAACAACCGCGCAGCAGATCCTGTACGGCCAGGGTCAGGAATTGGCAGACCGCGTCCGAGACGGCGTTGTTGTGCGTGACGTGCGCCTGCGCCTGCACGGCCGCGCTTACGGCGGCTGGCGACAGGCCGAGGGTCGCCAGGGCCACCGGCAACACGCGCATGGCGGCACCATTGCCGGCGTCGTGATCCGACGACGGCGCGACCGGAACGCCGGTCTGGCGGAAAGCCACCAGGTTCCGGCGGACGGTATTGCCGATATCGACCGGCTTGCGCCGCATCCAGGCATCGAAGGCCCTGGCGCAGGCCAGGGGAATGACGCTGCCGCCGTCGGCCAGGATGGCCTCGCCCAGGGCCAGCGACATGCCCGTATCGTCGGTCACCTGACCTGGCCTGAGCTTGAGCCAGCCGCCACCGACGATCTCGCGATGCACGCCGAAGTGATGAACGATTTCGCGCGGCGTCATGAATTCGACCGTGGCGCCCAGCGCGTCGCCCAGCGCCAGGCCCAGATAGGCGGCCTCGGCCCGTGCCAGCAGCGCCCGGGAAACACTGGCCTGCGCGCTGGCTGGCGCCACGCGTATCACCGGCTCGGGTACTCGACCAGAATGTCCTCGTCGCGGACGATGTACTGGCAGGCGAGACGCCACTCGGTCGGCGGCAGGTCGTCGACGTACATCTGTTCAATCTGCGCCTGCCTGATCTTGCCCATGTCCTTGAGGACGGCGACCTCGCGCACGTTGAGCGGGCCACCCATGTGACCGTACTTGTTGTGGCTGCTCTTGTCGACGCTACTGACCTTGACCAGACAGGTACCGCACTCGCCGTCGCCGCAGGAGAAGTCGATCGGCACATGGTTCTCCTTGGCGAGCTTCAGGATGGTCTGGGTGTGGCTGCCGGCAACGGCATAGATGGTCTTGTCCTTGTGCATCGGACTGGAGAAGGTGATGTTGGGCATGCTGGGCTCCTGGTAAGTGGAAGGGGTGGGTGAAGACTCAAGCGGGTTGGACGACGATGCTGCCGCCGAGGACCTGCGCCTGGCAGGCCAGCCGGTGACGGCGTGGCGCGAGGTTGTCCTTGAGCACCTGATCTTCCAGTACGGACGGTGCGGCAAGGTGTTCATGGCCGGAAACAATCCTCGTCAGGCAGGTGCAGCACTCGCCTTCGCGGCAGCCGTAGGTGATGCCGGCACCGACCTTCTCCGACACCTCGATCAGGCGGGTGCCCGCCGGCACGGTGACGGTGACGCCGATATCCTGAAAGGTAATGCTGGCCTTGGGCATGGGGTTTTCTCCGGTAAGTGAGGGAAATCAGGCGAGCTGGGCGAGGTCGATGGTCCGGGGCGTCGCGCGACCGAGGAGGTGCAGCGCGATCTCGCTGCCGAGATCGTGGCAGGCAGTAAAGTCATCGGCGGTCGGTGTCAGGCGTGCCCTGACGCCGGGTAGCGGGACGCGCAGCTTCAGGCGGCGCAGACGGTCTTCGATCATCGGCACCGCTTCGCCGCTCCAGCCGTAGGAACCGAAAGCGCCGCCCAGCTTGCCCTTGACATCGACCATGGTCAGCGACGAGAGCAGATCCCAGACGGGCTTGACCGCGTCGCCATTGATCGTCGGGCTGCCGAAGAGCAGCGCATCGGCTTCCTCGATCAGGTCGACGAAAGGCTGCGCGTCGCCACCTTCGAGATCGTAGAGCGAGACGCGCACCTCGCCGGTCGCGCTCGAAGCGGATTCGGCACCCGCCGCCACGGCTTCGGCCATGCGGCGCGTGGCACCGTAAGCCGAAATATAGAAGACCAGTAGCGTTCTGGTGTTGGCGCAGCGCAGACGGCTTGCCGAGAGCGCACGATAGCGAGACACGTAGTCGCGCGGACTCTGGCGCAGGATCGGACCGTGCCCCGGGGCAATGATCCGCAGCGGCAGCGGTTCAATCAGGTCGAGGGCGCTGTGCACGTAGGTGCGGAAGGGGCGCATGATGTGCGCGTAGTAGTACTCGAAGGAAAAGCGGAAGTCGCCGACGGCATCGTTGAACAGGCGGGTATCGCAATAGTGGCAACCAAGAAAGTCGGCCGAGAAAAGGACGCCCTCCGCTGCCAGCCAGGTGCATTGGGTATCCGGCCAGTGCAGATACGGGGTATTGAAAAATTCCAGTTGGCGATCGCCGAGATCGGCGCTGTCGCCGGTGCCGACGAAAGCGATTCGCCCCGCCAGATCGGCCGGATCGAAGAGCCCCTTCAGCATCAGGCGGGCCTGCGGCGAGACCAGCAGGGTCGCGCCGGGCGCGCGCCGCAGCAACTCCGGCAAGGCGCCGGAATGGTCCGGCTCGAGATGATTGAGGACGATGGTGGTGATCTCGTCGTAATCGGCAATCGACTCCAGACGGCGAAAGAAGGTCTCGGAAAAGTTGGTCTTGACCGTGTCGATCACCGCCACGCCGTGACTGCCGCGCACGACATACGCGTTGTAGCTGGTGCCGTTGGCGGTACGCAGGATGATGTCGAAGCTGCGCAGGTCGGGGTCGAAGGCACCGATCCAGTGCACCCCGGCGGCAACGGGCACTGCTCCGTCAAGGTCGGCTGCGGGGCGCATCGGCTGGTTTCCAGAATTGCTCGCGCAGATCGCCGACCACCAGTTGGTGACCGGAGGCGACCAGCAAGGCCTTCTGGCGGGCATTGCCCGCGCAGCCGGCCTTCTCGTAGAAAATGACCTCAGCCATGGTTCAGCGCGCCGCAATTTCCGCCTGCACCGCGGCCCAGCGCGCGGGCGGGATGCCGGTCAGCGATCCCGGTGGGTTCAGCGCTTCGCCGAGTTCATTGATGATTGCGCCTTCGATCGGGCAGATACTGGCGCACTGCGGCGCGGCAAAGTCGCCGCTGCATTCTGTGCACTTGTCTGCGTCGATCAGAAAGTGCGGCGTCGCCGCCTGGATTGCCTGCTGCGGACAGAGCGGTTGGCAAGCCCAGCAATTGACGCAGCTGTCGACGATTTCGAGGGCCATGGACTGTTCCTCAGGCGCGTCTTGCGGCGGGTTGCCCGACCGTCAGCCTGCCGGCGGCTAGCATCTCGTTCCACACGGCAATGACGGCCTCCTCGATCGGCTGCATGGCGTACTCGCCGTTCGGCTGAATTCCCGCGGCTTCAAGCTGCCCCCAGGGTTCGTAGCCGATGCGCGAGCAGAGCACGACCTCGCAGTCAGCGAGTGCCCGGATCGTTTCGGCGAGCACCGCCTCGGCATCGCCACAGGTCTCGTCACCCGCGCAATAGGACGCCGCCCGGCGGTGGCCGACCAGGCGAGCACCAGCGGCCGAGGCTTCGTACACCAGGAACTCCGTGGCGTGACCGAAGTGCACGGCGACCAGGCCGCTTTTCGCCGCCACCGCCATCAGAACGGGCCGGCCGACCGCTGGCGCCGGTTTCGCACCCTGCGGCTGGAACTTGATCACCTGCGGTGTTGCCGAGGCCGCGTGTGCGTGCGCCCTGGCCCGCTTCTGCGCCAGCTCGGCGGCGATCTGCGCCCGCAGCTCGGCACGCACGACTATTGCCGCCTCGTAGTCGACCTCCATGTTTTCGATCCTGTCGAGCGTGAACTCGGCGCCGCGATCCTCGCCGAGCAGGCCGACCGCATCGGCACGACATTGGCGGCAGTGCCGCATCATGTTCATGTCGCCTGCGCAGGCATCCTGCAGAGCCTTGAGTTCGGCCGGCTGCGGGCTGCGCTGGCCCATCACGCCGTAGAAGGTGCCGTGCCCCGCCTCGGCGATCAGCGGCATGACGTTGTGCAGGAAGGCTCCCTTGGCCTTGACGATCTTCGACACCTCCGGCAGATGGGCATCATTGACGCCGGGAATCAGCACCGAGTTCACCTTGACTAGGATTCCCCGCGCGCTGAGCATTTCCAGCCCTTTCTGCTGCTGCCCGATGAGGATCGCAGCGGCCTCGCGGCCGCAGACGCGCCGGTTCTTCCAGAATATCCACGGGTAGATCCTGGCGCCGATCTCCGGGTCCACGCAGTTGATGGTGATGGTGACGTGGTCGATGTTGTAGCGGGCGAGCTCCTCGACGTATTCAGGCAACACGAGGCCGTTGGTCGATACGCAGAGCTTGATGTCTGGTGCTTTCAGGGCCAGTTGCCGAAAGGTCTCGAAGGTACGCTCGGGATTGGCCAGCGGGTCGCCGGGACCGGCGATGCCGAGGACGCTCATCTGCGGGATCGCCGCCGCAACCGCCAGGGTCTTGCGGACCGCCTGGTCCGGCGTCAGCAGTTCGGACACAACCCCTGGCCGCGACTCGTTGGCGCAGTCGTACTTGCGATTGCAGTAATGGCACTGGATGTTGCAAGCGGGCGCCACGGCGACGTGCATCCGTGCGAAGTAGTGGTGGGCGTCCTCCGAATAACAGGGGTGATCCTGCACCCGGGCGCGGATGGCGTCCGACAGACCGTCCACCTGCCGGGCCGTGGCGCCGCAACTATCGGCGCTGCAGCCAGCGGCTGCAGCGGGCGAGGGTTCGATGACAGGCAGATCCATGGCGAGCTTCCCTTGGGAGTTTTCGGGTTGAGGGCACCCGGGATACAGCAACTGCCGTGCCAGCCCGTCTGATTTGACCAAGTCGCTGAAAAGTATGAGATGTCAAGACTCGATTGCGATGTTGCAAAAGCGACAATGGCGGATTGACGACTGGCTGCCGTAACCTGCGGCGTTGGCGCGCAGGTCGCGGGTCCGGCGCAGGATCAGATGGCTGCTGGAACAACCTTGGAGATTGACGCCGCTTGGTGGGCGCTCATATACTCAGCCACGGATGACCGTGACGCTCGGCCAGCCAAGACCAATTGCAGCAGCAACATGACAAGCATCGTATTCAGACACCATGCCTTCCACCTTTTTTCCGGCCTTATCGTCGCACCTGCTGCGGGCGCTCGTCCTTGCGCTGGCCTGCGCCTTGATGGCCGCCGACGCCAACGCCCGGGGACAGCGCATAGCCCTGGTGATCGGCAACGGCAATTACCAGCAGCCTGACCTGCCGAAACTGGCGAACCCGACCAACGACGCCGAAGACATCGCCAGGGCGCTGCGCGGCTTTGGCTTCGACGTCATCGAGCGCAAGAACCAGACGCTCGAAGGAATGAACCAGGCCATCGCCGAGTTCGGCAGCAAGATCGGCGGCAGCGAAGCCGCGCTCTTCTACTATGCCGGGCACGGCATCCAGGTCAAGAACCAGAACTACCTGATACCGGTCAATGCCCGGATCGAAAGCGAAGCCTCGGTACCGTACCAGGGCGTCAACCTCAATCAGGTTCTCGAAGAGATGGACAACGCCAAGAGCGGCGCCAACATCGTGATGCTCGATGCCTGCCGCAACAATCCGATCACCGGCAAATTCCGCTCCGGCCAGTCGCGCGGGCTGGCCAGCCCCGGCAGCGCGCCCAAAGGCACCGTGATTGTCTATGCAACCGACCCCGGCAACGTCGCCTCCGACGGTACCGGGCGCAACGGCCTATTCACGGCCGGGCTGCTGACCGCCTTCAAGGGCAAGGACCTGACGCTGGACGGCGTCCTGACGACCGCCAGCGCCGAAGTCGAAAAGGCCAGCGGGCAAGCCCAGACACCCTACGTTAACGGCCCGAAGACGCTGCAGAAGAGCTTCCATTTTCAGGTCACCGTCGAGCCCGGTCGCGGAGAAATCGAAAAGACCTTCTGGACCAGCATCGAGCGCAGCAACGATGCCGCGGACTTCGAAGCCTACCTGCAGAGATACCCGAACGGCAGCTACAAGGCGCTGGCCGAAAACCGGCTGAAAAGGCTCAAGGCCGACCAGCAGGCACCCGCTGCCCCTTCATCCACTGCGCCACCCACTGCATCCGCGACGGGGTCATCCACGGCCTTCGACGGGCGCTGGGCGATCACGCTCATCTGCGAGGATGTTGGCGAGGGCGGCAAGGTAGCCAAGGGCTACACCTTCAACTTCTTCAGCGACGTCAAGGAAGGGCGGCTGACTGGGCAAAAAGGGGAACCCGGGACACCGGGATCCTTGACCCTGGTCGGTGTCATCAAGGCGGACGGAGCGGCCGAGATCAACGCCAACGGCCTCACCTCAAACCCGGACTATGCGGTGGGCCACGCCCGCCCAAGCTCGCCGTACTCGTACCGCATGCGCGGCACCTTCACGCCGACGAACGGCAAGGCAACGCGGATCGAACTCCGGCCCTGCGAAGCCACTTTTTTCAAGAATTGACGCGTTTTCCTGGACGCACGGACGCGGTTTCTGCGCCGAGGAAATTCTTGGGGCCTGCCATGCCAACGGCCACAATGTGCTGGAAGGGTTCGACGGCAACAAGGAGACCAACGGTCACCGCAATGCTACCGGCGTCAGTTGCCGATCACACCTTTCAACCCGGTGTAGACCGACAGCACTGTCGTTGCTGCGGCGGTCAAGGCACCGCCGAGTTCGTTGAATTTTTTGACCACTGCCTGGAACTGCTCCGTGTGCTCACCGCCGCTCTTCACGAGGCGCGCCAGAGCCACAGCCACGCCAGCCTCGCGAAACGCAGCGGCGCGTTTCCGCTGACGGGACATGCCCCCAATCAACATCCCGGTCGTGTAGCTGAGTCCGATGCTGGCCGCGTACTCGATGAATTCCCGCCATTCCCGCGCACCGTGTGGCAGCAAGGGCGTCCCGTCCACCCAGGCCGTCACGCCGCTCATACCGAGGACGGCCAGCAGCGCAAGGGAAACCACAGCAAAGGCCTGGCTGAGCGAGGGGCGACACGCCCCGGCCGTCATCAACAGTCCGAAAGGCAGCGGAATGAGCAGCGACACAACACGCAGATACAGGGTTTTCAGGTCGTACACAGCGGTAATCAGGCCGTGTGCCGCCAGGAGCAGAGCGAGCGGCAGCAGCCAGTGGGACAGCCACTCACGAGTGTTGGGCAACACCGGAATCTCTTTCTCTTCTGGCGGTGGCACTGCGTGGAAAGCCGATCCCGATGCCACTTCCTGCAATTGCTGCCCGCCCTCGGCCAGCAGGGCGCCCTGGGCCGCCACCCGCTGCTCAAGGGATTCAATCCGCTCGAGCAAGGACTTGAACAAATAGAGGTCGCGCCGGCACACGGGGCAAACCAGGGCCTGCTCGGGGATTTTGCTAACGCAGTAGGGGCAGTGCAATTTACTTCACCACGTTCAGGTTGAGCAGGATACTGGTCTGGCGCCCTTCGCTATCCTGCACGGTGAGGCGAACCTGGTGCTCCCCTGGGGGCGCTTCGGCGGTTACGAGGTCGATGCCCTTCTCGCTCAGTCCACCACGCACCCGGTCCAGGAGATTGATATTCGGTGTCCGCAGATAGGTCATTGTCACCGATGAGAGGTCAATTTTTGCACCACCCCGCGGCTCGAAAACAATGCGCAACGGGAAGGGCGATGCAACCGCCCCCTCCGGCGAAACTACCTTGATTCCAGGACCGCGTGTGATGGCGCGGGTCGCCGGGGCGGTCACCGGCGCCGGCGGCAGCTTCGCCTCCGACTCCTTGATCAAGATCTCGGCAGCAACGCTTGTCACCATCAAGAGCCCACACAGCAGCGTTAGTCCAGCTTTCAACATGCCTTTTCCCCATTGGCAAAACAGATGCGGCAAGAGTATAGAACGCTTCAACGCATGCGCGGCGGGGTCCGATCTTTCCTCTTGCCTCGGTGCGCGTGTTGCCAGTGATTGCACATTCTTCAGGGTCAGGGAAAAAGGGCTTTGCAGAGTGCTTGAACTGGTCGTGGTTCCCACGGTTAGCGACGAGAAACCACCCATCCTCCGCAAGCAAACTGAAGATCCCGCCGACTTTCCTTGGCCAAGCATAGCAGGCGCGGGGTAAGTCACCAAGTCCAAGCCTTGTCCGGTGTGAGCCTGAGGGAGAGGCGGGATCAGATTTGTTTCATCTCGATGTTGAGGATCTGCACCCGATAGGCAATCTGCCGCGGGGTCATTCCGAGCAGGCGGGCGGCACGCGCCTGCACCCAGCCGGCCCGCTCGAGGGCAGCGATCACCCGCTCGCGTTCGCTGGGCTCATTGACCGGGTCGATACCGTCGTCCGCGCCGTCGGCGCCGCTGGCGCGCGCGATCGACGCGACCGGCAGGGCGCTCGGCGTTGCCGGCGTCGTGCCGCTGCCCGACCGCCGCGAGGCGCGCTCGCGCGGCTTGTCGATACGGATGAGGTCAGCGTCGATTTCGCCGCTTTCCGACATCACGGCTGCTCTTTCGAGGCAGTTCTCCAGCTCGCGCACGTTGCCCGGCCAGTGGTGTTGACCCAGGCGCCGCTGGGCGCCGGCGGTGAGGCGCAACGGGCGGCGCTGCATGCCGCCGAGGCGATCGAGCAGGTGGCTGGCTATTTTCGGCAGGTCTTCGAGCCGTTCGCGCAGCGGCGGCAGCACGATCGGCATCACGTTGAGGCGGTAGTAGAGGTCCTCGCGGAAGTCGCCGGCGTCGATCGCCGCTTCGAGGTCGCGATGAGTGGCCGCGATCAGCCGTACGTCGAGCTTCAGCGTTCGGCCGCCGCCGACACGTTCCAGTTCGCCCTCCTGCAGGACGCGCAGCAGTTTGGCCTGAAACGCGGGCGAGATGTCGCCGATTTCGTCGAGAAAGAGCGTGCCACCGTCGGCCATTTCAAAGCGGCCCTTGCGCGACGTCACGGCACCGGTAAAGGCACCCTTCTCATGCCCGAAGAGTTCCGACTCGAGCAGATTCTCGGGCAGGGAAGCGCAGTTGAGGCGGACGTAGGGTCCGCGCGCCCGTGGCGAGTTGAAGTGGATGGCGTTGGCGATCAATTCCTTGCCGGTTCCCGTCTCGCCGCGGATCAGGACCGTTGTCGGCCATTTGGCGACCATGCGGATCTGGTCGAAGATGCGCAGCATGGCACTCGAATGGCCAACGAGGTTGGTGAAACCGGGCCGGTGGCGGGCGGCGCGACGCTGCGGGTCACGTTCCTGGTCGAGCGACTGGCTTTCCTGCGTGACTTCGAGAGCAAGCCGGACACTCTGCCCGATGAGGTTGGCCAGCAACTCGACAAAGTGTACCCGCTCGTCGAGCAGACCGTCGTCGGGCTCGTCGGGTTGCACGGCCAGCACGCCCTGTAACGCCCCGCCGAAAAGGATCGGGACGGCAATGAACGGCAGCTCGCGCGCGTAGAGCCCAAGCCGGTCGAGGAACTGCGGCTCGTCGCCCAGTCGGGCGACCGCACAGCTCCGGCCACTCTCCAGGACCTCGCCGACCAGACCTTCGCCGGCCCGGTAGCGGACGGCGAGGAACTCGTCGGGTTCGAGCCCATGCACCGCGTGCACGCTGAGGTCGCCGCTGTCGGGATCGACGACGCCGATCATGCCGCGGCTCAGGTGGCCACTGATCTCCAGTGTGCGCAGCACTTCCCGCACGGTTTGCGGGAAGTCGAGCGAGCGAGCCAGGGTCTGCCCGACGCGCCGCAGGGTATCGAACTGGGACTGCAAGAGCGAGGCTGGGGGGCGGCTCTCAGTCATGGTCGTCGGTCCAGCGGCAGCAGCACGCGCACGCGGCAGCCGCGCGTGGTCGTCGGCTCGATCTCGATGAAGCCGCCGTGCTCGGCGACCACCTGCTGTGCCGACGACAGGCCGGTGCCGAGGTGGCAGCCACCGCGCTTGGTGGTATGGAACGGCTCGAACACTTTCAGTATCTGGGCGCTGTCGATGCCTGGCCCGGTATCCGCGATGTCCACTTCGATGCCGCCGAGACGCGCCTTGCTGGCCACCGTCAGCTCGCGCTCGCGGCAGCCGCGGGTGTTCATCGCCTCGATGGCATTGTCGATCAGCGCCTTGAACAGTGAGCGCAGCTTGTTTGGCGCCCCTTGCAGCGCCGGCAGCATCGCCTGTGGTTTCCAGATCACCGTGATGCCGGCGGCGAGAAGGCGGCCGGTGGACAGGTCGAGCACATCACGGAGGAGTTCGTTGAGGTTGACCGCGCCGATCGCTTCGCGCGTTTCACCGGGGATCATCGATCGCAGATCCTTGAGTGCCTGCTGGCCGGCGGTGATTGCCTCCGTGAGGGCGACCGACATCGCGTCGGTCTCACCCTGGCGACGCGCCAGCATGCCGACGACCGAAGCCATCATGTTGAGCGGGCCCTCGAGCCGGAAGGTGGCCGCGGCGAGACTCTCGCGCAGGCCGGAAACGCGGTCCTCGTCGGCCATCACCACCTGCAGCGCGGCGACGCGAACCTTTTCCTGCTGCAAGCGCAGGCTGGTGATCTCCTTTGCCACCAGCAGCAGGTAGTCGCGCCCCTGGCTGGCGAGGAAGGCGTCGGCAGAAGTGTCATCCTCGCGCACACGGCTGCCGGAACACGAGAACCAACGCGGTGAGCGGCCACCGGGGGGATCGAGCCGTACTTCGCGATCGAGAAAGAGATAGCCGGAGGTGCGGCGGCCCCGTCCCGAGTCGAGTTCGAGACTGGCGCGGACCGCCGACATGAGTATTGGCGCCGGCTCGGCCATGCCCAGATCGGCCTGCAGCTTCTTGTAGTCGTGGTTGTCGAGCACCACCCGGTCGTCAACGTCGAGCAGAGCGATAACCACCGGCGCAGCGTCGACCACCGACTCGATCAACGCCTTCTGATTTCTCACCTGGGACTCCAGACGGTGGACTTCAGTGATGTCGCGGTGCATCCCGAGATAGTTGAGTACCTCGCCGGCCGTGTTGACCACCGGCGAGATGCTCAGCTCGGCAAGGTACTTGCTGCCGTCCTTGCGCCGGTTGATCAGGCGGCCGCCCCAGGGCTCGCCACGCGAAATCGTCCGCCACAGGCCCTGGTAGAGCTCGCGCGGCATGCTGTGGTTGGACAGGATCGACTGGTTCTGGCCAACGGCCTCCTCGCTGGCGTAGCCGGTGACACGCGTAAAGGCGGGATTGATGTACAGGATGTTGCCCTGCACATCGGTGATCGAAATCGCCATGTCGGCCTGATTGACCGTGTGCTGGAAGACCTGCGGATGGATGCTCGGCGGCAGCCCGTCCGCCACCGGTGGCGCGCTCTCGGCCGCTGCCTTGAGTTGCTTGCTGGTCATTACGTGCCTCCCTGGCCAAGTGTTTCCCGAAGTCATGCATTTTTCGTGCCGGCCTTGATCTGACTACCGTTGCTGGCTGTTGTCGTTGCGCTTTGTCGTGTTTGCGACATGCACCGGAGTCGTCGCCGGCAGCTTGCGTGGGCATGCCGGGGAGGAAAAAACGCCACGCTGGTGCGGACTTGGCACCTCCGGCACGGCTTTGGTGTGCAGTGCACCATGCGATGGCACAGTTTGTGCTGCACGATGGACGAGGAGCCTGCCGACAATGACCGCTTATCTTTTGCTGCTGCTATCGACCGCCCTGGTGAACAACGTGGTGCTGGTGAAGTTTCTCGGGCTCTGTCCCTTCATGGGAGTCTCCCGGAACATGGACAGTGCGCTGGGGATGGGTCTCGCCACGACCTTCGTCATCACCCTCGCCTGCGCCGCCACCTGGCTGCTCGAGCACTGGTTGCTGGCGCCCTTCGACCTTGGCTATCTGCGGATCCTCACCTTCATCCTGGTCATCGCAGCGACCGTGCAGTTCGTCGAAATGGTCGTCAAGAAATCGGCGCCGGCCTTGTATCAGGCCCTCGGCATCTATTTGCCGCTGATCACCACCAACTGCGCGGTGCTCGGCCTGGCGCTGCTCACTGCCCAGGAGAAGATGAGCTTTCTCCGGAGCCTGGTCTACGGCTTCGGTTCTGCCCTTGGCTTCACTCTCGTGCTGCTGATCTTTGCCGGCTTACGCGAACGCCTGGCGCTGGCGCGGGTGCCGGCAGCCTTTGCCGGTGCACCGCTGAGCTTCATCCTGGCCAGCCTGCTGTCGCTGGCCTTCATGGGTTTTGCCGGTCTCAGTTTTCAATAGGAAACCATTCCATGTGGCTTGCCATCTTCTCTCTGACGCTGCTCGGGACCCTGCTTGGGCTTGCTCTGGGCCTGGCAGCGAAACGCTTCCATGTCGAGGCCAGTTCCATCGTCGCCGAGATCGAAGCCCTGATGCCAGGCTCAAACTGCGGTCAATGCGGCTTCGCCGGTTGCCCGCGGGCGGCGGCGGCAATCGCCGACGGCAGCGCACCGGTGACGGTCTGCCCGCCGGGCGGCAAGGCACTGGCGCAAATGCTCGCCGCCAGGCTGGGCATCAGCATCGATCTGACCTCCGTCGCCGATGAGGGGCCGCAGATAGCGATCGTCGCCGAAGACATCTGCATTGGCTGCTGCCGTTGCAGCAAGGTCTGCCCGACTGATGCCATCGTCGGCGCGGCGAAGCAGATTCACAACGTGATTCGCGAAGCCTGTACCGGCTGCGGCAACTGCATCGATCGCTGTCCGACCGAGGCTTTGCTGCTGCAGCCCCTACCCGTTACCGTGCAGCACTGGGTCTGGCCGAAACCGGCCACGGTGGTCATTGCTCTCGCTGTCTAGCAGACGACCGACAGCGACTGACCGACGACGAGGCAGAACATGGGCATCTTCGAGAAGATTTTCCGCCACCACCCGCCCTGGGGCGTACACCCGGACGACCACAAGCTGCCGGCGGCCAACGCGCCGCTGCGCTCGCTGCCGCTGCCGGCGTTGCTCTACGTCCCGATGCAGCAGCATGTGGGCAGCCCGGCGCGGCCAGTAGTGCTGGTCGGACAGCACGTGCTCAAGGGCCAGTTGATCGCCGAAGCGCAGGGCAACGTCTCGGCGCCGGTGCATGCGCCGACCTCGGGGCGAATCAGCGCGATTGGCGAGGTCACTGCGCCGCATCCTTCCGGTCTCGCGCAACTGGCAATCACGATTGCCGCCGACGGCGCCGATACGTGGTGCGAACGGCTGCCGGTGGACGACCCTTTCGCGCTCGCGCCCGAGGAGATCGCCCGGCGAACGGCGGCGGCCGGCGTCGTCGGCCTCGGCGGCGCAACCTTTCCAGCAGCGGTGAAGTTCAATCTTGGCCGGCGGCTGAAGGTCAACACGCTGATCGTCAACGGCGGCGAGTGCGAACCCTACCTGTCATCCGACGATCGGATCATGCGCGATCGCGCTGCCGAGGTGGTCGATGGCCTGCGCATCGTGATGTACGCCATCGGCGCCCGCGAGGCCCTGGTTGGCATTGAAGACAACAAGCCGCAGGCAATCGCCGCCATGCGGGTGGCCGCGGCCGCTTTCGGCAACGTGCAGGTGCGACCGGTGCCGGCGCGCTATCCGATGGGATCGGACAAGCAACTGATCCAGACGCTGACCGGCAAGGAAGTGCCGGCCGACGCGCGCGCTGCCGAGGTCGGTGTGCTGGTGCACAACGTATCCACCTGCGCTGCCGTGCATCGTGCCCTGCGCCGCGGCGAACCGCTGGTCGAGCGCATCGTCACGCTGAACGGCGGCGCCCTGACGCGGCCGGGCAACCTGTTGGCACCGATCGGCACACCGGTGGTCGACCTCCTGCGCTTTGCCGGCGTCAGCGGCCGGCCGGCACGGCTGGTGCTTGGCGGGCCAATGATGGGCATCGTCCTGCCGCACGCCCGGGTGCCCATTGTCAAGGGTGCGTCAGGCATTCTCGCCTTCGACGCTGCCGAAGCACACGTAGCGGAAGCCGGCCCGTGCATTCGCTGTGGCAGTTGCACGCGTGCCTGTCCGATGGGGCTCCTGCCGCTGGAGATGGCCAGCCGCATCGGCGCCGATGATCTCGCGGGCGCCGCCGGTTTCGGGCTGTCGGACTGCATCGGCTGTGGCTGCTGTGCGTACGTGTGCCCATCGCACATCCCGTTGGTGCAGTATTTCAGTTACGCCAAGGGCGAACTGTCGGCGCGCGAGCGCAGCAAGCTGCGCAACGACGCGACCCGGCGCCTGGCCGAAGAGCGCGTGGCGCGGCTGGAACGTGAAGCGCGCGAAAAGGCGGCTGCCGCAGCCAGACGCAAGGCCGAGCGCGATGCTGCCAAGGCCGCCGCCGGCGCCGCGGCCCGCCCGCTGCCGGTGCGGATCGTCAAACCCGCCAGCGAGGCGGCCACATGATCCCGACGCGCCACGCCGGTCCGGTTGCGGCACCGCACGCAGCCAGCGCCGGCACTGTCCCACGGGTCATGCTGTGGGTCTCTGCCGCCCTGCTGCCGGCGACGCTCTTTGGCTTCTGGCTGTATGGCTGGCCGGCCGTTCATCTGTGGTGGGTCACCACCGGTTCGGCGATCCTCGGCGAGGCCTTCTGCCTGCGCTTGATGCAGAAGCCGGTGGCGCCGGTGCTACGGGATGGGTCGGCCCTGCTCACCGGCTGGTTGCTGGCGCTGTCGCTGCCACCCTGGGCGCCCTGGTGGGCAGGCGTAATTGGCGGCCTGTTCGCGACCGTCATCGGCAAACAGGTCTTTGGTGGCCTGGGGCAGAATCTCTTCAACCCGGCAATGGTGGCGCGGGTCATGCTGTTGATTTCCTTCCCGGTGCCGATGACCCTGTGGACAGCACCGCTGCCAATGCTCTCGGCCAACGCGCCAGGATTTGTCGATGGGCTGCGGATCACCTTTGGCACGCTGCCGGCAACGTTCGACGCGATGAGCAGCGCCACGCTCTTCGGCTACGCGCGCAGCGAACTGTCGCGCGGCGTCGATCTGTTGCAGTCGCTGGCCGCGACGCAGGCACCGACGATCAGCCTGCTGGGCGAACGCGCCGGCAGCCTGGGTGAAACATCGTCGCTGTTGATTGCTGCCGGTGGCCTGTTGTTGCTCGGCTTGCGCATCATCACTTGGCACATCCCGTTCGCCATGCTGGCAACGATTGCCCTGTTCGCCTCGCTGATGCACGGTATCGACCCCGCTCGCTACCTCTCGGTCGGCATCCACCTCCTGTCCGGCGCCGCCATGCTGGGCGCCTTCTTCATCGCCACCGACTACGTGACGTCGCCAAACACCGCCGTCGGCCAGCTCGTTTTCGGCGCCGGTGTCGGCTTTCTGACCTACGTCATCCGAACCTGGGGTGGCTATCCCGAAGGCGTCGCCTTCGCGGTGCTGCTGATGAACGCGCTGACACCGGTGATTGATCGCTATACCAGGCCCCGCATCTATGGTCGCGACCGGCGCGGCGCGCCGCTGGAGATCGACCCGTGAAGCTCGCGATCGCTGCCCTGCGTGACCGCCTGGCTTACCAGGGTGCCTCTCTCGGGGTGATCGCCCTGCTCGCCAGTACCGCCCTGGTCTTTGCTGTCAGCGGCACGCATGACCGTATTGCCGCCGCCGAGGCCCGCGATCTGCAGGCCTCCCTGTCGCAGGTCCTGCCGCATCGCTTCGCCGACAACGACTTGCTGGCCGACACGCTGGAGATCGGCAACGGCGACGGGACCAGCAAGCGGGTCTACCTCGCCCGCCAGCAGGGCGAGGTCGCCGCGGCCATTTTCCAGACCTCGGCGCGCGGCTATGCCGGCGATGTGCTGGTGCTGGTTGGCATCGACCGCGCCGGCGTGCTGCTCGGGGCACGTGTCCTGAAGCATAACGAAACCCCCGGTCTGGGCGACAAGATCGATCTGGCGAAGTCACCGTGGATTCTGTCGTTCAACGGCCTGTCGCTGGCAACGCTGCCGGCAGCGAAGTGGGCGGTGAAGAAGGATGGCGGCGTCTTCGATCAGATGGCCGGCGCCACCATCACGCCGCGCGCCGTCGTCAAGGCGGTCAAGGATGGACTCGATTTCTTCGCCGCGCACCGCGCGGAAATCCTGCACGGAGGCAAAGCGCCATGAAACAACTCGTTCAGACCCTGAAGGACGGCCTCTGGCTGCAGAACGTCGTCTTTGCCCAGATGCTCGCCCTTTGTCCGGCGATGGCCGTCACCACCAGCGGCACCAACGGCCTCGGCATGGGGCTGGCGACCACGGCGGTGCTGGTCGCGTCCAATGTTCTGGTGGCCTCGATCCGCTCGCTGGTGAGTCCGCAGGTGCGCATCCCGATCTTCGTCGTCCTGATCGCGACGCTGGTGACGCTCGTCGATCTCGGACTCAACGCGTGGTTGCACGATCTGTACAAGGTGCTCGGCCTGTTCATCGCCCTGATCGTCGTGAACTGCGCCATCCTTGGCCGCGCCGAAGCCTTTGCCTCGAAGAACACGGTCGCCGCCTCGGCGGCCGACGGCCTGGCCATGGGCCTGGGCTTCACCGGCGCCCTGACGCTGATCGGCCTGATCCGCGAGTTGCTCGGCAGCGGTACCGTGTTCGCGCAGGCGAGCCTGCTGTTGGGACCAGCGTTCCGCGCCATCGAGCTGACGGTGATTCCCGACTACGGCGGCTTCCTGCTGATGATTCTGCCGCCGGGCGGCTTTCTCGTCCTCGGCCTGTTGCTGGCCGGCAAGCGGGCGCTCGAGTTGCGCGCGCGGGAAGCGAGCGATGCCGTCGCGCCGGCTCCCGCTCTCGCCTGATCCTGTTGCCTGAAGTGAAGGGGATTTTGCCATGCAGGTAGGTGTCGCCTATTCCGAAGCCGGGCAGCAGATCTGGATGACCATCGAGGTGCCTGACGAGGCGACCGTGCGCCAGGCGATCGACCGCTCCGGCATCCTCAGATCGTTCCCCACCATCGACCTGCAAACACAGAAGGTAGGCGTTTTCGGCCGCCTGGTGAAACTCGACACAGCCCTCCAGCCGGGCGACCGGGTCGAGATTTACCGTCCGATCACGTGCGATCCGCAAACCGTCCCGCGCCGCGATGGCGAGGGCGAGGGCGATGATGAGGAGTAGCCAGGTTCGCCCGGTTGCATGAAGGCTTCCCGAGCCCGCGAGTTCCGCCGTTCTTGAAGCCTGCTCACCGAAAATTTCAATACGACACGTGCTGAAAACTTCATGCAGTGGCGTGCTTTCCTGGCTCAACCGAAAGCTTCATGCCCACAGCCTTCAACACCGCCATCAGAGTTTTCAGCGTTGGATTGCCCTTGGGCGACAGGGCACGAAAAAGCGACTCTCTGCTGATGCCCGCTTCGACAGCCACCGCCGCCAGCCCGCCGTAAGCCTCCGCTACTGTTCGTAACGCAAGAAGACCGGCAGCACGGTCATCCGGATCGTCCAGTGACTCCATTGCCGCCTTGAGATACGCCACCGCCAGTTCACGGTGCGCTCGAAGCTCGGCTACCTCGCGGTAATGATGCGAAACTGCTGCTGCCACCTTCTTGTTCATGTTTGGCTCATACCACATTGCACAAGGCTGAACTTTCTGGGGCAGGATCGGTTTGGTTTCATCTGGACGAGGTTTTTGATCAGTTCGTTGAAGACGGAGGCGACATTGTCGAGAGCGTCGAGGCCCTGGAGGAGCCAGCGTCCGAGGGTGCGCTTGATGCGGGAGAAGGGGTCGCCCCGGTTGATGAAGTAGCGCGCGCTAGTGCTGGGGTCGATGGATTCACTGGCAGCATGGACGGCCAGGGCATTGAGGTTGTCGCAGAGGATTTTTGCGCCGAAGTCTTGTTGTGCGGCCAGCCAGGACATGCCCGACAACTGCTCCAGGGCCAAACGGTGCTTGATCCTCTCGAATGCCTCCTCAATTCTCCACCGGGAGTGATAGAGCGCCCCGAAGTCGCCGGTGGGGTAGGCGTCAAGGTCGAGGAGCGAGGTCACGAGGACACGCACCTTGTGGCCGAACACGTGGCGAATGAGGCGAACCTCGCAAGGCGTCGCGGCAATTTCGTAATCGAGCGCATCCTGTTTACAGGGAGCTGGCAGCGTGACGACTTGCTCGGCCAGGTATTTATCCCGATAGCGTGTTAGGTTGAGAGCATTGCCACAGAACGTCTCCCGCCTGAAGAAAATCGTCCTCAGCCTGATTCGCCTGGATACCGCCGATAAGACCAAGACCAGCCTGCGCCTGACGCGCAAGCAGGCCGCTTGGAAGGACGACGTCCGGATGAGAATACCGGGCTTCACTTCGCAATGACCCCCGAGTGCGGAAGCCCTGGCAAAAAAACGAGACTTCAGCGTAGACGCTATCGTCTGTGCCGTCGTGGTAATGAGCCCGGAAACCGAACCAGATCCGAAATTCAAAGCCTTTAAAACTGCCGAATATAGAACCCTCAACGAATGGGATTCCTAACCAGCCAATGGAGCGGACACTTCCGCGCCGCTCATCGGCGGGCTAAACTTCGCATGGACGATCTCTCTCCGCTCGCGGAGAAGATTAGAGCAGCCGTTTTCCTCCTAGCCCTCGGTCTTCTTGTCGCTGCGTATGCTTACTCGTATTGGGCTGGTTGCGCCTGGGACGGAAAACAGGGCTACGGCGACCTTGAGCTCGGACTTCAGTATGAAGGGGTTGCGGTAACGCTAGTTGCTGCTCCCCTGGCCAGCCTTGTCGCCGCGGCTCTGGCGAACGTCAGGCGGGCTCCGGCGCAAGCCATCGCATTTGTAATCTTTGTCCTTATTGTCGGAGGCGCTTTCTCAACCTACCTGATGCTTGATGCTAGCACTCGCGGGGTCGTTGCCTGCAAGCCCGGTGAAAAATGCACCAAACCGCTACCCCCCAAAGATTGAGACGAAGCCGCTGCGCGGAGGAAATGCAAGCCAAGTCAATGGTCTGGCTCCTAAGGTAGCATCTCCCCTGAAATACAGCCAAGTGCGAAGGCCATTGCGGCGCGCACTGTCCACTGGGACGACGCCTGACCATGTACGCGCTTCCTCCGTCCTCGACGACCGACCGGAGAGTGGTGTTCGCAAGCCGACGGAACGGTTTGCCTCAAAGCCAACAAGGGACTCCGACGGCCGCAAGAGCATCGACGAAGGCCACGGCCGGAAGTTTTCTCCCGTCAGGTTTCTTGACTCGGGATACCCAAAAAATAAAACTGCGATGGCCTGGCCCAGCTCTTCCCCGACCGAGCTCGTCCAATTGGGCCATCATCCCACCCAACACGGAGTCGAGTCGGGAAGATTCCTCTCCGGTGGTATCACCTTGCGAAAGGTCGCAACATCGCCCCGCCAGCAGGCGCCTTCCCCGTTTCTTTTTCCACGGCAATCACTCGCGAATTGACCAGAATCAAGCGCGGCAAGGCCGGCTTGACTATACTCCCCGGCTTCGCTTGACGAGATCCACCATGGCGCGCCGAAAAGTCCCCCACCTGATCTGTCCCGCTGGCAGTTTGCCGGCGCTCAAGGCGGCGATCGACCATGGCGCCGATGCGGTCTATCTTGGCTACCGCAACGACACCAATGCACGCAATTTCGCCGGCCTGAATTTCGACCACAAGGCGATGGTCGAAGGTATCCGCTACGCCCAGTCGCGTCACCGCCAGGTTTTGATGGCGATCAATACCTTCGCCCAGCCGGGAAGAGCGGCCGACTGGCAGCGCGCCGTCGATGGCGCGGCGGCGCTTGGCGTCGATGCCGTGATCCTGGCCGACGTCGGTCTGCTCGACTACGCCAGCAGCCATCACCCGGCCCTGCGGCTCCACCTCTCGGTGCAGGGCTCGGCAACCAGCTACGAGGCGGTCAATTTTGCCCACCGCGAGTTCGGCGTCCGACGTGCGGTGTTGCCGCGCGTGCTGACGCTGGCGCAGGTCGAAACGGTCATTCGCAACACGCCGGTCGAGATCGAGGTGTTCGGGTTCGGCAGTCTGTGCGTCATGAACGAGGGGCGCTGCTGGCTGTCGTCGTACGCCACCGGCGAATCGCCTAATACGGTGGGCGCCTGTTCGCCGGCGAAGTACGTGCAATGGGAAAAATCGCCCGGACAGATGACGACCCGCCTCAACGGCATCCTGATCGACTGTTTCGGCGACGACGAGCCGGCAGGGTACCCGACCCTGTGCAAGGGACGTTTCGAGGTGCAGGGCGAAACCTATTACGCACTCGAAGAACCGACCAGCCTCAACGTGCTCGAAATCCTGCCCGAGATCGCCCGAATCGGCGTCGCGGCGATCAAGGTCGAGGGGCGCCAGCGTAGCCCGACCTACGTCGCCCAGGTCACCCGCACCTTGCGCGCCGCGCTTGACGAACTGGCCAGCGACGATCAACGGTTCCAGGTCAGGCCGGCATGGCTGGCCGAGCTGGCCCGGCTGTCCGAAGGCAGCCAGGTCACTCTCGGCGCCTACAACCGGCCGTGGCGCTAGTGCGGGAGCAGGCATGAAACTGTCTCTCGGACCGCTGCTCTACTTCTGGCCGAAGCACGAAGTCTTCGATTTCTATGCCGAGATGGCGCAGAATCCGGCGATCGACATCCTCTACGTTGGCGAGGTGGTCTGCTCGCGTCGCCAGCAGATTCGCGCGGCCGACTGGCTGGGGCTGGTGCGCGACCTGAGCGCCACCGGCAAGCAGGTCGTCGTTTCGGCGCAGGCGCTGCTCGAGTCGGAAAGCGACCTCAAGTCGCTGCGGCGCCTGGCTGACGAAATCGGCGAAATCCCCGGCTGCCTGCTCGAAGCGAACGACCTCGGTGCGGTGAACATCGCTGCCAGCCGCCCTGACGCAGCCTTCGTTGCCGGGCCGCATCTCAACATCTACAACGAGGCGACACTGGCGACCTTTGCCCGCTACGGCATGCGCCGCTGGCTGCCGCCACTCGAAGGCGACCGCCGGCTGATCGAGACCCTGCACCGCAGTCGCCCGGCTGGCGTCGAGACCGAGGTCTTTGTCTTCGGCAAGCTGCCGCTGGCCTTTTCGGCGCGCTGTTTCACCGCGCGGCACTACAATCTCAGCAAGGACGACTGCCAGTTCAAGTGTCTCGACCACCCCGAGGGAATGACGCTGCGCACCCGCGAAGGACAGCCGTTCCTGACCATCAACGGCATCCAGACGATGTCGGCGCAGACCTGCAGTCTGTTGGCGCAGGTTCCGGAGCTGCTCGCGATGGGCGTCGAGGTCATCCGCATCAGTCCGCAGCCGCGGGAAATGGCCGCGATCATTGCCGCGTTCGACGCCGCACGCCGGGGTCAGCCAATCGAACCCGACACTTCCGACTGGGCCAGCGAGGATCTGGTCGACGGCTACTGGTTCGGAGAAGCCGGCATCGTGAGCCATCAGCAATCCAATCTCGCACCCATGGAAGGAACCCGTTCATGAGCCAGGGCTTTTCGATTCCCCGTTTCAGACTCCCGAGCCTGGTCTCGGCAATTGGCGCCCATCTGCCACAGTGGCCACACTCGCTGGCCCTGGCGACGGCGCTCAACGCCGCTACCAAGCTCGGGCTGCTTCCCGAAGACAGCCTGACACTGCTCGAAGGACGAAGCTTCGTTGTCGAAGTGCTCGACGCCGGTGGGCAGGCCTGCTTCAGCTATCGGGGCGGCCTCTTTCGGCCACTGTTCAGCGCCCCACAGGCGCCGGACCTGTGCTTCCGGGCCAATCTGTCGGCTTTCCTGCAGCTGCTGGCACGCCAGGAAGATCCGGACACGCTGTTCTTCAACCGTGAATTGTCGATCGTCGGTGACACCGAGCTTGGGCTGGTGATCAAGAACATGCTCGACGCCGTCGAGTGGCCGCAACTGCCCACGCTGCCGATCTTTCGCCACTGAGCCGAGGCAGGCCGCGGCCCGGGAATGACGGCGCAAGCCATGCGGCCCCCACTGCCGGCCGGTCGCGCCCTCGTTGAAGGTGTCGCCTGCGCGCTGGGCGCCGGCCTGCTGTGGGGACTGGTCTTCGTCGTTCCCCTGATGTTGCCCGACTACCCACCGGCGATGCTCTCGTTCGGCCGCTACCTCGGCTTCGGCGTCATCGCGCTGTTGCTCGCCTGGGCCGACCTGCCGCACCTGCAGCAATTGCGCTGGCCGGACTGGCAAAGGGCTTTCGAACTGGCGCTGGTCGGCAACATCCTTTATTACCTCTTCCTCTCGGCGGCGATCCAGCTGGCGGATGCGCCCTTGCCGACGATGCTCATCGGCACGCTGCCGATCGTCATTGCCATCGTCTCGAACTTTGGCAGCGAAGCCTTGCCGTGGCGCCGCCTGCTGCCATCGCTGGCGGTGATCGCGATCGGTATCGTGCTGGTAAACAGCCATGAGATGGCCTTGCTCGGCGGTCAGCGCGAGGCACACGACCACTTCCTGGGGGCTTTGCTGGCACTGGTAGCGGTCGCGGCCTGGACCTGGTACCCGGTACGCAATTCCCGTTGGCTGCGGCAACGGCCAGCACTGGCCTCCGGCACCTGGGCCGTCGCCCAGGGCCTGGCGACGCTGCCGCTGGCGGCTGTCGGCATGGCGGTTGCCGGTCTTTTCTTTCGACAGGCCGACAGCTTTGACTATCCGCTCGGGCCGTACCCGCTGCGCTACGTCGGACTGATGCTGACCCTCGGCCTGTGTGCTTCGTGGCTGGGCACGCTGCTCTGGAACCGGGCCAGCAAGCTGCTGCCGACCGCGCTCGCCGGCCAGTTGATCGTCTTTGAAACGCTGGCGGCCTTTGCCTACGCCTTCATCTGGCGAGGCGCGCTGCCCGGCAGTACGGCGCTGCTCGGCATCGCGCTGCTGGTCGGTGGAGTGATCCTCGGCGTGCGCGCGTTCCGGGCGGGCTGAGCGCCTGTCCCGAGCAGTTCAGCGAGCCTTGGTCTCGGTCCACATGCAAGGACAGCAGCCGGCGAGCTTTTGAGTCGAAGTCGCGCAGCATTTCGAGCCGTGGCAAATCGGCAGGCGGTGGGGGCAGATGCCCGGGTTACCGGCGATTTCGGGAAGAATGTACGGCGTCACGGTGGCATTCGGGTTGCCGGCCCCGATCAGGTTGGAGATATCGGCGGCGTTCGCCTAGAATCTGCCTATGCCTGCTTGCGCGCGCTCTGCTGGGGACAGCAAGGCCCTAGCCCGAATACGCGCAGAAAACCGGTTTCGCCTGTAGGAAGTGACCGAGGGGGATGCACATGAAGGCCATGATTCTGAGTGCCCAGGGCGATCCGTTGCGGCGCGCCGACCTGCCCCGACCAAGCCCAGACGCCGAACAGATCCTGCTCGAAGTGCGTGCCTGCGGCGTTTGCCGGACTGATCTGCACGTCATGGATGGCGATCTGGAGCAACCCAAGCTGCCGCTCATTCTCGGCCATGAAATCGTCGGCATCGTGGTCGAAAAGGGTGCCAGGGTGGAGCGCTTTTCCCTCGGCCAACGCGTCGGGGTACCCTGGCTGGGACGCACCTGCGGCCATTGCCGGCACTGCACGAGCGGGGCCGAGAACCTATGTGACGCGGCCGAGTTCACCGGCTACACGCTGGATGGCGGTTATGCCGAGTTCGCGCTGGCGGATCAGCGTTACTGCTTCTCGCTGCCGGATGAATACTCCGACGCCGAGGCAGCACCGCTGCTTTGCGCCGGACTGATCGGGTATCGCTCGCTCGTCGCCGCCGGCGATGCGCGGTGCCTGGGCATCTACGGTTTCGGCGCCGCCGCGCACATCATCGCGCAGGTCGCTTGCTGGCAGAAACGCCAGGTATTCGCCTTCACCAAGCCCGGCGACGTCAATGGGCAGGATTTTGCCCGCCAGCTCGGCGCTGCCTGGGCCGGGGGCGCCGACGCGGCGCCCCCGGAAGAACTTGATGCAGCAATTATCTTCGCACCGGTCGGCGACCTGGTCCCTCAGGCGCTTCGACGCACGCGCAAGGGCGGAACGGTGGTCTGTGCCGGCATCCACATGAGCGACATTCCCGCGTTCCCGTATTCCATCCTCTGGGGAGAGCGGTGCCTTCGCTCCATCGCCAACCTGACCCGACACGACGGCGAGGAGTTCTTCGCTATCGCCCCGCGGGCCGGCGTCAGGACCGAAGTGGAAAAGTTTCCCCTGTCATCGGCCAACGAGGCACTTGATCGACTGCGCAGTGGTCAGCTACGGGGTGCCGCGGTTCTGGTCACCGGAGAAGGATAGAAGGACGCCGATTTAGAAGCTGTAGCGGATCTCTGTATAGACTCGGTCCCGGTTGTCGTAGCGACCAAAATAACCCAATGGCGGCCCATTGAAAATGTCAACGCCAAACGCCAGGCGCCAGTTCTTCTCGAAGTTCCAGCTCACTCTTGGTCTGAGCATCCAGTCGGTGCGATTGAGGCTGGAGACCCACAGTGCCTGCGCCTCGACCTTGTCGCCGAACTTGTGGTTGACCAGCAGGCTGTAGCCGTTCTCGTTGGTGGACGGGATGATATCCGGGTCGCGGTCAAAGACATGGCTCTGGAAGATCTGGAAATTGATCCGCGTATCGGCCAGCTCGGTATAGTCCAGACCGATCACCCAGGTGAGGTTGTTCTGGAAAACGACCCCATCAGGGTCCGTCAGGTTGGTGACCTCATAGCCGCGACCACGCGTGTAGACGGCCTCCGCCTTCAGGAGCAGAGAGCCGAGATCTTTGGCCAGGGTGGTGCCGAACTGATCGATCCGGTCATGCCTGGCCTGATAGATCACCGTCGGCTGCAAGCCGGCACGGATCTCCCGGTAGAAGGTCGGCGCAACGCTCATGCTGCTGTAGGCAAAAGCCGCCACATCCCATCCGTCTCGCAGCACCGACAGGCGCAAACCGTAGTTGGTGTTGGAAAGATTCCGGGTCGGAAACTTCTCGTTGCGAAAAGTTGCCTCAGGATACGGAACAAGCGTGTAGCTGTAAAACTCGGACCCGGGTTTGCCGATGTTGTCGTAGCTGGCAACCGGGATCCAGAGCAACTCAAGGTGGAAATCGTCCTTGAAGTATTCGGCCCTGGCGGCCCATTGCGGAATGCGCAGAATCTCGAATTCCGGCAGGATGAAATGCCGCATGTCCTTGGCGGAAACTACGTCGCCGAACAGCAGGCCGACCATCTCACCCCAGACGATCTGCTGGCGACCGACGCGGAAATCCCAGTCGCCGGCGCCAATGTCGAGGTAGTTCTCGCGCAGCAGCACGTTGAAGCGCTGGTTATCGGCGACTGCCTGGGGATAGAAATCGGTAAAGGTAAAGGTTGCGTCGTAGTCGACGCGAGCGCCCAGCTTCCACTTGATGTTGCTGCCGAGATCACCCTGCGCACTCAGATCGACTCGGGTCATCATCTCCGACCAGTGGGCCGGCTTTGCATAGGTATAGGCCATCACATTCTGCACGAAGCCCTTGAAGCCAGCAGCAGCCGACGACGTGGCTGACGCGGTCCCGGGCTGCTGCCGCTGGTCGTCACCGAACAGTGAGTCCCGGCTGGCCGGCGGCTCCGCAGCCTGCGGCTGGCCCGGCTCGTCGTTGCCGAAGAGCGATTCCCGACTTTCTGCCGGCGGCGATTCCGTTGCCGGTTCGTCGTCGGCAAACAGGGCATCCCTGCTCTTCGGCAGGGTATCGGCGGCGACAAGCAGGAGACCAGCTGACCGCCGGGACAGTGGGGTAACGACATCAAGGCCTGCCTGATCAACGCCGCCGACGCCCTCATCCGCCGCTGACACGGCTGCGCTCGCAAGCACCAGGACAAGACAGGCGGAACGTTGGTTAATTCTGATCTGCATTGCTGTTCCCCCCGCCTGCAGCCGACATCTCGGAGGCCTGGCTGCTGGTATCATGGTTGCTGGTGCCGGCTTCGGATGGACGATGGCGAGCGACCGACCACTTGGTATGCGAGCGCATGCCAAGCAAGGCGATTTCGCCGTCCTCAACGCGAACCAGGCGGTCAGCCTTGGCAATCACCCGCTTATCGTGGGTGGAAAAAATGAACGTTGTCTTGAACTTGCGGTTGATCCGCTTCATCAGAAGCAGGATTTCCTCGCCGGTCTTGTGATCGAGGTTCGCCGTCGGTTCATCCGCCAGCACAATCGCCGGCTGAATGACCAGTGCCCTGGCGATGGCGACCCGCTGACGCTGCCCACCACTCAACTGATTCGGGCGATGACTGGCGTATTTCGACAAGCCAACGATATCAAGGAAGTAGGCTACTCGCCGCTGACGCTCCTCGCGCGAAACATCCCGGCGGTGAAGCAGCGGATACTCGACGTTTTCGGCGGCTGACAACACCGGCAGCAGATTGAAGGTCTGGAAGATGAACCCGATGGCCCGGGCGCGAAGATCGGCGAGTTGATCTGGCGTCCGACCACTGACATCCTGGTCGTTGATGTAAATCTTGCCGCTGGTCGGGGTGTCGATACAACCAATCAGGTTGAGGAGGGTAGTCTTGCCGCTGCCCGAAGGTCCCGCGATGGCCAGGAAGACGCCCGGGTCGAAAGACAGCGTAATGTCCTTGAGGGCTTGGACTTTCTGTTCGCCGAGCTGATAATCTTTGTATACATGTTCTATGCGGACAACCTTCATGCGGTGGCACTTCCTGCCAACCGCGTCAACGGTCGGCACAATAGGGTGAAAACTATGGAAATCATGACTATCCGTCATTCTGGTGTCAACAGCGCCTTGGCTCTTCTCGCCGCGGCAGTTCTGGTTTGGGCTGCGCCAGCACGGGCGGCGGAGACGGAGCAGCCAACGGCAGGCGAGGACACCGAGGCCCGGCTGATCGTCGAAAAGGCCGATCAGGTTCGCTTCCCGGTAGAGGGCTTTCAGGTGGACGTAAGTATCACCAGCATCGGCAGCGGACAAACCACCGACGTCCGCAAGTACCGCGTTCTTTCAAAAGGCAACAGTAACAGCGTCGTCATGGTCACCGAACCCGCTTCCGAACGTGGCCAGATCATGCTGATGAAGGGACGCGACCTGTGGGTTTTCATGCCGGATGTTTCGCAACCTATCCGGCTCGCCCTCTCTCAGCGGCTGACCGGCCAGGTCGCCAACGGCGACCTGGCACGAGCCAACTTCGCTGCCGATTACCACCCGAAACTGCTACGGAGTGAAAAGATCGGCAGCGACGACTTTCACGTGCTGGAACTGACGGGTGTTGACCGCAGCGTGACCTACCAACGAGTGCTCTACTGGGTCCGGGAGAAGGACTACTGGCCCTACAAGGCGGAGTTCTATTCGCTCTCCAATCGTCTGCTGAAGACGTGCAAGTACGAGAACTTCAAGACCATGGAGGGCAGAAAGCGTCCCACGCGACTGGTCATGGAAGACGCGCTGCGTGGTGGTGAACAGTCCGTGCTCGAGTACGCCGGGATGAAGCTGCGCGATCTGCCGGACAAGATATTCACCAAGGATTATCTCAAGAAGCTCGACTAGGAGCGCACCGGTACCGACGCTGCCCGCGCGCTGACGGCAAGCTGCAGGACGGGCACGCTCAGGGGACGGTGCCCGGACTGGCGGCTGACCACCCTGGCGCCGCCGGGCGCGCGATGTGAGCGCTGACTTCGTAGTACTATGCAAATCTTTGCGCCCGTTAATCGCTGGCGGACTGGTGACTGGCGCTGCGAATGGGTGTTTCTCTCTAATCTGACAGAACTGACGATGAACCAGGACTATCGAAGGAGCTTCACGGTCTTGCCGGCACTCAGTCTGGACCGACCAATTTCGGTTCCGATTCTCCTCGACCGATCCCGGATTATCGGGATTTTGCGCAGCGCTCCCGGACAACAGACAGCTCGCGCCAACGGCCTCCCGCTTGGCTAGGGAAACCAGCAGACATGCACGGATATTCCCTCTCGCCCGCTGCTACGAGGACCGCGTACAGCCCCTTCCGCCAGCGCGATGTATAGCCTGCCGGAGCCCGTCCGCCACGCGATAGAGTCCGGACGCGCGCCATCGCCACCGCAGATACTGCTGCGACTGCTGCAACTGGTTGACGATGATGGTACGACCATGGCCGAGCTCGCCAAGCTGGTTGAGCAAGACCCCGGCTTGTGTACCAGGGTCCTCACCGCCGCCAATTCATCCGCAATCCGACGTGGCAACCAGTTCCGCAGTATCGAGAGCTGCCTCACTGCGCTCGGTACCCGTCTGGTTCGATCGATTGCTACCTGCCTATCGGTTCAGAGCCTATTCGATGAGCGCTCAGCCACGCGGGCAGTTGATCTTTCAGGGTTCTGGACCCACTCGCTGCTGGTCGCCGAGCTGTCCCGAAGCCTGGCTACAGCAATCGGCTATCAGCGACCGGACGAAGCCTATCTGGCCGGCCTTTTGCATGATGTCGGCGAACTGATTCTGCTCTCCGCCCTGGGCGAGCCATATCTGAAGCTGCTCGCCACCTCTAGCAGCGAAACCACGCTATCGGAACTGGAAGTGGCGCAACTGGGTGTTCACCATGGCGAGATTGGTACCTGGCTGGCGGATCAGTGGCAACTTGACTCGCCGTTTGCTGACGGCATCCTTTTCCACCACCTGCCGGCCGAGCAGATCGTGACCGCCGCCCAACTCGCACAGGTGGTATGGATGGCGCACGCGCTCGCCGGTTGCGACGAGGTGCCCGAGGAGTTGGGAAGGCTCGCCGACCAGATGTTTGGTGACTCCGGTAGCAGTCGGCTGCGTGGGCTGAGCAACCAGGCCGGACAGCGCATGTGCATGGTTGCCGACGCCATCGGCATTGCCCCCCAGGAGAAGACAGCCTGTGGCAGCGCTGTCGGCCTGCCGCGGGTACTCAACGTGCGAACCCGCTCGCAGCCCGATGCCACCGGCCAGATCGCCAGCCTGATCGGTCACAAAGCCCTGCTGCAACCCTTGCAGGATGAACTTCTGGCGCTCGAGACCAATGCCGAGGTGCTGCTGGCCCTGCGTGAATCAGCACGCATCCTGTTTGAGCTGAACCGCCTCGCCTTTCTGCTCTGTGATCCGGTCGATGGCCGACTGACCGGCAAGGGCCTCACCGGGCAGGCAGCCATTTTTGGCCAGGTCAGCATCCTTCCCGAGGCGCATCGAAGCCTGGCCACGGCGGCAGCGATCAGCAAGCAGATCTGCTCTTCCTATGACCACGAGCCAGCCCTCGCGAAGTCCCTCATGGACATCCAGTTTGCCAGAGCCTTTGCCAGCAACGGCCTGCTGTGTATCCCGATGATCGCCCACGGACAAGCGGTCGGCGTCATTGTCGTCGGGCTGAGTGCCAGCCAGTACGCGCACCTTTCCCGCCGCCTGCCATGCCTGGCCAACTTCGGACGGATTGCGGGCCTGAGCCTGGACAACTGGCGCGAAGCCCGGGAGTCTCGCGTACAGACTGCCGAGGCGGCATCAGCGCGCTTTACGCGCCAGGCAAGGCGAATGGTTCACGAAGCGGGAAACCCGCTGACAATCATCAAAGGCTATCTTCGAATACTGGACAGCAAGCTGCCGCAGGAAGCCGATGTTCGCCACGAACTGAACGTGCTTACGGAAGAGATCGAACGTGTTGCGAGCATTGTCCGGCGCATGAGCGATATGCCCGCGCATGCGGTTGATGAGCAGATCGTCGACATCTCAGACTTGGTGCGCGAACTGTTGCTGCTCTATCGCGAGACGCTCTTCGATTCCAAGGGCATAGCCGTGGAAGTAATCCTGCCCAGGGAAGCGATCGGAATTGCCTGCGATCGCGACAGCACCAAGCAGATCCTCCTCAACCTGTGGAAGAACGCCTCTGAAGCGCTTGCCGGCGGACAACACTTCCGACTCACCCTGACCGACGGCATCCGCCACCAAGGGCGGCATTTCGCCGAACTGAGAATCGACGACAACGGGCCAGGCATGAACGAAGCTGCGATAAGCGCCTTGTATCGACCGGACCATGGTCGCATTGGCAGCGCCCGCGGCATCGGCCTGTCAGTCGTCGGCGCACTGGCACAACGACTGGGAATTCCGGTCACTTGTCGGAGCAAACCAGGCGTGGGAACAATGATTTCCTTACTGTTGCCGGCAGCGAACCAGACAGAGCCCCGGGGCAGCAACGAAAGAATACTACGCTCAGAGACGATGTCGTCATCGGACACCTGCCAGGAGTAGCGATGAAAGCCATAGCCGACGTTGATTTTTCGCCGCAGATTCCGGACATCCAGCAAACCAGCAGCAGCATCCTGATCGTCGACGACGAGGAGCGAATCAGGGCCGTCTATCGGCAACTTCTCACTGCCGAAGGCCGGCGTATCGAAGAATGCGGTACCGGTTGCGAAGCCCAGCGTCGCCTTGACCGCCGCGATGTGGACGTCCTCATCCTTGATCTCAATCTACCCGACATCAATGGGCTTGAAGTCATGCAATGGATGGTTGACAAGCATGTGCCGACGGCCGTCGTCGTATTCAGCGGAGACGACTCCATCGACTCTGCAATCCGCGCCCTTCGTCACGGCGCCTTCGAATTCATCCGCAAACATGGCGACCCTGGAGAACTGATCGATACCGTGGCCCGCGTGCTGCGCCGTCGGCAGATCGAGCGGGAGCATGCACTGATGACGGTCCGACTCGAACACTCTGAACGCTTGCATCGCTTCCTGGTGGAGCGGTCCCCGGACATCATCTACACGCTGGACCGGAACGGCTCCTTCATTTTCGTCAACGGCCGCGTTGAGGCGCTGCTTGGCTACACGCCGGCCGAACTCCTCGGCAAGCACTACTCGGTCGTCGTTCATCCAGATGACCTGGAGCACGCTCGTTTTGCCTTCAACGAGCGCCGTATCGGCGATCGGGCAAGCACCAACGTTGAAGTGCGCCTGCAGACGAAAACCCAGGGCGTTCGCCACTTTGAGAACCGGACGATCGTCACCATCCTCAGTGCCCAAGGCCTGTATACCGCAGAGGAAGGGCCCGCCAACCTGCATTTCATGGGCACTTCCGGCGTCGCGCGAGACATCACCGACCGGAAGAAAGCCGAGGAAACAATTGCTTTTCAGGCCTTTCATGACCTGCTCACCGGTCTCCCCAACCGCATCCTGTTCAAGGATCGCCTGGGAGTTGCCCTGACACAGGCGAAGAGGAAAGGCAAGCGGGTCGGCGTCATGTTCATCGACATCGATCGCTTCAAGCTGGTCAATGACACCTATGGCCATCACGAAGGTGATGAGTTGCTCAAGTGCTTTGCCCAGCGGGCCCGCAGTTGCCTGCGTTCCGGCGACACGCTCGCGCGCCAGGGCGGTGACGAGTTCACCGTCCTGTTGCCCGATCTTGGCGCTGGCGAAGATGCCGGGGTAATCGCTGCCAAGATGCTGGCTGAACTCAAGAGGCCCTTCAAGATCGCCGGCCTCGACTTCTTTACCACCGTCAGCATCGGGATCTCGCTCTACCCGGACAACGGCAAGACCCCGGAGGTTCTCCTCCGCAACGCGGATATCGCCATGTACCAGATCAAGGGTCAGGGAAAGAACGGCTATCTCCAGTACATGCCGGAGATGCATAGCGGCCACAGCATGCGCATCACGCTGGAGAGCGATCTGCGTAACGCGTTGAAACGTGGCGATCAGTTTGAACTGTATTATCAGCCGCAGATTGACTTTAGCCAGCGGCGGACGATAGGCATGGAAGCACTGATCCGCTGGCATCACCCAATACATGGGTTGATGACGCCGGACGCCTTCATTCCACTGGCCGAAGAAACCGGAATGATCGTCGACCTGGGCGAATGGGTGGTTGACCAGGCTCTGCGTCAGTTGGCATGCTGGCGGCACCAGGGATTCACCGGTCTGCAACTGGCCATCAACCTCTCACCGAAAGAATTTGAACGCGAAGACCTGCCCGAACGACTCCTTCAGCGAGTGGACGCCTACGCCATCCCGGCAGCAGCAGTCGATATTGAAATTACCGAAAACCTCCTGATGAAGGATGCCGAGAAGAACATAAGCATGGTCAAGCAACTGCGCAACGGCGGGCTGCGGGTCTCGATCGACGATTTCGGCACGCGCTATTCTTCACTCAACTATCTGCGCCGTTTCCCGATCAACAGCATCAAGATCGACCAGTCCTTCGTTCGCGATCTGAACCCCATGAATCACAGCTCGACCTCGATCATTCACGCCATTTCCTGTATTGCTCACAGCTTCGGTTTGCGCATCCTGGCCGAGGGCGTGGAAACCGAGGCCCAGAGGCAGTTGCTGAGCGAGCTTGCCTGTAACGACATGCAGGGTTTCCTGTTCAGCCAGCCACTGTCCGCTGCCGAGTTCGAGCATTTTCTGAACGCTAGCGCTTTTCCGTGCCGCGCTCAACTGCCGGCCTGCTAGCCGCGCAAGATGTTCAGGAGGCTCTGCATTAGTTGATCGGCCAGCGCCGAGTCGTCCCGTCAACTCGTACGGCAGACTTGAGAACGGCTGTCCCTGCTGAACTTAGGACGTGTAATAGTGACCAAGAGACACTGACGAAAGCAACCGACGCTTCTCGACAGATCGCTCCCATTTTAATCGTGACAAGGAATCGACATGACAGGCACAGTAACGCTCGGTGGCAAACCTTTTCAGCTCAGTGGCAGCTTCCCGCAGCAAGGCCAGACAGCGCCGGCCTTCGTGCTAGTCGGGAAGGATCTTGCCGACGTTCCCCTCAGCAGCTTTGCCGGCCAGAACAAGATCCTGAACATCTTTCCGAGCATCGACACGCCGACCTGTGCCACCTCGGTGCGCAAGTTCAACCAGAAGGCGAGCGAGTTGCCCAATACCGTGGTGCTCTGCATATCCGCCGACCTGCCTTTCGCGCAGAGCCGCTTCTGCGGTGCCGAGGGCCTGGAGAAGGTGATCACGCTGTCCACCATGCGCGGCCATGATTTTCTCAAAGCCTACGGCGTTGCGCTGAGCAATGGTCCGCTGGCCGGCCTGGCCGCACGCGCAGTGGTCGTGCTCGACCGTGACGATCGCGTGCTGCACAGCCAACTGGTTGCGGAAATCAAGGACGAGCCCGACTACGACGCCGCGCTGCAGGCAATCGCCTGAGCGCATGAAGGAGGCGAATGTCCGAGTCCACCGGTACGGAAGCGACCAACCAACGCCAAGGCATCCAGTCGATCGAGGTTGGCAACAGGCTGCTGCGGGCCTTGGCTACGAACGGACGCTCGATGGTATTGCGCGACCTTGCCCGCAACGCCGGCATGCCGGCCGCCAAGGCTCGTCGTTACCTGGTCAGCTTCATGCGCATGGGACTCGTCGAACAGGATGCAAATACCGGGCGCTACGATCTCGGCGAGTTTGCGCTCGAACTGGGGCTGGCGAGTCTGGCGCGACTGGATCCGGTGCGGCTGGCGGGGCCGGTGCTCGACGACCTCTGCGAGCACATCGGTGAGACGGTAGCGCTCGCGATGTGGGGAAATCGCGGCGCAACCTGTGTGCGTTGGGTCGAGGCCGGCGGCCCGGTGACCGTCACATTGCGCACCGGTGTAGTCCTGCCGCTGACCGCCTCGGCTACCGGGCTGGCCTTCGCCGCTTTCTACCGCTCGCCCTATCTCAGGAAAATGCTCGACGCCGAGGTGCAGGCAACGGCCGCGGCAAGGAATACTACGCCCGCGGCGGTGCTCACCATGCTCGCGGTGCAACTCGACGAAATTCGCCGGCATGGCATTGCGCGGGCTTCGGGTAGCGTGACACCGGGGATCAACGGTTTCAGTTCCCCGGTCTTCGATCACACCGGTCGGATGGTCGCTGCGATCACCTCGCTGGGCATCATCGGAAGCTTCAACCTGGATTGGGACAGTCCGATGGCACTACGCACCAGGGAAGCCGCGGCAAAACTTTCCCGGCGACTGGGTCATGGCAGCGTCGAGGCCATTGCCGGCGATGAGCCATCTCCCGCCGCGACTGCGAGTCCCGAAACCGCTGTCGATGTTGCCGCTTCCTGACTGCCGCCCAGCTTGCGGCGCCTGCTGCATAGCACCCTCGATCACCACACCGATGCCTGGCCACCCCCAGGGCAAGCTGGCTGGACAACGCTGCGCCAATCTGACCGACGACCAGCGCTGCTGCCTGTGGGGATGCCCCGAGCGGCCGGCATGCTGCGCCGGGCTGCAGCCGTCGGGTGAAATGTGCGGTCAGGATCGGGACCAGGCGATCGCCTGGCTATCGGCGCTGGAGCAGGCAACCCGACCCTGAGTGGTAGAATGCCGCTTTTTGCGGAAAGTCTGCCGTGGACCTGCTGCTCTTGCTGAAAGCCCTGATTCTCGGCATCGTTGAAGGCGTCACCGAGTTCCTGCCGGTGTCTTCCACCGGCCACCTGATCCTGGCCGGCGATTTGCTCGATTTCAACGACGAGCGCGGCAAGCTGTTCGAGATCGTCATCCAGTCGGGCGCGATGCTCGCCGTCTGCTGGGAATATCGGGCCAAAATCACTCAGGTGCTGCTTGGCCTGCCGAACGATCGTGCCGCGCAGCGCTTTGCGCTCAACGTGCTGGTCGCCTTCCTGCCGCTGGCGATCATCGGACTCCTGTTCGGCAAGGCGATCAAGGCCTACCTGTTCAACGCGCCGGTAGTGGCGACAGCGTTTATCGCCGGGGGCCTGATCATTCTGTGGGCCGAACGCCGTGAGCATCGCATCCGTGTCGAGTCGATCGACGACCTGTCGCTGACGGACGCCATCAAGCTCGGTTTTGCGCAGGCGCTGGCCCTGATTCCGGGCACCTCGCGCTCGGGAGCAACGATCATCGGCGGCCTCCTTTTCGGGCTGTCGCGTCGTGCGGCAACCGAGTTTTCCTTCTTTCTGGCCATGCCGACGCTGATCGGCGCCAGCATCTACCAGCTCTACAAGGAACGTGCACTGCTTTCCTTCGACGACGTCGGGATGTGGGTGATTGGTTTCGCCGCCTCGTTTATCTCGGCTTTCTGGGCGGTGCGCGGGCTGCTGCGTTACATCAGCACGCACGACTTCTCGATTTTTGCCTGGTATCGCATCGCTTTCGGCATCGTCGTGCTGGTGACCTGGCATCTCGACGTGATTTCCTGGAGCAGTGGCTGAAGTGGCAGCTCCGCGGATTCTCTACTTGCACGGTTTCTGCTCGTCACCGGCATCCTGGAAGGCGCGGCTGCTCGGCGAGCACTTGGGCACCGCTGGCCTTGGCGACCGCTTCGCATGCCCACTCTTGTCACCCGTGCCCTTGGCAGCCATCGCCACCGCCGAAGCTCTGCTGGCCAGCAGGGAGGCGCCGACAACACTGGTCGGCAGCTCGCTCGGCGGCTATTACGCCAGTTGGCTGGCCGAGAAACACGACCTGCGTGCCGTCCTGATCAACCCGGCGGTAATGGCGCCAGTCCTGCTTGCTGGACTCGTCGGGACTCACACCAACTTCCACACCGGCGAGACCTTCGAGTTCACTCGCGAGCACGTCGAACAGCTGTGCGCGCTCGAGACGCCCGCCATCACGCCCTCGCGCTACCTGCTGCTCGTCGAGACCGGCGACGAAGTGCTTGACTATCGTCAGGCCGTCGCGCGCTATGCCGGCAGCCGCCAAAGCATCCTCCAGGGCGGCGATCACAGCTTCACGCGCTTCCCTGATCTGATACCGCAAATCATTGAATTCTGTGGGTTATAATCGGCGCGATGCATGTTCTATTCGAAGAAGACGGGGCCTTCAAGGCGGCCACCATTGTCACCGACAACGACAGCTCGCTGCAGGTCGAGACGGTCTCCGGCAAGCGCAGCAAAATCAAGGCAACGAACGTACTGCTGCGCTACAGCGAACCGGTACCGACGGCGTTGCTCGATCAGGCCGAAGTTCTGGCCAGCGAAATCGAGCCCGACTTTCTCTGGGAGTGTCTGGGTGACGACGAGTTTTCCTTTTCCGATTTCGCCAGCGAGTATTTCGGTCATACCGGTACCGCGGTCGAGACTGCGGCGCTACTCTTGGCCCTGCATTCGGCGCCAATCTATTTCCACCGCAAGGGCAAGGGACGTTTCCGCAAGGCTCCAGCCGAAATTCTCCAGGCGGCCCTCACCGGTCTTGAAAAAAAACGCCAGCAAGCTCTGAGCATCGAGCGCATGGTCGGTCAGCTCACGGCTTTCTCGCTGCCGCCCGAGTTCCCGCCAATTCTCGGCCAACTGCTTTACAAGCCCGACCGGAACCGGGGTGAAACCAAGGCACTGGAAGCGGCGTGCAGCGAAACCGGCCTGACGGCCGCCCACCTCCTTGAAAAATGCGGTGCCATCCGCTCGGCGTACGACTATCACCTGCAGCGCTTTCTGCTCGAACAATTCCCGCGTGGCACTGCCTTCCCGGCAACCGAAGCGCCGCAGTTCCCGAAGGGCCTGCCACGTGCCGACGTCCAGGCCTTTTCGATTGATGACGCGACGACCACCGAAATCGACGACGCTTTCTCTCTCCAGACACTGCCCGGCCTGGGCTGGCGAGTCGGTATCCACATTGCCGCCCCATCGCTGGGGATCGCGCCGGGATCGCCACTTGACGAGATCGCGCGCGCAAGGCTATCAACCGTTTACATGCCGGGCAGCAAGATCACCATGCTGCCGAATACGGCGGTCGAACGGTTCACGCTCTCGAGCGGC
This sequence comes from Candidatus Accumulibacter necessarius, assembly GCA_017302435.1. GTDB lineage: Bacteria > Pseudomonadota > Gammaproteobacteria > Burkholderiales > Rhodocyclaceae > Accumulibacter > Accumulibacter necessarius. The sequence continues at coordinate 39,154 of JAFLDL010000040.1, forward strand.
CGCGAGGTTCCGACTGTTTCACTCTACCTCACGGTGACGCCGGAACTTGAGATCACTGCCTGTGAGTCGCGCCTGGAGATCGTTCCGGTCGTAGCCAACCTGCGCCATCACGACGTTGAGCCGCAGTTCAATGAGCAAACGATTGCCAATGGGCTGCCCGAGTTCGCCTTTCGCGACGAGTTGCTGACACTCTGGCATCTCGCCAATGCCTGCGAAGGCCGGCGAGGCAAACCGTCGGCGATGCAGGGGAATCACGACTACAACTTTCGCATCGACGGTGATCTTGTCGATGCCGAGGCCTGCCGGGTCGAGATCTCTGCGCGCCGGCGTGGCAGCCCACTCGACAAACTGGTCGCCGAACTGATGATCGTCGCCAACAGCACCTGGGGTGGTCTGCTTGCCCACAAGGGAGTGGCCGCCATCTACCGCGTGCAGACCGGTGGCAAGGTGCGCATGAGCACCTCACCACAGGCGCACGAAGGGCTGGGAGTAAAGCAGTATGCCTGGTCATCGTCGCCGCTGCGCCGCTACGTTGACCTGCTCAATCAGTGGCAGTTGATCGCCTGCCTGACTGGTGAGACACCACCCTTCGCCGCCCGCTCGGACGCGTTGTTCGCGGCCTTGCGCGATTTCGAGCTGACCTACAGTGCCTACGCCGAATTCCAGCGAAGCATGGAACGTTACTGGTGTCTGCGCTGGCTGCGTCAGCAAGGAATGGACACCATTGCGGCGACGATTGTCGGCCGCGAAAACCTGGCCAGACTCGACCACCTTCCTCTCACCCAGCGCGTCCCTTCGGCGCCGGATCTCAAGCCCGGGGAACGAATTCGGTTGCGGATCGAGTCGATCGACTACCTGACGCTTGCTCTCGGCTGCCGATACGTGGAAACGCTTGCGCCTGCAGGGACCCCCGAGGACGGGGCCGAGGACGAAACGCTGGAGGCGATGGGTTGAAGTGAACGCCGGCTCGCGTGATTCGGTCATGCAATGGATTTCCGAACACAGGCTGTGGCTGGCGCTCGGTGTATCGCTGCTGCTACACGGCCTGGTGCTGTCGCTCCACTTCAAATTCCCCGACGCCTCGCGGACTTTCAAGGACCGCGCACTCGATGTCATTCTGGTGAACAGCCGTTCGGCCCGCCCCCCTGCCGAAGCCCACGCGCAGGCACAGGCCAACCTGGACAACGGCGGCAACACCGAGCACGATCGCCGCGCGAAGACACCTCTGCCTCCTGCACCCAGGCATCAGGAAGGCGACGACCTCGAGCATTCGCGAAAGCGAATCCAGGCGCTTGAAGCCCATCAGCAAAGACTCGCGACGCAGGTCGAGAGCAAGAGCATGGTCGCTCCGACTGCCGACCGGGAAGCCCAACCGGAGCCCGTACCCCATGCCAGCGGTCGCGACCTCGCGCAGAGCGCACTCGCGATGGCGCGCCTTGAAGGCGAGATCGCCAAGGAACTCGATGACTACAATAGGCGGCCACGCAAGAAGTTCATCGGGACCAGTGCGATGGAATACCGCTTCGCACAATACTTCGAGGAGTGGCGGATCAAGGTCGAACGCGTTGGCACCCTCAATTATCCGGAAGCGGCCCGGGGAAAACTCTATGGCAGCCTGGTCCTGACGGTGACGATCCAGAGCGACGGCACGGTCGTCGGAATAGAAATCAACCGTTCGTCAGGCCACAAGATCCTTGACGATGCCGCTCGCCGGATCGTCGCCATGGCGTCGCCCTTCGCCGCTTTCCCGCCCGCCATCCGGCACGATACCGATGTCCTGGAGATTACCCGCACCTGGAACTTTACCCAGCGTGACAGCCTCGAGACCAAGGCCGCCAGACGATGAGCGACCGTTACTGTGTCTTCGGCAACCCGATTGGCCATAGCCGGTCGCCGGCCATCCACGCGGCCTTCGCTGCCCAATGCCGCCAGGACCTCATCTACGAAGCGATCCTGGCGCCAAGGGATGGCTTTGTCGATGCTGTGCGTAGTTTTGTCGCTGGCAGCGGTCGTGGTGCCAACGTCACGGTGCCGTTCAAAGAGGAAGCCTGCCTGCTGGCAAATCGGCTGACCGACAGGGCCAAGGTTGCCGGCGCGGTCAACACGCTGGTTTTCGACGGGGCAGGCATGCTCGGCGACAACACAGATGGCTATGGGCTGCTGCGTGACCTGACACTCAATCTGGGCTACCAGGCGGCTGGCAAGCGCGTCCTCCTGCTTGGCGCGGGCGGCGCGGCGCGTGGCGTCATCGGGCCCTTGCTCGACACTCGACCGGCAGCCCTGGTGGTCGCCAACCGCACCGCCGATCGGGCCCGCGACCTCGCACAACGCTTACCCGTGACCACTTCGCTGCGTGGCTGTGATTACGCGGAGCTCGCCGGCCAATCCTTCGATCTGGTGATCAACGCCACTTCGGCCAGCCTTGGCGGCCAACTCCCGCCCTTGCCCAAGGGGATTTTTGCGGCCGACAGCCTGGCTTACGACATGATGTATGGCCAAGGCCAGACGCCTTTTCTGGTTTTCGCTGGGAGCCAGGGCGTGGCGCGCTTGGCTGATGGTCTTGGCATGCTTGTCGAGCAGGCGGCCGAAGCATTCCGCATCTGGCGCGGGATCCGGCCTGACACGAAGCCAGTAATGGCCATGCTGCGCGTCGCCGAGGCCGCCACTTCGGCGACGCGATGAGCGTCACCCGGTGGCTGAAGCGGCTGCTGCTTGCCTGCATCGCCCTGCTGCTTCTCTATCAGTTCTGGCTTTTTTGCTGGGTTCTGTGGTGGAACTGGTTCAACCCGGACAGCACTCGTTTCATGAGCCTTCGCCTCGCGGAGTTGCAGCTCAAGGATCCACAGGCACAACTGAAAAAGCAATGGGTCGGTTACGACCGCATCTCAGCCAACCTGAAGCGTGCAATCATTGCCGCCGAAGACGCCAAGTTCGTCGATCACGAGGGATTCGACTGGGAAGGTATCCAGCACGCAATAGAGAAGAACCAAAGGAAGGGGCGCATCGTCGCCGGTGGCTCGACGATTTCGCAGCAACTCGCCAAGAACCTTTTCCTGACCCCTGCGAAGACGACCTGGCGAAAGGCTGAAGAGGCGATTGTCACGCTGATGCTGGAAACCATCTGGAGCAAGCAGCGCATCTTCGAGGTTTACCTCAACGTCATCGAGTGGGGTAACGGTGTGTTTGGCGCCGAGGCCGCGGCCCGTCACTATTACGGCGTCACTGCCGCACAGCTGACGCCCGAGCAGGCCGCGCGACTTGCGGGAATGGTCCCCAGCCCTCGCTTCTACGATCGCAACCGCAACGCACCGGGTCTGGCCAGGAAAACGACGATCATCCTCGCCCGCATGCGGTCTGCTGATCTCCCCTGACGCTGCAACCAGAGGTGTCGGCCAAGTCGGCGACAAGCTGGCGAGTGATCGCCAAGCCTGAGATACTGTCGCTATTTCCTCGGCGCCTTGGCGGCCTTTTCCTGACCACAAATGCTGGAGTAATCCCCTCATGAAGCTTCGCACTGTCTTTCTGCTGCTCGTCCTTGGCGTCATTGCTGCTTTTTCAGCGCTCAACTGGAGCGCCTTCATCACTCCAACCACGCTCTCCCTGGGTCTGGCTGAAGTGCAGGCGCCACTCGGGGTCATCATGCTCGGCGTAGTGGGTTTTCTCACCGCATTCTTCCTGGTCTTTGTCGTTTACGTGCAGGCTTCTGCACTCTTCGACTCCCGGCGTCATGCACAGGAACTGCAGGTCAACCGGGAACTGGCCGACAAGGCCGAGGCCTCACGCTTCACCGAGCTGCGCAGATTCCTTGAGGCGGAGTTGCAGAAGCTGGCCGGCCGCGGCACCGGATCGACGGTTGCCAGCAATCCGGCCATCCTGGCCAGACTGGACCAGCTGGAAGAGAAGCTTCTGACCGCGGTGGAGCAGTCAGGCAACAGTCTCGCCGCCTGCATCGGTGAACTCGAAGACCGACTCGAAAGGAAGGAGGAGCAGCTTCCTTCACAGGGGCAAAAGAGCGCCTCCTGAGCAGCTCATCGCGCAACCCACGGGCCCCCGCCGGCAAGCCACCCGGTCCGAGGACGCATTCGTCGAAAGGCGATACCATCGTGATCAAACGAGCAAACGATGGCGAAGAAAAACCCGCACCAGGCGGGTTTTTCAGTCAAGTACCGGGGCCTATCAGCGATCGCCGTAGGTGCGGCGGGCGCCGCCGTGAGTGGCTTTCGCGGACTCATGGTAGGGCGCGCGAGGCGGGCCATCGCGTCGGGGAGCGGATGGCTTGCTGAAGCGGCTATCGGCTTGTCCGACCGGCTGGCCATAGCTGCGCTTCTCGCCGCCCTTCCAGGCTGGCTTGCCAGCCGGGCGGGGAGTGGCCGACGGCCGGCGAGTCGGCTCATGGCCGACAACGACCTCGACCGGAATCATCTGCTTGGTGAAGCGTTCGATCTTCCTGACGTTGAATTGCTCGGCGTGATGGACCAGCGAAATCGCCAGACCACTGCGGCCGGCGCGACCGGTGCGACCAATCCGGTGCACATAGTCTTCGGCGGCCTTCGGCAAATCATAGTTGAACACGTGCGTGATTGTGGGAACGTCGATTCCACGGGCGGCGACGTCGGTAGCGACCAGGATTCTCACCTGACCACGACGCATCGCCGCAAGGGTACGGTTACGGGCACCCTGATGCATATCGCCATGCAGCGCCGCGGCGTTGAGCCCAGCGACGTTCAGGCGATCGCTGACGGTGTCGGCATCGCGCTTGGTAGCGGTGAAAACCAGCGCCTGATCGATCGAAGCATCACGCAGCAGGTGGTCGAGCAGGCGGTTCTTGTGCGCCAGATCGTCGACAAAATGCATCCGTTGCTCGATATGGTCGTGTCTGGCCGAAACCGCATCAACCTGTATCCGTAATGCAGCGCGCGTCATGCGCTGAGCCAGTTCTCCGACGGTGCCGTCGAGCGTCGCCGAAAACAGCATTGTCTGGCGCGAAGCAGGCGTCGCCGCAACGATCCTTTCGATGTCTTCGATGAAACCCATGTCCAGCATGCGATCGGCTTCGTCAAGGACCAGCACCTGCAACTGCGAGAAATCGATCTTCCCCGAACTCATGTGATCAATCAGGCGACCTGGCGTGGCGACCAGGATTTCCGGATTGCGACCGAGGAGCTCCATCTGCTTCGGGTAAGGCATACCTCCCAGGATGGCCACTGCTCGTACCTGATTGAGCTGGCGACCATACTTCTCGGTTGCCGCTGTCACCTGCAGTGCAAGTTCGCGGGTGGGCGTCAGTACCAGCATTCTTGGCTGCGCCGCCTGAAAGCGGTGGCGATCATGACCGCGCCCCGGTGCTGGGCGGCGCTCCTGGACCGCCGTCCGCGCGGCAGCAGGCAAGCGCTGCTCCGAGGCAAAGCGATGCAGCGCCGGCAGCATGAAGGCAGCGGTCTTGCCGGAGCCGGTCTGCGAGGAAACCAGCAGGTCGCGGCCAGTCAGGGCAGCGGGAATGGCTTGAGTCTGAACCGGCGTTGGTTCGCTGTAGCCGGAGTCGGTAAGTGCTTTGAGGATGGCCGGGTGAAGGCCGATTTCTGCAAAAGTCATGTTCTCTTTCGTGTGGAGGTGCCGTGCGCAGTCACAAGGGCGTGGCGCACTGCTGAAGCAATAAAGGCAACGCCAACCAACGAAAAGCTGAGAGACAGACGCTGTTCGATCAACAGAAGTCAGCACCAATCAGCACAAAAGCTTTGTGCCAGAACGGCGCTGATTGAATCGACACCAGAAGGCAGGAGGGCTTGAGAGTTACGGCCAGGTTCGCGATGCTCGCTGCACGCCGCAGGGACCCTGCGTTGTGCGGCGCGCATTATAGCACCCGGTCGCCTGCCGTCCAGCTTTCTTTGCAGATTGGGCAGGGCAATTGCATGAATCTTATACAAGACCGAGCAGTTCCGCGCGGAAGGTATCGGAGGTAGCGGCGATGAGGCGCTGAACCTTGAGACCGCCCTTGCGCTTGGTCGGGGAGAGGCGGATGAGA
>JAFLDL010000041.1 GCA_017302435.1 Candidatus Accumulibacter necessarius
CCACGCTCCTCTTCGGACAAGACAATCTTCGGGGCAACTCGCATCTGCATCTCCACTCCGCACACAACGTGCATTGGAGACGTGGTATCCAGACAAGTTCCCTCAAGAATGCAACACTACACTAGCCGCCCATGACCCGGTTCTTTCCGGCCCGCTTGGCCACATACATGGCACGGTCCGCCCGTTTGATGACGTCTTCGCCCGATTCGTCGGCAGTCAGTTCCGCCACCCCCGCACTGAAGGTGATCAGGACCCGCTCGTTGCCGGCGAGGAAGAAGTTCCTGGTGAGCTCTCTCTGCAGGCGTTTCATGGCTGCGATGCCCTCGTCCAGGTTGGTATCCGGCATCAGGATCACGAATTCCTCGCCGCCGTAGCGCGCCAGGGTGTCGACCGGTCGCATGTAGTGGCGAACGACCTGCACCAGGTGAATCAGGGCTTCGTCGCCGCTGGCGTGGCCCAGGCGGTCATTGAGCTGCTTGAAATTGTCGACGTCGAGCAAGGACAGCGACAGCATTTCGTTCTTGCGTCGGACGCTGGCGATCTCGCGCGCCAGAGCCTCGTTAAGTCCACGGCGGTTGAGGACGTCGGTCAGCGGGTCGTGGCGGGCGGAAGCGCTCGCGTGCTGGAGTTCCTCGTGCAGCCTGACCAGCTCGGCGTTGGTTGCCAGGGCGCCGGCCTGCAACTCCTGGAGCTGATCGCGGGCGGCCGCGGTGTCTTCAGCCATGCCGCGGGTGGCATCGATCACCCGTTTCAGCAGTGGCGTCAGGTCTTCGATCGTTCTGACCTCGGCAATCTGCCGCGAGCTGTCCTCCAGGTTATTCTGGAAGTCCGTGCTCGATTGATTCATCATCGCCAGTTGATCGATGAAGGCCGCCAACATCTGGCGCATCGCCTCCTGCGCTTCCAGGGTGCGGCTCTTTGCCTCTCGCTGTCGGCTGATGACATCCTGCAGGCGGCGCTCGACGTCGTCCAGGCGGCGGAGGGTGATGGGGGGGGACACGGCACTGACGAGAGAATCGATCTGGCCCTGGACGCATTGCTCATCGAGGCTCAACTCGCCGATGTTGTCAATGATCAAATGCAGCAGCTTGAGCAGGGTCTGCTTGATCTCCCCCTGCTCTTCCGCCGCCAACGAGGCCCGCTGGCTGAAGCTGGCGAGCAGGGCCAACAGCGCCTGGAAGTCTACTGTCGGGCCTTTGAGGGTTTCCAGCAGCTTGAGCGCCTGGCTGGACAACCACTCGTCCTCGTCGCCGAGTGCCGGCAGCAGGTCTTCGATCAGGCGCGTGACCCTGGCCAGCAACTCGCTGGTGTGTTCTGGCGCTTTGCTTTCGGCCGAGGCCGTTGCTTCGTGGTCGTTGCTGGCCGATTCGGCGCTGGTGAGAGCGATCAGCGCATCCTGGATACCCTGCCAGCTTCGCTTGCCGATCGCGGCTCCGAGGCGATCGACATGCCGTTCCTGTCCTGGATTCGCGTCAGCCAGCGCGGTCGCGATCCGCCGCAATGGCGCCTCCGGAAATCCTGTCACGTCGGGAAGCTTTGCCACCTCATTGTAACAGGCCTGGTAGTTCGCAGGCGTTGGCAGCAACTTGCGGACCGTCAGTTGTTTGAGCGCTTCGCGTGCAATCTCGAGAGGATTTTTGGTGTCGATCATCAAGTGAGCATCGAGGGTCAAGGAATTCGGCCAGACCAGACCATGCGTCAGCTGGTAGTGGATTGTACCTTGTGCCCCCTTTGTTGACTTTATGAATTGTGAGGGTTCGCTGCCCGATGAGCGCTAGAGGTGTCCGGATTCCAGCTCTGGCCGAAGGCGTCTGCTCCGGTAGAATGGGCGAAAAAGGTCTGGGTTGAACATGGGAAAACTGCTGCTGGCACCGATGGAGGGTTTCGTCGATGATATTCTGCGCGACGTGCTGACGCGGGTCGGGGCGTATGACCTGGCGGTCAGCGAGTTCATCCGCGTCTCGGGCAGCCTGCTGCCAGCGCGTGCTTTCCGCCGGGTCTGTCCCGAACTCACCCGAGGCAGCCGCACGCATGCGGGTACGCCTGTCGCCGTTCAACTCCTGGGCAGTGACCCGGGCTGCCTGGCGGAAAACGCGGCGCAACTGGCTTCGCTGTCGCCGGCCGGCATCGATCTCAATTTTGGCTGTCCCGCGCCAACGGTCAATCGTCATGGGGGCGGTGCCATGCTGCTCGCCGATCCGGAACAACTGTTCCGCATCACCGCTGCGGTCAGGCGGGCGGTGCCGGCGGCAATCCCGTTTACCGCCAAGATGCGGCTCGGGATGCGCGATACCTCGAGAACGCTGGATTGTGCGCGGGCGCTGGCGGCCGGCGGGGTGGTGTCGCTGGTCGTGCATGCACGCACCAGGGCCGAGGGCTATAGACCGCCGGCGCATTGGGAATGGGTTGCCCGCATCAACGAAGTCGTCCAGCAGCCGGTGACGGCGAACGGCGAGGTGTGGACCACCGATGACCACGCCCGCTGCTGTGCCCTCAGCGCGTGCCCGGACGTGATGATCGGGCGGGGTGCGGTCGCCGATCCCTTTCTTGCCCGACGGATTCGTGCGCTGGCCGCTGGCGAGGAACTGGCAAGCGAACGCTCATCCGACTGGCGTCGGCTGCAGCCACTGCTGGCGTCTTTCTGGCTGCAGGTGTGTGCCAAGGTCTCGCCGCGACACGCGCCGGGTCGCCTGAAGCTGTGGCTCGGTGCGCTGCGGCGAACCTTCGTCGAAGCTGAGGCCCTGTTCCAGGCTGTCCGGGAACTGCGGGGCATCGATGACGTCAACCAGGCGCTTGAACGGCATGGCGTGCTGCTGTTGCCGGCGCCAGCGTAGCCGGTCGATGTACGGCAACTCCCGCCTTCCGGCCAGTGCGCAGACTGGCGTGCACGGGCATCTGGCGATGCTGCTCGATCGGCACGTGAAGGCGCCCTTTCGCAAGCCGTATGCCGACTACAACCGTAGCGCCTTTGCCGCCAGCTTCGAGCGCTTCACGTGCCTTGCCAGCGGCGCACCGTTGATTCTCGACTCTTGCTGTGGGGTCGGGGAGAGCAGCCACCTGCTCGCCAGGGCGTTTCCGAACCACTACGTGATCGGGGTGGACCAGTCGGCGTCGCGACTGGCACGCGGCGGGGGCAGGGCTGCCGAATGGCCGGCCAATCTCGATCTGGTTCGGGCCGACGTGGTCGATTACTGGCGCCTGTTGCATGATGCGGGTGTCAGGCTAGACCGCCACTACCTGCTTTATCCCAACCCGTGGCCGAAGATCGGCCAACTGAGCCGACGCTGGCATGGGCATCCCGTTTTCCCCACCGTGCTCGAGCTGGGTGGCGTTCTCGAATGCCGAAGCAACTGGCCGATCTACCTGATGGAGCTGTGTTTCGCAGTGCGGAGACTGACGCAGCGGGCCGCCCTGTGCGAGCCCTATCTTCCGGAGCAGCCGTTGACACCTTTTGAGCGCAAGTACCTCGCGTCGAATCATCGGCTGTTTCGCACCGTCATCGACCTGTCGTGAAACCAGTGCCTGGTCTTGTGCAGCCGGTGGCGCCAGCGCGAGATCGTGGCGTCGCGTCGAGTGGGTGGAGTGGCGGCAGTGGCGTTGTGGAGACGACCCTAACCGTCGTAGAATAGCGACGTGCGCGGGCGTCGTATAATGGTAATACCCTAGCTTCCCAAGCTAGAGCCGAGGGTTCGATTCCCTTCGCCCGCTCCAACCCGGTTCTGTGTGTTGCCAACTCGCCGGAATGCCCGCTATCCTGCTAGCCCCCTAGCCCCTGTGGCGTCAGCGGGTCCTTGTCGCGCTTCAGATTCAGTACGCAGAGAATGCCGGGCGAGTCGGGCGTCGTGCCGAATGATCCTGCCAAGGCTTCGGCGTAATTCTGCCCGGAGATTTTCCGGTGATAGTAGCGCGAGGTGACGTCGAGGAAATAGGGGTCGGGATTCTGCAGCAGGTCGCTACCGATGCTTCGGCTGCCGATCCGCATTTCCCCGCATTTGTTCTGAATCTGGTCAAGAAACGCTTCAAACGGATCGTCAGGTCGCCAAGCATCGGGCGCGCAGGCGGCGAGCACGACGGGAAACAGGGCGACGACAAGCGCCTGGCGAGATGATCGGAGTTGCTGGAGCTGCGCTTGAGGACGGCTCAGGCTGGCGTTGGCTGGAATGTTTCGCATTTTTTCCCTTCGGGTGAAAGGTATCGGGCTCGCATCCGGTTGCCCGATACCTGACGAGCAGTCCTGAAACAGTGTGGCTTAGCGCGGAACGACGCGTGCGTTTTCCCCGCTGCCTTCAATGAATACCCGCTGACCCTGGAAGAGGCTCTGACTCACCGGCTGCGTGATCGATACCAGGACCCCGTTGGTCGTGCGCACGATGATCTGCTGCCCTGGCACGGGCTGGTCGTACTTCTTCTGGACTTCGTTGCCGGCGATGGCGCCGCCGACGGTTCCCAGCACCATCGCCACATCACGTCCGGTGCCACCGCCGATCAGGCTGCCGATGCCGAGACCGGCAAGACCACCGACGACAGCGCCAACCCCCGCATGATGATTGCTTGGCAATTGCACCAGCGTGATCTGTTCGATGGTGCCGCTACGGATTTCCAGTTCGCCTGGCGGTGGTCCGGGAACCGCACACGCGGTCAGGAACAGGGCGAGCGCGAATGTTGACAGGTACGATGAGACTTGCTTGAACATGCTGACCTCCTGGAAAGGCGGGTTGGTGGGGAAACGTGTTGATCGTCGAACTGCAGACTGAGCGTGCCGCAAGGATTGTAAACGGTTGACGGAGCGGCGGCTACGTCAGGTCCGGAGGGGGGCGACTCGATTGGCATACCAGCAAGGCAAGGCACGGTTGCCGGCAGAAGGCCTCTCGCCCTGACCACAGGTGGCTCGTCATCGCCTGCGCCGCCCCAGCTGCTGCCGTCCCTGCCACTGCTCTGGAAGCTGCTGCGGGGCTGCTGCTCGCGATCGGCCCAGGAGGTGTCGCCGCTGGCCGACTGCCATCCGCTTGCGCCGTGTTGTTGCCAACCGCCATCGGCATTGCGGTAGGCATTGCCGTCAGCGCTGGCGTACCAACTCCGCGTGCCGGCGTAGACGGCATTACCTCTGTCCTCTGTGGCCATAGACGTTGGCGCTGGCCGAGCCACAGCAGGGGTAACCCCAGTAGGTCGTGGTACGGCGATGGTCATCGTTTGATCGTCCTTTGCTGATCTCAGGTAGGAAGGGCGAGTCCGAGTCGCGCCAGAGTATGTCTCTGACGCTGAGCAGGGTCAACGCGCCACCCGCTCGCCTTTCGGTGCCCACGATGCCTGGATCGGCAATGAGTCGTTCGATGCGCCTGGGTCCAACGCATTCGAAGCCGGTTGCGCACTGAAGCGCCTCGCTGCAAGGGCCGCGCGGCGGTCGAGCTTCTTGCCGGGGAGTTTTCGTGGCGGTATGCTTGATCGTGCAAATGCGAGGATGACGCGGCGACAACAACCAAAGGCAGGAGAAATCAGGGGGTGTCCTGCAATGAGGAAGCCGTGGGCAGAACACCACGCGCGGCGGTAAGCCGTCGCTGTCAAGGGTACTGAGGGGGCACAATGGCACAAGACACTCAAGGGCAAGGCTTCAGGCTGCCGGTTTTCCAGGGCATCCTGCCGGTTGACCGGTCAGGGATCGGACGGGACGTCCTGGCCGGCTTCACCCTCGCGGCGCTCGCCATTCCGGGGACGATGGGCTACACGAAGATCATCGGCACGCCGGTGATCACCGGTCTGTATACCATTCTCATTCCGATGAGCCTGTTTGCCATTTTCGGCTCGTCGCGGCATCTGTCGGTGGGCGCTGATTCGGCGACAGCGGCGGTGGTTGCCGCCGGTCTCGCCGGCATGGCGGTGCGCGGGTCGAACGAGTGGCTGGCGCTGTGCAGCCTGCTGGCGCTGCTGGCGGCGGTATTCATGTTCGCCGCACGCGTTCTGCGCCTTGGCTTCCTCGCCGATTTTCTGTCGCGCACGGTACTCACCGGCTTTCTCACCGGGGTCGGCGTGCAGGTGGCGCTGCTCGAGGTTTCCGGCCTGTTGGGGTTGCCGCGCATCACCAACGAGCCGCTCGAGCAGATTGCGCACGACCTGCGGCTGATCGGCGAAGCCAATCCCTATGCGGTGTGCGTCTCGCTCGCCGTGCTGGCGGTGATCCTCGGTGGCAAACGGATTTCGGACAAGATCCCGGGCGGGCTGATCGCCGTCGTCGCCGCCATTGGCGTCAGCTGGGCGATGGATCTCGGGGCTCACCTCGAGACGCTGGGTGCGGTACCGAGTGGTCTGCCAACGCTTGCCCTGCCGCACGTCGAGTGGAGCTGGGCGCTGATCCAGAAGCTGCTACCGATCGCCTTTGCCTGCTTTGTGGTGATTCTCGCGCAGAGCGCCGCGACGTCGCGCGCCTACGCGGCGAAGTACAACGACCGCTTTGACGAAAACGTGGACATGGTCGGGCTTGGCATGGCCAACCTGGGTGCGGGTTTATCCGGTACCTTCATCGTCAATGGCAGTCCGACCAACACGGCAATGGTGGACAGTGGCGGTGGCCGCAGCCAGGTGTCGCAGCTCACTGCCAGCGGCATTGTGCTGGTGGTCCTGCTGTTTCTGACCGGGCCGCTGGCGCATTTGCCGACCGCCGTTCTTTCCGCCATCGTTTTCCTCGTCGCGGTGAGAATGATCGATGTCAAGGGTATGCGCCGGATCTTCGTCGAGGCGCGCGCCGAGTTCTGGGTGGCCTTGCTGACCGCCGCCACGGTGGTTGTGATCGGCGTCGAGCAGGGAATCATTCTCGCCATGGTGCTGTCGCTACTCGATCACGTTCGGCGTGGCTACCGGGGAACCAATGCCATCATCGCAGCGGACAAGCGAAAGAAGGGCTGGCAGACCGTTCCGCTCGGCGAGCCACAGCAGATCGCACCGGGCCTGCTCATCTACCTTTTTGGTCACAGCCTGTACTACGCCAACGCTGCGCAGTTTGCCGAGGAGGTTCTCCGCCTGGGAAAGGACAAGGCGCAGCCGCCGCTGGCATGGTTGTGCGTCGAGGCGGCAGCGATTGGCGACGTCGACTTCTCGGCCGCGGCGATGTTGCGCGATACCTGTACGTTGCTGAAGCAACAGGGAATCCGGCTGGTGTTGGCGAACGTGTCTCCGCTGGTACGCGACCAGTTCGATCGCTACGGCATCACCGAGGCCCTTGGCGTGGATGCGATCTATGGTTCAGTGCATGCGGTTGTCGCTGCCTACGAGCGCCAGTCGGCTGCGTCGGCTGGGGCGACCACAGGCGAGACCGGTGGCGGCCAACCAGCCTGATGGTGGGTGCCGGGTCAGCTACGTTGAACCGGGGGAGAGCGGCCGCCGGCTGATCTGCTCGGACTGCCGGTTTGCGAGTCTCGCCCCATACCGCAGGTCTTCGTACTTTGGGAGAGCAAGGCGTGGGCAATGGCCTTGCAGGAGGCGGCGGTACGGTCGAACCGGTCTTCTGCGCATCGTGAAGCGTTTGGACAAAGGCAAAGGTGAAGGACTATGCGAGAATGCTTGACAGAGGTGATCGCTGCCTCAAGACGACAGGAGAAGACATGATGAAGCGAAATCAAAATCCAGTTGCGCACTGGTTCGGCAGTGCTTTGTTGGCTGCCAACGTGCTTTTCGGCAGCGCTGCCGTGGCTCAGGAAAGACCCGTGGCTGAGGCAGCGCCTGCCGGGCAGATCAAGGACGAGCGGGCGCTCGATCTGCTGAAAGGCATGAGCGACACGCTCGCGAAGGCGCAAACGCTGGGCTTCCAGGTGCGTAGCCTGGTTCCTTTTGCCACACCTTTCGGGCAGCAGATCAGCCTTTTCGGCACCTCGCGCGTAGCGATGCGGCGGCCCGACCAGCTGTTCGTCGAGACCCGTGGCGAACTTTTTCCGCACAACCTCTACGTCAACGGCAAGACGGTCACGGCGATCGGGGTCGATAAGCGGTTCTATGCGCAGCAGCCGGCAGCGGCGAGCACCATTGAAGCCCTGATCCAGAAGGAGCATCCGGGCTCCGACGCCTTGGCGCCCTTTGTGGACTTGCTCGTTGCCGATCCCTACGCCCGTCTCACCGAGGGTCTTTCGGGCGCCCTCCTGGTTGGCCAATCGACAATCGAGGCGGTCGTCACGGATCACCTGGCATTTTCCGGCAGCGGCGTCGATTGGGAAATCTGGATCGGTAGCAAGGACAAATTGCCGCGCCTGATGATCGTGCACTACCGTGGCGGCGAACGTCAGCCGACCTTCATGGCGACGTTCTCGGACTGGAAACTCGGCGCACCGATTCCGGCAGCCACGTTCAATGCCGTCATCCCGAAGGACGCAGTGAAGATCGAGTTCAAGCTGCCTGTCCTTCAGCAATCGAAGTAAGCAGCGAAAGGAACAATGCGATGAAGCAGATCAAGACACTCATCCTCGGCATCGCCGCGACCGGCGCGATCCTCGTTCCCCTTGCCGATGCCAACGCGTGGGTTGCCGCTGCCCGGGGCTGGGGTGGACGCGGGGCCGTTGCGGTTGGGGGCTTCCATGGTGGCGCCTACTATCACGGTGGCGGCTATTACCATGGGGGGGGCTGCTACGGATGCGGGGCAGCGGCCGGTGCGGTTGCCGGGTTGGCGGTCGGCGCCGCCATCGCTGACGCTTCGCGACCGGCTACCGTTGTTGTCCAGCAGCCGACTTACGTGGCCCCGCAACCGGTCTACGTCGCCCAAGGCTATGTGCCGATCGGAACGCAGTTCGCGGTACTACCCTCAGGGGCACAGAGCATGATCGTTAACGGCGTCAACTATTATCAGAGGGGGCCGACCTGGTACAAGCCGTATTTCGGCTCGAGCGGCGTGTACTACGAGGTAGTGCCGGCACCGTAAGGCCTCAGTGGCCGGGTTGCAAGCAGATAACGAGAGGAGAGGAGCCTGCCAGGCTCTTTACCCCACCGGGTTGTCGGCCTGCCCACTGAATGCTGAACGCACGGAACCGACGGTCTCGCGCCAGGCGATCCGTTTTCAGAGCAGCGGGCTCATCACCTGGATCGCGTTCTCGAGCAGTCGTCGCCAGCGCGGCCGGGCGCGCCACTGCTCCAGTTCCAGAGCGTGGGAGCGCGATTCGTACTGGCGCTGAAGTTCCCGTACTTCCGAGGAAAACCGCTGATCGTACGCAATCAGCGAGACTTCGAAGTTGAGTTCGAAGCTGCGCAGGTCGAGGTTGACTGTTCCGAAGATGGTGATCTGCTCGTCGATCACCATGCTCTTGGTATGCAAGAGGCCATCGCGAAAGTGCAGGATGGTGATGCCGGCAGCCAGCATGTCGTCGTTGTAGGCGTCGCTGGCGTAGCGGACGAGTCGAGAATCAACCTTCTCAGGAACGATCAGGATGACGCTGACGCCGCGAACGGCGGCCGAGCGCAATGCGGTGAGCATGGTTTCACTGGGAACGAAGTAGGGTGTCGTCAGGACGATCTCCCGCCTGGCCGAATAGATGGCGGTCAGCAGCAGTGCCTCGATATGCCGGGTGGACCCGTGCGGGCCGGAAGGGAAGATCTGGACCCGGCTGTTGTCGGTGAGCGAGAGGATCGGTGGCTCCGGGGGAGCAAAGTCGCCGCCGGTTTGCAGGGTCGTCAGCGACAGTGAAACGGCTTCCAGAGCCCAGGCAGCCGGTCCTTCGATGCGGACCATGGCGTCGACCCATTCGCCGACGCCGGCGTCCTGCTTGAAGAAGCGCGGGTCGGCAATGTTCATGCTGCCGGTGTAGGCAACGCCACGGTCGATGACCGCAATCTTGCGATGATCACGCAGGTCGAGACGGACGAACAGCGCCCGTAGCGCATTGACCGGGAGGACTTCGATGACATCGACGCCGGCGGTTCGTAGACGCGCGACCGATTCGCTCCTGAAAAAGGCGCGGCTGCCAAGTGAATCCATCAGCGCCCGACAGGCGACACCTCGCCCGGCCGCCTCGACCAGCGCAGTCACGAGATCGTCGACGAAGCCGCCTGCGTGCCAGATGTAGAACTCCAGGTGCACCGAGTGGCGAGCGGTGTGGATGTCGGCAATCAGCGTACGCATGATCGACTCGCTGTCGACCAGCAGCCGCAGACGGTGACCGGCCATCAGCGGCAGGCCGGCGAGTCCGGCGGCAAGCCGGCTGATGCTCTCCGCACCGCTGCTCAGGGTGCTTGGCGCGACCACGTCGGTCGACGGGATGGCGCGTGCCCAGCGCATGATCTGTGGCTGCTGCTTGATCGCCCGTTGCATCCAGGTACGGCCGAGACGGCGCTCACCGATCAGCAGATAGCCCAGCGCGCCGATCGCCGGCACCAGGATGACCAGCAGCAGCCACGCCAGCGCCGTGCCGCGCGAACTGCGGCGCGAAAAGATGCGCAAGGCCACCGCGACCGCCAACAGAACGTAGAACAGGTACAGGAAGCTGACAAACATGTCATGGAGTATGAGACTGCTGCACCAAATTGGTCAACGGACTCGCACGCCAGCGCCGGGTTGACCGGCGTTGGCCAAGCCGCTCGGCGACGGTTCCGGCCATGCAGGCAAGCAGGGGAGGTGGCCGGTCTTCGACTGGAACCCGGGATGCTGCTGGCAGCGCTGGAACTACCCGACCACAGGCGTTTATGCTAGCCTGCCGGCGCATCGATCCGGTCTGCCGCCGCCGACAGTGCACAACCCACTGGCTTTGTGTGCTGCCTGCCGGGCCTTTCGAGGCATCCCTCGTTTCCCACTGGAGTACTTTGCGCGTGACTCCCACCATCACCCTTTTCATCAGCCTGTTTACCACCCTCCTGGCGATCATCAATCCGCTCGAGGCGATTCCGGTCTATCTCGGCCTGACCGACGGCAAGCCGGACGCCGAACAGCGGCGGGTGGCACGCCAGGCCTGCATTTATGCGTTGCTGCTCAGCTTCTTTTTTCTGCTCTTCGGCACCATGCTGCTGCGCTTGTTCGACGTTTCCCTGAGCATGGTGCGGGTGGTTGGCGGCGTGATTCTTACTCGGGTCGGGTTCGAACTTTTCAATCCGCCGCCATCAGGCGGGATCATTCCGCGTGCGGACGATAGCAATACAGACGTTGCCTTTGTTCCGCTGGCCATGCCGATCATGTTCGGTCCGGGCGCCATCGCGACCCTGATCAGCATGGCTTCGACGATCAAGCAGTCGCCGGGGGAGCTGACGCACTTTTTCGCCGCCAGCGCAGCGATCGTCGCCTGCATGCTCGTGACCTATCTGTCGCTGACTTACGCCAAGCCGATTCTGCGCAAGATGGGCAAGCAGGGAATTGATGCCGCGACCCGCATCGTCGGCTTCTTTGTGGCTGCCATGGGAATGGGGCTGATTTTCAATGGCGCGGTGGAGTTCTTGGAGCCTTACCGGCAGGTGGCAAGGGTCGCCGCCGGGGTCTGAATGCGCTGGTCTTTGCAGCCTGCCAGGTATGACGTCGGGCGCGCCGCCGGCGTCAGGCGCAGGGCGTGGCCCCGAGGAACCTCGTTGCCGAGGGTTATGGCCAATATCAGCCGGTGGCGTCGAACGACACGCAGCAAGGACGCGCCAGGAACCGCAAGATCGACATCGTACGACGTTCGAAGTGGAAAAAGCCGGTGGCGCGGTGTGAGGCGGCCGTCTTCGCCCCCTGGCAGCCGAGGGCGCGCTGGCGGCCTGCCGCGCGCCAACAGCCGCCTGTCGAGCAAATTGCGTGCAGGGGGTCGGCATCCAGGACGACCGCCTCTCAGAATTCAGCGGAAGTCGCCGGACCGCCTTGACTACTTCGTGAAACGACTCCTCGTCCTGCATTCCTGCGGGTGCCAGTTCGTGACCCCTCGCGCTGGCCGCATCGAGCGTCAGTCGCCCTTCCGTCAGGAAGTCCTCTCTGCGGCCGGACCTCAGTACGGTCGATTGACCACCACGTACTGGACGTCGTTGCCAACGTACTGCGGCTGGTACCAGCTGCTGCCGCACTGCTGATACACCATGCCGTTGTAGTTGTATGGCGAGCAGTTGGGGGGCACGCTTCGTACGACCGAACCGACGACGGCGGCGGTCACCGCGACGGTGGCGGTGACCGCCGCAGCGGTGGCGACGGGGTGATAGTTGTCGTTCCAGCCACCACCGCGCCGATCGACATCGACATTGACGTTGCGGTTGACATTGACGTTATTGACGCTGGTGTTGCGCACGTTGGTGGTGCGCACGTCGCGCTGGCTGTTATTGACCTGCACGTCGCGGCCGCCGCCAGCGCGGCCACCACCGCCGAGCCCGCCGCCACCGCCGCGGGCCTCAGCCATGGGAGCCAGGGCGAAGCTGGCCAGGAGCAGAACGCTCAAGGGAGCCAGAAACAGTTTGTACAAAGACCTTTGCATTTTGGCGCTCCTTTATTTTGTATTCAGCGGGCGGATGCCGATGGCCTGGGCACCCTTGGGCGGCGTGAACTTGAAGATTGCATCCGTGAACGTTGGCTTCAGGTTCCAGGCCATATAGGAAACGGACTGCGGGCGGGCTTCGTCAGACCGATTGGTGATCACCAGCTTGCGCGGCAGTGGCGCGTCGCCGGTCGTTATCCAGATCTGCCAATCGACCTTGCCCTGGCGAAACGCGTAGTGATCGCACAGGTCCTTGCCGATGAAATCCTGGCCGGCGTTCATCGCCGACTCGATCTTGTCGAGCGGGGCGGCATCGGTGCCCCAGAGGAAGAGATCCGAAAGCGGGATCTGCACACCGTACCGGGCTTCGAGTTGATCGATCATGCCGCCGATATTGCCTGCCAATTCGGTGGTGGCATAGTATTTCAGCGCCGGCGTGTAGAGCGTGACGGTCTTGCCGTCGTAGATCAGCTCGCGCTCGGCGCGCGCACTCCGCATCACTGCTCGCAGCTTGTTTGGCCGCTGCACCTGGATCTCTGCCGATGAACTCTGCTGCAATTTCTGACCATCCTCGAGGACCGCTTCCGAAGACAGCTCGGTCCTGACCTGAAAGCGTTGCAGCGTCTGCAGGTGGGCGCCCATCTTCTTCAACGCCTGAATCGCAGCGGGGTCAACCGCATTGACGGCGGCTTGGGACGTGGCTGCCGGAGCCGGCTCGGCGTAGATGCCGGGTGCCGCGAACGACAGCGCCAGCAGGCTGAGCACAAGTTTATGGTGTGACATGGTTGGTTATCTCCTGGCTTGGGAAAAGGGCGCAATGAGGCGAACACGGCACCCCTGGGGTTGCGATCGGACGACTGTATCCCAGGGTGTTTGAAATACGTCACCCGTCCGAAAGGCGTAGCGTAGCTCACCCGCCGGCAGCAGTCGAGGATGATCAGAATGGAACAGCGGGTACCTTTCCTCTGGACACGGCCACCACGTCGCTCGTTTGCTGAGCGTCGCCGGGGTCGGCGTTGCCACCGCCGAGGTGAAGATCGCTGACGATCAGGGCTTGCGGCTTGGCTGACAGGCGATGACTCCCGTCCTAGAATTAGCGCGCCGCTCAAATATGCGTACGCATTGCTCCCGGAGTCGTGTCGAACCAGCGGCGACAGGCCCGGCTGAGCGATCTCTGGTCACTGTAGCCGAGCAGAGCCGCCACTTCTGACAAGGGCAACGCGGACTGGGCCAGGAACTCTCGCGCCTGTTTCCGCCGGACGCGGTCCAGAATGTCCGTGAAGCGGATTTTTTGTGCATCAAGCCTTCGCTGCAAGGTGCGCTCGTTCATCGCCAGTTGTCGGGCGATATCGGCCAGGCTGCAGCCATCGTCGGCCAGTTGTCGAGCGATCAGTTCCTCTATCTGGCAGGCCAGATCAAGCGGACTGCGTCGAATCAGGTGAGCCACAAAGCGCTCGACGGCAACGCGAATCTGAGGATTTCGACTGTCGAGCACGTTTTCGAGGAGAGATTCGGGAAAGATCACGCCATTACCTGACTGCTGGCACGCCACTTCAGAGGCAAAGATTTCACGGTAGCGGGGCAGCGGGAAGCCGTGCCGGTGTGCTAACACCACCCTCCAGTCAGCGCCGGCATCGCCGCTGAGCATGCGTAGCGTTTGGATCAGCATCAGGCAGCACATCTCCACCGATTGCCGCTGCTCTACGCCAACTTCGGGAGGTAGTTCGTAACGCAGCCAAGCGAGTCCTGCGGCGGGGCCGGCTTGCATCCGCAGCGAGGTACGCGCCACGTGGTACGGCAAATTGCGCGCGATCGCCACCAGCGCTTTGCCCACGGTGTTGGCGCGACTGGCAATGAGTGCAATGGGGCCGAGGGCCGAAAAATCCTGCCGTTTCGCCAGGAGCAGGCCAAAGTCCGGGGCGGCGAGCTGTGATGCCGCGTTTTCAAGCAACGCCACGACGCCGGGCATGCTGATCGTCGCTTCCGGTTGCGCAAGCATTTGTGTCGTCATTCCAACGCCACTGAGCAAACCGTCGACGTCTCCGCCAAGATCACTGACGAGCTCGGCGAAACCGGTCAGCGCTCGGGCCCGCACCAACAGGGTGGGAGCTTTGTTCATGTGGCATGATCATCCGAATGTCGTCAACTGTCTACAGATTGTCGTCATCTGTCCTAGGGTGAAAACCTCACCTGGCCCGAAAATGATAAAGCATTGTGCCCCGCACTGGACTTCAGCCTGAACCTTGATAAGTGGCAGGCGGATCATTCACTGGCGCGTACCGGAAAATTTGTAGAGAACTTGAAGAATGCTTGGAGCAAAGCCTTTCAGTCTCGCGAAATTCGACCATTGGAGTAAGCAATGAAAAAGCAATTCCTTGGACTGGCCCTATCCGCGATAGTCACCATTGGGTTATTTGGTCTTGCATCGGCACAGCAGGTCACCGGCGTGCTCGGATCGGCCAGCGCTACCACCACGATCAGCGGCAAGCAGCTTCCGCCGCCCGATCCGAAGTTTGGTGGGGTGATCAAGCAAAGAGCGTCGGAATCGACCCCGTGGTGGCCGCCACGGGTGGTGCCGCCGAAGAAGGCACCCAACGTGCTGCTGATCATGACCGATGACGACGGCTTCGGCTCGCCCAGCACCTTCGGCGGCGTGATCCCGACCCCGGCGCTCGACCGCATTGCGAAGAGCGGCCTGCGCTACACGAACTTCCACTCCACTTCCCTCTGCTCGCCGACGCGCGCGGCGCTGATTACCGGGCGCAATCACCACTCGGTGGGCTTCGGCGTGGTCGGCGAGATCGCGACCGGCTTCCCTGGTTACGACTCGATCATCCCGATCGAGAAGGGCACCATCGGCACGATCCTGAGGGACAACGGGTACGCGACCTCATGGTTCGGCAAGGACCACAACACGCCCTTCTTCGCCAACAGCCAGGCCGGGCCCTTCGAGCAGTGGCCGAACGGCATGGGCTTCGAGTACTTCTGGGGCTTCGTCGGCGGCGACGCCAGCCAGTGGCAGCCGAACCTGTTCCGAAACACGACGCCGATCTTCCCCTTCCAGGGCAACCCGGGCTGGAACATGCAAACGGCGATGGCCGACGAGGCGATCCAGTACATGCGACAGTCGAAGGCGCTGGCACCGGAGAAGCCCTTCTTCGTCTACTACGTGCCCGGCGCCACGCACGCGCCGCATCATCCGACGCCGGAGTGGATCGACAAGATCAGCGCGATGAACCTGTTCGACGGGGGCTGGGAGAAGCTCCGCGAGACGATCTTTGCCAACCAGAAGCGGCTCGGGATCATGCCGCCCAACGCTCAGCTGACGCCGTGGCCTGACGGACAGGACATCTACAACGGCGCCAAGCTGCCGCGCTGGGACTCGCTGAGCTGGGAAGAAAAAAAGCTGTTCATCAAGCAGGCGAATGTCTATGCCGCCTATCAGGCCTACGCCGACAACGAGATCGGCCGTGTCATCCAGGCTGTCGAGGACATCGGTCAGCTCGACAACACGCTGATCATCTACATCAGCGGCGACAATGGCGCCAGTGCCGAAGGCATGGTCAACGGTACGCCCAACGAGTTCACCACTTTCAACGGCATCCCGGTGCCGGTCAAGGATCAGTTTCTCTGGTACGAGTTCTGGGGCTCTGACAAGACCTTCCCGCACTACTCGGCTGCGTGGGCCTGGGCCTTCGGCACGCCGTTCAAGTGGATGAAGCAGGTACCCTCGCACTTTGGCGGCACGGCGCAGGGCATGGCCATATCGTGGCCCGGTCACATTGGCGACCCGGGCGGCATCCGCCGCCAGTTCCACCACGTCATCGACATCGTGCCGACCATCCTCGAAGCCACCGGCATCCCGGCGCCGGAGATGATCAACGGCATCAAGCAGCTCCCGATCGAAGGCACGAGCCTGGCCTACACCTGGAACAAGGCCAACGCCAACGCGCCGACCCGGCACACGACGCAGTATTTCGAGATGCTCGGCAACCGCGCCATTTACCATGACGGCTGGGTTGCGGCGACGACGCCGGTGACGCTGCCGTGGGAGCTCTCCACCAAGCCGCCGCCCGATGTGATCACCGGGTACAGGTGGGAGCTCTACAACGTGATCGAGGATCCGACGCAGAACAACGACCTCGCGGCGAAGATGCCCGACAAGCTCAAGCAGATGCAGAACATCTTCTATCTGGAGGCGGCGAAGTACAGCGTGCTGCCGCTGGACAACACGACGCTGGCGCGCTGGAATGCGCCGAAGCCGAGCCTGACGGCCGGGCGCACCGAGTTCACCTACTCGGGTACGCTGGCCGACGTGCCGGGCAGCACGGCGCCGCACATCCTGAACAAGTCCTATACGATCACCGCCGAGGTCACGATCCCCGCGGGCGGCGGCGAAGGCATGATCGTCACCCAGGGTGGCCGCTTTGGCGGCTACGGGCTGTTCCTGAGCAAGGGCGAGCTCGGGGTCGGGCGGGGCAAGGTAGTCTTCCTCTACAACCTGCTCGACCTGAAGCGCACCATCTGGGAAGGGCCTGAACTGAGCCCGGGCAAGCACACGATCGTCTTCGATTTCAAGTCCGCTGAGCCGGGTCTGGGCAAGGGCGGGACCGGTGTGATGTACGTGGACGGCAAGGAAGTGGCGAGGAACTCGATGCCCAACTCCACGCCGATCACTTTCGCCGAGGACGAGACCTTCGACGTCGGCCTCGACACGCGCACCGGCGTCGCGATGGTCGAGTATCGCTACGACTCCCCGTTCAAGTTCACCGGAACGATCGACAAGCTGACCTTCAAACTCGAGCCCTTTCCACCGCCTCAGCTTGTGCACCCGTTTGGCTCGCCGCATCGGCATTAAGCGAAATGAGATGCTTGCCAGAAGTAAGCAGCGTTCGGTTACGTGATAAGTGCGTCGGCGTGCGCAATTGATCAAGGGTGGAGGTGTCATGAAAGGAGCGCTGACCTTCGCCGCCGTCGGTGAAGCATCAACTGGTCTGGCTTTGCTGACCGTTCCCGCGCTGGTCGGGCGGGTGTTGCTAGCCGAGGAACTGACCGGCATCGCCATACCTGTCGCCCGGGTGGCCGGCATCGCTCTCATCGCATTGGCGGTCGCCTGCTGGCCGGGCACGCCGCTGGTAGGCATGTTGGCCTACAGCGCGGCTGTCACCCTCTATCTCGCCTACCTCGGCTTCGCGGGCGGCCCGGTCGGCCCACTGTTGTGGCCGGCGGTCGTCCTGCACGCCATCTTGACCGTGCTGCTGGCCCGGGCAGCACGTGGTGAGGGAAGATCGGCCTGACGTGGCTGTACACGATCACCGGAACCGGTCTCGGCCCCGGGGACTTTTAGCCAGAACGGGCAAGCCCCCGGCTCTGCCGGGGTGGCCGTAGAAGCGCCGGTTCAGGCGGAAGAAACAAGGCCGTATCGCGGCGCACCTGTCCGATGATTCGGATGCGCCAAGCCCCTCGAACAGGTCCGGCAGACGAGGCAGGCTATGTTTGGCCGCATGGGCTTTGCCGCCTTGTACTTCCACATCGAGCACGAGGCGCAGTACTTCAGCGCCGGCGAGAACAGGGTGGCGGTCTTGTCCCGGACGATCAGTTGGCGCTTGGCACGGGCACTCCGCATCACCGCGTGCAGCTTTCTTGGCCGCTCCATCGGGATCTCTGCCTGAGATCAGCACTGGCATCCGTCTCCCGCCTGATCAGGTTCAGTCAGCCTGAACGGGCCGCGCATTCCCATCGCCCCATCGGGTGTGCACCGCCACGAAATGCGCGATGTGATCGATTGCCAGGGTCGCCTCGGGAAGAAACTCGGCCATCTGGAATGCGTGCGGCACGCCGGGCCAGATCTCGAGGCTGACTTCCACGCCCGCCACATGCGCTTTGTCTGCAGCGCGAACCGCTTCGTCGCGCAGCATTTCGTTGCTGCCGGCTTGCAGGAACAGCGGCGGAAAACCGCGGAAGTCGGCGAACAACGGCGACACTTCGGGGTCGATGTACTGGTGCGGCGATTGCACATAACAGCGACGCAGGACGAGCAGGGTGCTCAACTGGAGCATCGGGTCCTCGCCGTCGTAGTCGGCCATGCTAGGGCTGGTGAGCGTGCAGTCGAGCGCCGGCGAGAGCAGCACGGCGCACGCCGGCAAGGGTTCGCTGGCCGCTCTTGCTCGGTGGATAGTCACCAGAGCCAGATTGCCGCCGGCCGAATCGCCGGCGAGCACGATGCTTTGGGGATTCAAGCCCTGTGCGAGGAGCGCTCGGTAAGCGCGATGGCAATCGTCCGGCGCTGCCGGAAACGGGTGCTCCGGTGCCAGCCGGTAATCGGGGAGGAGGGCGCGCGCGCCGAGGCGACGACACAGGCGCGACACCAGCGCCGCGTGCGCGTTGGGGAAGCGGAACGCGAATGACCCGCCGTGCAGGTAGAGGATGACCCGCTCGTCGCGGCTACCAGGGACTGTGATCCACTCGGCCGAAACGCCGCCGCAGTCGACCGGCGTGCGCCGCACGTCGGGCGCAAGGCGAAAATAGCGGGCGTCGATCTCCTCGTATTCACGCCGCAAGGCGGCGACATCGGATTCCTGGGTCAGCCGCCGGCGCATCGTCAGCCGCAGCAGCCCGTTCAGCGCTCGCGTCCGCCAACTGGGGCCAGTTTCAATCGTGTGGAGGTAAGTCGGTTCGCTGTGCATGGCTGTCCTGTCGTGGGTACAGGCTACGCGAAATTGCGGGGTCGTGGAGGACGAGCATCGCGTTCACCGCAAGGACTTCTGCAGGGACAAGACAGGATAGAATCACATCTTCCATGATCTACTTGGCCAAACCGATGACTCCATTGTCCATGCGCTCCTTGCTGGTTGTTATCTTGCTGCTCCTGCTCGGCGGTTGTGCCAGCCGGCCGATCAATCCGCCGATCACGCAGGCTGACCCAACCGCGGGCTACCGCTTCGAGACGCGCCTGGGGCGTGTCAAGCAGAAGGAGAGTCTGGTCATCCTCGCCTTCTCGGGTGGCGGTACGCGCGCTGCGGCGTTCTCCTACGGCGTCCTCGAGTTTCTTCGCCGTACCGAGGTCGTTGGACCCCAGGGCCAGCGCGTTCGCCTGCTTGATCAGGTCGATGTCATCACCGGCGTCTCCGGCGGCAGTTTCACTGCCTTGGCCTATGGTCTGTACGGCGACAGACTGTTCAGCGAGTACGAGCAGCGCTTCCTCAAGCGTGATGTGCAGGGCGAGATCATTGCCCGGACGTTCAGCCCGGGCAACTGGGGCAGTCTGTGGTTTACAGCCTGGGGCCGTTCAGAACTGGCGGCCGAGTTGTACGACGAAATCCTGTTCAATGGTGCCACCTTCGGCGATCTGAACGCGGGCCGTGGTCCGCTGATTCTGGCCTCGGCGACCGACATCTCGACCGGCGCCCGTTTTGTCTTCAACCAGACGACCTTCGACATCCTCTGTTCGGATCTCAATGCCGTTCCCCTGTCGCGCGCCGCAGCCGCGTCGTCGGCCGTGCCGGTGGTGCTGTCGCCGGTGACAATGAACAATTACGCGGGCACCTGCAACAGGCGCTTTCCCGCCTGGGTGAAGCCGTTCACCGAAGCCGAGGAACCGCCGCGACCGGCGGCGCGCGCGATACGCTCGCTGAAGGACATGCAGGCTTACGACGACGGCGTCCACCGCCCCTACCTGCATCTCGTGGACGGCGGCGTTTCCGACAACGTCGGCATGCGCGCGGTGCTCGACGCGCTGGAAATTTCGCAGGCTCTGCACGAAGTTGGCGCCGCGACGCCGCTCGACGACGCGCGCCGGATCATCGTCTTCGTCGTCAATTCGCTGTCCTCGCCGCCGACCAACTGGGACGAATCCGAGACCCCGCCGGGCACTGTCGGCATCCTGCTGAAGTCAGCCGGCGTGCCGATCGATCGCTACTCGTACGAAGCGATCGAGCTGTTGCGCGACATGGCTCACCGCTGGAAGACCGCGCGCCTGATCGCAAACTCGGCGGCCATGGCGAGCAACCGGGACCCCGCGGTCGCCGCTGCCGTTCGCGTGCCGGGCGCTGAAATCTATGTCATCGACGTCTCGTTCTCGGCGCTGAAGGACCCGGCGGAACTGGCTTATCTCAATGAACAGCCGACCTCCTTCGTGCTACCCGCAGAGGCCGTCGATCGCCTGCGCGCTGCGGCCGGAACGATCATCATGGATTCACCGGAATTCAAGCGACTGCTGAAGGACGTCGGGGCGGCAATCGTGCCTGACTCGTCGCGCGGCGGTGCGGCGGCGAGCCAGCCTGGCGTGAAGTAGCGCGCTCCGGCGTAGTAGCGAGGAAGCGTGTATGAAAGCGCTCGGCTAGCTTGCCATCGGCGCGGCAGCCAGTCTGCCTGCCGGGTCAGGGGATCCGCTGGCCGCCGCGCTTGTGGTCCCGTGCTAGCTTCCGCCGCCGGGTGAGGCTGGCCGGCGGACTCGCCAGCGGCCGGGTGTGACGCCACTCCAGCGTGAGAACGCCCGGCTGAAGGCGCTGGCATCGGAGTAAGCGAGCGCCGCGGCGATTTCACTCAGCGTCATTGTCGAATCATCGAGCATCTGCCGGGCGATCTCGAAGCGGACCTCGTCGGAGAGTTGCTGGAAGGTGGTTCCGCTGGCCCGCAGGTGCCGGTTCAGGGTACGAACATGCATCGAGAAAATGGCCGCGACTTCGTTCGCCGCCGCCCCGTGCGTCAGTAGCGCTGTCCGCAGCACGCGTTGCACCTGGTGCGGGAAGTCACCCGCAGTTCTTGCCTCGAGTTCGTCGATCTGCTTCTGCAGCAGGCGACGCAAGTCGGGGTCCGCTGCTGCCAAAGGGCGTGTCAGCCAGTCGGCGGGGAAAACCAGTGCGTTGTGCTCGGCGTCAAAGCGCAGCGGCGACTGGAAAAAGCGGCGAAACGGGCCGATATCGGGCGGTTCCCGGTGGGCAAAGAGAACCTCGCTGGCCTGCCAGCCGGGCCCGCAGAGGCGGCGCATGATGTTGAACGCGACGGCGATGGCGCCGTCGGCGATCTGCTCGGCCGCCTCGACAGCTGGCTGGTAGATGGCGTAGCCGAAGAGCGCCGAGTTTCCGTTGATCACCAGCGTCGGCACTGCGCCGCGGTCGTGGTGGTGCAGATAGCGAACCAGCGTGCGCAGGGCGGTCTCGACGTCCGGCGAGTGTTGCACGAGGAATCCGACCAGACCGAGCGACGCAGGACCGCCCTGCTGACCAACCAGGAGTCCGAAATGGCTGCAGCCGGTCCTGGCGACACAGATTGCAATCAGCCGGCCCAGGCTGACGAAGGGAATCATGTTGTCGGGGTCATCGAAAAGGCTCGGGCTGATCCCGGCCTCGGCGAGCAGTTCCGCCGGGTCGACGCCGTGGTCGCGCAGCACCGCAGGAATCGCTGCCGCCCCACGAACGCGAACGACCGCCTCGCCAAACGCTCTCTTAGCTCGCAACCGTCTACTCCCGTTTTCCAAAATAGCGCTCTTTCCACGCTTCCCGCTACCCGAACGCCGTCGATCTGTCGTGAATTGTATATCTTCTGTCGCGAATGGTCGCGACATGGCCCCGGGTAGAAGCATGATAATGCGAACGAGCGCAACAGCGAGGGGGTTCGGGTGCGCCAGCTTCTGCCAATGGGCCGACGACGTGGAATGGCTGTGGCATCTGCGGCAGCCTTTGCTTGTCCCGCCATGATCCACCGGCTGGTCAGGCTCCGCAGCCAGCCCGGCGGCACGCCAGCACCGTGACTGACACCAACCGGAGGGAAAAGCAAGGATGGAGACAGGAAAACTTTTCAGGCATCGCGTTGCCGGCGCCCTCTTCGGCGCCCTCAGCCTGGCAACGGTGGTGCCGGCGACCGCTGCCGAGGGCCTGCCCGGAGCAAGCCGCTTCGACGGTCAGTGGCATTTCAGCCTGACGCCTTACGCGTGGCTACCGACGATCTACAACAGCGCGTCGTTAACCGGTCCATTCGGCATCTCGGGCGGCGTGGACAGCGCCATGCACACGACCCCGAACGACTACCTGGACGACCTCTCGTTTGCATTCATGATCGCTGGAGAGGCGCGCAAGGGCGACTGGTCGGTGTTCACCGACTACATCTACATGAAGCTCAAGGCACAGGACACCAGCGTGCGAACTGTCAGGGGGCCGGGAGGGGCCGTCTTGCCAGTGGCCGATGTGAGCGCCACGATGGATTTGAAGTCCGACGTCTGGACCCTCGCCGGCAGCTACACGGCCTGGCGCCGCGGGGCCTCTCACCTTGATGTCTTTGCCGGTACGCGCTACCTGTACATGAACCAGACGCTCGACTGGAGCATCAGCGGTGCGGCCGGCCTGCTCCCGGGGCGCCAGCGCACGCTTTCGGCGAGCATGAACAAGTGGGATGTGATCGCTGGCGTGAAAGGGGAGGTGAGCCTCAGCGACGATGGTCGCGTCTTCATGCCCTATTACCTTGATATTGGTTCCGGGTCCGACAACACGACCTGGCAGGCAATGGTCGCTCTGGGCTACCGCTACGGCTGGGGTGATGTCACGCTGGCGCTGCGCAACCTGTCGTACGACTTTACCGGCAGGGGGGAAGGCATCGACACCCGCTTCACCGGCCTGGCCCTCGGCGCCACCTTCCACTTCTAGTTTTTTCGGCAGTTTTTTGCTCCAAGGAGGCTGACATGCAATCAGGTTTGCGTTTGCTGGCGTTTGTTGCAGTCGTAGCAACATCTCTAGCCACCAGCGGTTGGGCGCTCGGGCAGCAGGTCACCGGCACCCTGGGCTCGCCCAGCGCCACGACTACGGTCAGCAACAAGCAACTGCCGCCGCCCGATCCCAAGTTCGGCGGCGTCATCAAGAACGACGCGCTGCAATCGAAGGCCTGGTGGGCGCCGCGCGTGGTGCCGCCGAAGGGCGCGCCGAACGTGCTGCTGATCATCACCGACGACGCCGGCTTTGGCGTGCCGAGCACCTTCGGCGGTGTCATCCCGACGCCGACGATGGACCGCATCGCCAGTGAAGGTCTGCGCTACAACCGCGTCTTCTCCACCGCACTGTGCTCGCCGACGCGCGCCGCGCTGATCACCGGGCGCAATCACCACTCGGTCGGCTTCGGCGTCATTTCCGAGCAGTCGACCGGCTTCCCCGGCTACAACAGCATCATCGGCAGAGACAAGGCGACGATCGGCCGCATGCTGCTCGACAACGGTTACGCCACCTCGTGGTTCGGCAAGAACCACAACACGCCGGCCTTCGCCGCCAGCCAGGTCGGGCCCTTCGAGCTGTGGCCGAGCGGCATGGGCTTCGAGTACTTCTACGGTTTCGTCGGCGGCGACGCCAACCAGTGGCAGCCGAACCTTTTCCGCAACACGACGCAGATCTTTCCTTTCCAGGGCAAACCGGGCTGGAACCTGATCACCGGCATGGCCGACGACGCCATCGACTACATGACGCGCATCCACCAGACGCAGCCCGACAAGCCGATCTTCATCAAGTACGCGCCGGGGGCGACCCATGCGCCGCACCACCCGACCAGGGAGTGGGTGGACAAGATCGGCGCCATGCATCTGTTCGACGGCGGCTACGAGAAGTTGCGCGAGACGATCTTCGCCAACCAGAAGAAGCTCGGCCTGGTTCCCAAGGACGCCAAGCTCACACCGTGGCCCAATGAAATGCTGAAGCCCTGGGACCAGCTCAGCGCCGACGAGAAGAAGCTGTTCATCCGCCAGGTCGAGGTCTTCGCCGCCTACGCCGCCTACAACGACGCCGAGATCGGCCGCGTCATCCAGGCCTTCCAGGATCTGGGCAAGCTCGACAACACCCTGGTCATCTATATCAACGGCGACAACGGTACCAGCGCCGAGGGCGGGCCGATGGGCACACCGAACGAGGTCGCCTTCTTCAACGGCATCAACGAAATGCCCGTCGACGTGCAGATGAAGTGGTACGACGTCTGGGGTACCGAGCAGACCTACAACCACATGTCGGCCGGCTGGTCGTGGGCCTTCGACACGCCGTTCGACTGGTTCAAGCAGAACGCCTCGCGCCTGGGCGGCATCAACCAGAACATGGTCGTCTCGTGGCCGGCGCGCATCAAGGACAAGGGCGCCCTGCGCGAGCAGTTCGTGCACGTCATCGACGTTGTGCCGACCATCCTCGAAGCGGCGGGAATCAAGGCGCCGGAGATGGTCGACGGCATCAAGCAGGCGCCGATCGAGGGCACCAGCTTTGCCTACACCTTCGACCCGGCCAATGCCAGGGCGGCGTCGCGGCACAAGACGCAGTACTTCGAGATGTTCGGCCAGTGGGCGCTCTACGATGACGGTTGGCTACTCAGCACCAAGGTCAACCGCGCGCCGTGGCAGGTTTTCGGTGAGGCCAACACCGATCCGCTGAACGGCCAGGTGTTCCAGCTCTACAACCTGGGCAAGGACTTCAACCAGACCGACGACATTGCCGCACAGAACCCGCAGAAGGTCAAGGAGATGCGCCAGAAGTTCCTTGCCGAGGCGAAGAAGTACCAGGTCTTGCCGCTGGATGCGTCGGTGGCGGCCCGGATCGTCGCACCGCGCCCGAACATCACCGCCGGGCGGACGGAATTTGTCTACACGCGACCGATGGTCGGCCTGCCGCAGGGCGACTCGCCGTTCCTGCTGAACGCGTCCTACACGATCACCGCCGACATCGACGTGCCGCAGGGCGGCGCCGAGGGCATGATCCTGACCTCGGGCGGACGCTTCGGGGGATATGGCTTCTACCTGCTCAAGGGCAAGCCGGTGTTCCTGTGGAACCTGGTCGACCTCAAGCGCATCAAATGGGAAGGCGCCGAGGCGCTCACCCCGGGCCAGCACACGGTGGAGTTTGATTTCAAGTATGACGGCCTCGGCGTCGGGACGCTGGCGTTCAACAACATGAGCGGCCTCGGCCGACCCGGCACCGGCGTCCTCAAGGTGGATGGCAAGGTGGTGCAGACGATCACGATGGAGAAAACGCTGCCGATGATCCTGCAGTGGGACGAGAGCTTCGACATCGGTTCGGACACGCTGACCGGCGTGAACGACGCCGACTACATGCCGCCCTTCGCGCTGACCGCCAAGATGAACAAGCTGACGATCAAGGTCGACCGGCCGCAATTGTCGCCCGCGGACATCAAGAAGCTGGAAGCGGCGATGGCTGAGGCGCAGGACGGTAAGCCGCCGGCAAGCAAGTAAGCGAACGGCTGGCGTCCCGATGGGGGCGCCAGCCGCTTCCATTTTGATCTGGCGGGGAACCATGAAAACAGCGGCTGCGCTCTACCTCTCACTCTTTACCGTTGCAATCGGAACCGTGCCGGCGACGGCCGTTGCCCAGGTTGTCCCCAAGGCGGCAATCCAGTCCGAATCCCCTTTTTCGGCCCTGCCGGGACGCTGGGTTAGGCCCGACGGCGGCTACGTCATCAACATCAGGAGCGTCGATGCCAGCGGCAAGCTCGACGCCGCTTACGCCAATCCGAATCCGCTGCCGTTTTCCAGGGCGGAGGCGACGCGCGAAGGCAATGTCCTCAAGCTTTTCTTCGAGCTGCGGGCCGCTGGCTACAACGGATCGACCTACACCCTGACCTACGACCCGGCAGCCGACGTGTTGAAGGGCGTCTATTTCCAGGCGGTGGCGCAGCAGAAGTTCGACGTCCATTTCACGCGTGCAAGGTGAGTGAGGCGTTTTTTCGGGAGCGATCATGAGATGTTCCCCAAATGATTCATCGGCGTGGATTTCACGCCTAACCGCAGGAGGCAGAAATGTTCAAGAAAACGCTCATCACCGTCGTTCTGGCCGCCGCCCTTGGCGGTTGCGTCAGCCAGAGTACGTACAACCAAGCAGTACAGACGGCGAATACCTACGCCAGCCAGAGCCGTACCTATCAAGCACTCAGTGCCCAGCTCCAGAAAGAAGTTCAGGCCGATCAAGTGCGTATCAAAGAGCTACAGGGTCAACTGACTGTCACGCTGATCGACGAGATTGTATTTTCTTCCGGCAGTGCCCAGATGAATGCCAAGGGCCGCGAGACGCTGGAGAAGATCGTCGGCACGCTGCAAAGCGTCACCGACAAGCGCATTGTCGTCCGCGGCTATACCGACAACGAGCCGATTGGCTACGAACTGCGCCAGCGCTATCCGAGCAACTGGGAACTTTCTACCGCACGTTCGAGCGACGTCGTACGTTTCCTGCAGGCCAAGGGCATCGATCCGACGCGGCTTGAGGCTTCCGGCTTTGGCGAATACCAACCGGTCGCGCCCAACAGCACCGCTGCCGGACGCAAGGAAAATCGCCGAATTGAAATCGTCCTTACCGATATGAAGTTCTGAACGACGGATCCATAAACCCAGGAGTTCATCATGACCAGACAACTCACGATTATTGCAGCCCTGGCCGCGACGCTTGTTGCCGGAACTGCCCACGCGCAATACCCGATCATGGATCGCGTCGCCAGCAAGGTGATCGAGAAGTACCAGACATCGACCTGCCAGCAGCTATGGCAGGAAAAGGCGCAAAAGCAGGGCCAGCCGAAGCCGGAGATGGAACAGCGCGCCATACAGATGCTGCAGCAGGATCCGCAAATGCGTCAGGCTTTCTTCGACAGGGTGGCAGCCCCGATCGTCAACAAGATGTTCGAATGCGGGATGATTCCATGAACCCTGTGACTAATCATTTCATTCGCCAGACCGGCATCGCGGTCGCCCTGAGCCTGCTGGTGGTGACCGGCGCCAGCGCGCAGACGGCGCCATCCGGTACCAAGCCGGCCAAGCCGGCGGTCAAGAAGAAGGCGGCGCCGGTCGACAAGCCGGCACTTGAGGCGCGCGCGGTTGACCTGCTCAAGGCGACCAGCGCCCGGTTGGCGGCGGCCAAGGCGATGTCCTTCACCGCCACCGTCAGCTACGAGCATCCCAGCCGCCTCGGCCCACCCCTGGTGTTCACGTCGCGCTACGACGTCGTGATGCAGCGGCCGGAAAGGCTCCGGGTCATCAACCTGGGCGACGGCCCGGCCTCCGAGTTCTATCTTGATGGCAGGACCATGGTCGCCTTCGCGCCGGCTGAGAACCTCGTCGCCATCGCCGAGGCGCCACCGACCCTCGAAGCGGCGCTGAGGATGGCGTTCGAAAAGGCGGCCATCTACTTCCCGTTCACCGACCTGCTGCTTCCCGACCCATTTGCCGCGATCGCCGACGGCACCAAGCTCGCGTTTTACGTCGGCCCGTCCGGACTGGTTGGCGGAGTCAAGACCGACATGGTTGCCTGGGCCAACGACGACGTTTTCCTGCAGATGTGGGTAGGTGTCGAAGACAAGCTGCCGCGCCGCATCCGCGCCGTCTTCCGTGCCGACCCGCTGCGCCTGCGTCACGACATGGAACTCTCCAACTGGCAGCTCGACCCGGTGATCGCGGCCGATGCCTTTGGCACGGCGAAGGCGAAGGATGCTCGGCGCATCGACTTCGCGCATCCGGCCGTAAAGCCGCCGCCGGGCGTCAAGCCGGTCGCGAAGTCGCCCAAGCCCGCAACCAAGTCGCAGTGAACACGGAGGCGAAAATGAACAAGTCACTTATCGGCATCTCGATCCTGCTGGCCGGCGCCCTGTGTTCATCGCAGGCCATGGCATGGGCCAGCGCCAACCGCTTCGGCGGTTCGACCGCGCATGTTCCCGGCGCCACCGAGCACACAAACGCCTTCGGCGGCAGTTCGGAGCACGCCTATGGTGAGGGCACCGAGCACACCAACGCCTACGGCGGCAGCACTGCCCACGCCTGGGGCGGGGGCACCGAGCATACCGATGCCTATGGGGCGACTGCCTACCGCCCGCCCACCTACCCGGTCTACCATCCACCGGTCGCGGTGCCGGTCTATTCGGCAGGTTGTTACGGTTGCGCCGCGGCGGCCGGGGCGGTCGTCGGCGTGGCAGCGGGGGCAGCAGTGGCTTCGGCCAATACCGCGGCGGCCACTTCAAACGCCTATGCCGCCGGCGTGGCGGCGGGTGCCGCCAGTGCGCCGGTCGCCTACGCGATGGGCGTCAACTACGCGGCGCTGCCGCCTGGCGCGTCGCCTGCGAACGTCGGGGGTGCCACGTACTACATCGTTGGCAACACCTGGTTCAAGCCGATGTATGGCGCCAACGGTGTCTATTACCGCGTTGTACCAACTCCCTGAGAGGGAGGTCGACCCCGCTTCCCGGAGCGGGCGCAATGCAAGAACCTGAAAGTCAATTTAGAGGATGAAACGATGAAAGCTTCAGCATTTATCTTGTCCGCTGCGATGCTGGCGATGACGTTTGCTTCCGGTGCTTACGCGGTGGAATGCGTAGACGGTGTTCGTCGTGCCGAGTGTGAAACATCGCGAGGCGCTGTGGAGGTCCGCAAGCCGGTCGAGCCCCTTCCGGCGCGCGGGGTTGAAGTAGCTCCCGCACGGGGGGTTGAAGTCGCCCCTGCCAGGGAGGTTCCCGTGGCGCGTGACGCCGAGGTCCGTGCGACGCCGGAATGTCGTATGGTCGACGGTCGGCGAGTCTGCCGCTAAGCAGCCCGGCCTGTGCTTGGCGCCCGGTCGCTTGGTGGGGCCCTGCCGGGGCCCTTTCTGCTTCCATCTCGGCAGCGGCAGCGGCAGCATCCGCATCGCGCCGTCTCCGGGTGAGGGGCCAGCGCCAGTGAGTGGGATCGAGCATTTGCCTCTGTGGCGGTACCCACTATCGCGCGACGTTCCCGGGCAACCACCGCGTCCGCGCAGTGCGGCAGCCGTGGCGGCACCGGCCAAGCTCGTTCCCGTTTCCACAGGCAACTCTCGCGCCAAGCGGGAGCGAGCGCAGCTTGATCGCCCCGGGCAGGGTGGCTAGCATGTTTGAACTGTCGTTGAGCTACTTACCAAACCAAGGAGTCTGACCATGAAACTGCACCACCTTTTGATGAACGGCGTAATCACTCTTTCCTTGTTGTCCGGTAGCGCTCTGGCTGCTGACGATAAGGCCGCCAAGCAGGCCGAGATCCGCACGGTGGCCCAGGCCTCGCTGGAGAAGTTCTACGCCGCTCAGCCGGAGCTCAGGGGGCAGGTTGCCAAGGCTCCAGGCTACGGCGTGTTCACCACTTACGGGCTGAGCTTCCTGGTTGGCGGTGCCGGCGGCAAGGGACTGGTCCATAACAACAAGACGAAGAAGGACACCTTCATGGCGATGGCGCAGGCGAGCGCCGGCGCCGAGGTTGGGATTGCGGAGAGCGAGACCCTGATCATTTTCGAGTCTGCCAAGTCGATGGACTGGTTCGTCAACAAGGGCTGGGAAGGTGGCGGTGGCGGCGGGATGCAGGCTGGCGCTGGCGGCAAGTCGGCCGGCGTGGCAGGCGGCGGCGGCCCTGGCGGCGCGTACTACACCCTCACCAAGAACGGTCTGCAGGCCGGAGTCGCGGTCAAGGGGACCAAGTTCTGGAAGGACGGGGATCTCAATTAAGCGGATGTCCGCGAGAGGGGGACGTACACCCTGCCGGTAGGTGGTATGCACATTTCTGGAAGTAGCCGCAGCATTCGTCTACAAGTACTCCTGGCAGTTGTGTCACTGTGGCTCGGCATTGGCGCCAGCAGCGTCGCACGCGCTCAGGACATCGAGCCGCGCGCCTATTCCAACGCGCCGGTTGGTGTGAACTTCCTGATCACCGGCTACGCCTATACGGAAGGCGCGGTGCCGTTCGACGCCTCGCTACCCGTGGAAAACGCGCAGCTGAGGACGTCCAGCGCGGTTCTCGCCTATGCGCGGGTGCTCGATCTCTGGGGCAAGTCAGGCAAGTTCGACGCCATCGTGCCCTATACCTCGCTTTCCGGAACGGCCGAGCTCGCGGGTCAGCCCGTCGAGCGCGAGGCCAATGGTCTGGCCGATGCGAGATTCCGATTGTCGGTCAATCTTTACGGGGCGCCGGCGCTGACGCTGCAGGAGTTCAGGAATTACGAGCAGGATCTGATCGTCGGTGCGAGCCTGCAGGTGTCGGTGCCCTGGGGCCAGTACGACTCCAGCCGGGTGGTAAACATCGGCACCAACCGCTGGTCGTTCAAGCCGGAGGTGGGGATTTCCCAAGCCGTCGGTCCGTGGACCGTCGAGTTCCAGGCCGCAGCAGCCTTCTTCACGGACAACAAGGACTTCTTCGGTGGCAACACCCGTTCGCAGGATCCCATCTACTCGCTGCAGGGGCATGTGATTTACGGTTCCCGCTCGGGCATCTGGGGTTCGCTCGATGCAACCTACTTCACCGGCGGCCGCACGACGGTCAACGGCGTAACGAAGGATGATCTCCAGGAGAACTGGCGCGTCGGTGGCACGCTGGCTTTCCCCGTGGACGCGCGCAACTCGGTCAAGCTCTACGCGAGCAGCGGGGTGTCGGCACGGACCGGCAACAATTACGACCTGGTTGGGATTGCCTGGCAGTATCGCTGGGGCGCCGGGCTGTGAGCGGCGTGCGCTGGCCAGCCTCGTGCGGGGCAGGGCGCTGGCTTTGCCATGTCTACCGGTGGCTGCGTACACCGGTTCCAGGCCTGCTGCTGGCCTTGGCTTTCGCCATGCTCGCGGGTGCGGGCTTCGCTCAACAGGGCGATCCGCTGCGGGCCGTGGCCGACCGGAACGACGAAATCTCCAGCCGGATCACCGAGGCGACGAAAGCGATCGAGGAACCGGAGAAGGCGCTGGCGGACTTGCGGCGGATGCGGACCGAGCTCGAGCAAAGGATGCGCTGGGTCGAACGGCGTGCCAGTGTACAGGCTCTCGGCCAGGAATTCGCACAGACGCTCAGGGAGTATCTGCGTGGGCTGCCCAGCGCCGACACGTTGGCCGCCGGCAAGGCGCGCCGCATGCAGCTTCTCGCCACGGCCAGCGATGCCGAACTCGCTGTCGAGCGCGCCCTGCACCGGCTCGACGATCCCGATACCGTGATCGACAGCCTGCTGGCGAAAGTTCAGCCGCCGTTCGCCGACGAAGAGTTGCCGCAGTTGAAGCGGGCACTGTCGGCCGCGCTGCGGCAACAGCGCGACCTGCTGCGACGTCTGGCTGGCGAGCAGAGCCAGCTGCGCAAGACCCTGAACGAGGCGGGCGAGGAGGCGGCCGCGCTGGAGAAGCAAGCCGACGCCGCTCGTACGCAACTGACCGATCTGCTCTTCTGGACGCCCGCGCCACCGACCGCACAAACGCTCGCCGAGCTCGTGCCGGCGCTGCAGTGGACCTTCTCGGCCGCCCACTGGCAGGCGGCTGCCGGGGCGATGCAGGCGGAACTGGCACGCAAGCCGCTCTGGCCGGCAGTGGCGCTGTTGTCGGCAGGTCTCCTGCTGGCCGTGCGCGGCAGATTGCGGCGGGCACTGCTGGCACTGTCGCCGGCAGCGCTGACGGTTGATCGCTACGGGATTGGGCATGCCCTGGCGGCCCTGGGGGTCATCTGCCTGCTTGCTCTCCCCCTCCCGCTTCTCATGTGGGCGGCTGCCGGCACGCTGCTGGGTGCGCCCGAGAGCCAGGATTTCGTCGGCGCGCTGTCGGAAGCGCTGTACCAGGTCGGCCGGCTGTTGCTGGCCCTGCTCGTCAGCACCTGGCTGCTCGACCGGAACGGGGTTGCCGTCCGCCACTTCGGCTGGGACGAAGCACTGGTGGCGGTGACGGCGCGCCACTTGCGCCGCGGGCTGGCCATCTTCGTGCCGCTAATTTTCCTGGCCGCGGTGAACGGGCTGGCGCACGCGCCGTTTGCCAACGAGGAGAGCCTCGGCCGCCTGGGCCTCAGTCTGGCATCGTTCACGGTGGCCGTGTTCTTCTTTCGGCTTCTTCTCCCCGGCAGCGCGGTGATGCGGCGATTGCGCGCTTACGCGCCACGGAGCTGGGTGCTGCGCCTGCGCGTCGTCTGGTTGGCTGTGCTGGCCGGTATTCCCTGCGGCGTGGGGGTGCTTGCGCTGGCCGGCTACTTCGTCGCGGCCGGCTACGTCTTTGGACGACTCATTCATTCGCTGTTTGTGGTGCTGGGAGCCGTGGCTCTCTACGGCCTGATGGCCCTGTGGGTGCAGATTCAGCGCCAGCGGCTCGCCCGTGAGCAGGACCGGGACGAGAGCACGCCGGCGACACAGTCCGCAGGGTTGGGTGCGGCTGATGGGATCGTCACGCAAGACGATGCCTTGCCGCGGCGACTGCAGCTGGACATAGCGGCACTCGGCGAGGAAACACGATCGCTACTCGACTTCGTCGTCTCCCTGCTGCTTGTCGGCGCGCTCTGGTGGGTGTGGCGTGACGCGCTGGCGACGCTGGGGGCGATCACCGACTACAAGCTCTGGAGTTACACCGACAGCCTAGGTGGCAAGGAGGTGACGCACGCGCTCACCGTCGGCCGGCTGATGCTGGCGCTACTCGTCCTCGTCATCACCGCCATCCTGGTACAGCGGGTCGGTGCGCTGCTTGACATAGTTCTGTTGCAGCGCCTGGACATGCAGGCCGACGCAAGCTATGCGATCACGGTGGTGACGCGCTACGCCATCGCTGCCGTCGGCATCGTGTCGTCGAGCCGCCTGCTCGGCGTCGGCTGGGAGGATGTGCAGTGGCTGGTCACCGCGCTCAGCGTCGGCCTCGGCTTCGGCCTGCAGGAGATCGTCGCCAACTTCGTATCGGGGCTGATCGTGCTCGCCGAGCGCCCGATCCGCATCGGCGACGTGGTGACGGTCGGCGACATCTCCGGCAAGGTCGCGCGGATCCGTGCCCGGGCGACGTCGGTGATCGACTTCGACAACAAGGAAGTGATCATCCCGAACAAGGCCTTCATCACCGGTCACGTAGTCAACTGGACGCTGTCGAACCAGATCATCCGACTGCTGATCAAGGTCGGCGTCGGTTACGGCAGCGATATTGGGCTGGTGCAGCGGGCAATCCTCGAAGTCGTCCGTGGCAATCCCGACGTGCTGCAGGATCCCGCGCCTTCGGTCTTCCTCGTGGCTTTCGGCGAAAGTTCGCTGGACTTCGAGATTCGCGCCTTCGTCGATTCGCTCGACAAGCGTTTGCGGGTGCAGCACGAGATCAATCGCGAAATCGCGCGCGTGCTTGGCGAGCACGGCATCGAGATCCCGTACCCGCAGCGCGACCTGCACATCCGCTCGGCGCCGGGAGCATTCCCGGGAAACTTGCGGGACGACCAGTAAGATCTTGACGTTCGACAGAAGCACACGGCCGACTGCGTGGTAATCAACGCGACGGTTTCTTCGTCATAGCGAGAGGAGTAAGGCGTATGTGTTCTGCCGCCTTGTCCGGAACTTCCCGTTCGATGACCATCAGGTCGAGGTCCGAATCGTCGTCGGCTGTGCCGCGCGCGTAGGACCCGAACAGGATGACGCGGGCGGGTGAACGATACTCGTCAAGGTTGCCATTGACTGTTCGTCCCACCCAATGGGCGCCGATGCCGCAGTCTCCCAGCACTCCGCCGTAGCCGCCAAGATCGCCCTTTTCCGGTCGCTCTTCCGGGGGCGGGACGACCTCTATCCGCGTCGTTTCGAAAGCCTCCGCACCGGCAAGACGGGTTACAGCCCCGCCTGCGCCAACGAGTGGGTGCGTGTTCTGTGCGACAAACGGGCGGTCAGGTGCCAGGACTGCCCCAGTCGGCGATTCCTGCCGCTGACCGAGGAGGCCATTCGTCAGCACCTTTCCGGTCACGACGACTGTGGTCGCGAGTTTGTGATCGGGGTATACCCGATGCTTCTCGATGAGACCTGCTTCTTTCTTGCCGCGGACTTCGACAAGCAAGACTGGCGTGCGGATGTCGGCGCCGTTCGCGAGACCTGCCGACAACTCGGGCTGCCGGCTGCGGTCGAGCGATCGCGCTCGGGCAACGGCGGTCACCTGTGGTTGTTCTTCGTCGAGGCCATACCGGCTGTCCTGGCGAGGAAACTCGGTGCGCACATTCTCACCGAGACGATGGAACGGCGACCAGACATCGGGCTGGATTCGTACGACCGTTTCTTTCCGAACCAGGACACCCTGCCCAAGGGCGGCTTCGGCAATCTGATCGCCCTGCCGCTGCAGAAGCGCCTGCGGGAGAGCGACGACAGCGTGTTCCTTGACGAACAGTTGCTTCCCTGGCCGGATCAGTGGGCGTTTCTCTCGACCATGCAAAGGATCACCCGTGCGGCAGCCGAAGCCATTGTCCGCGCCGCCGAGCAACGCGGCCGCGTCGTCGGAGTTCGCTTTCCTGGGCTTGACGAAGACAAGGAAGGCGACGCAGAACCCTGGACCTCGCCGCCTTCGCGCCGCCGTGCCGAAGCTCCAATCAGCGGGTCTTTGCCCGAGCGCCTGGAACTGGTCCTTGGCAACGCGATCTACCTTGCCAGGGAGGGGTTGCCAGCCGCCTTGCGCAATCGCCTGCTGCGGCTGGCGGCGTTCCAGAATCCCGAGTTCTACCGGGCGCAGGCGATGCGTCTGCCGACCTTCGGCAAGCCGCGCGTGATCTCCTGCGCCGAGGAGCATCCGCTGCATCTCGGTCTGCCACGCGGCTGCCTGGACGAAATCCAGGATCTGCTCGGCAGCCTCGGGATCGAGTGCGTCCTGCGCGACGAGCGCCACCCCGGCGTGCCGCTGAGCGTCTCGTTCCAGGGCACCTTGCGGCCGCAGCAGGCGGTTGCTGCAGATGCTCTGGCCGGTCACGACCAAGGGGTTCTCGCGGCGACCACCGCTTTCGGCAAGACCGTCGTCGCGGCGTGGCTGATCGCCAGGCGCGGCGTCAGCACGCTGGTGCTCGTGCACCGCCAGCAACTATTGGAGCAGTGGGTCGAACGGCTGGCAACCTTCCTGGGTTTGCCGGCCAGGGCCATCGGCCGCATCGGCGGCGGCCGCAACAAGCCGAACGGCACGCTCGACGTGGCGCTGATCCAGAGCCTCGTCCGCGCCGGCGTAGTCGATGACGGCGTCGGGGAATACGGTCATCTGGTCGTGGACGAATGCCATCACCTGCCGGCGTCGAGCTTCGAGCAGCTGGTCCGGCGAGGGCAGGCCAGGTATGTCCTTGGCCTGTCGGCGACCGTGACCCGCAAGGACGGGCACCACCCGATCGTTTTCATGCAGTGCGGACCGGTCCGCCATCGAGTCAGTGCGCGCGAACAGGCCGCAGAGCGACCTTTTGCCCACAACGTCTGGGTGCGTCCGACGGCATTCCACCCGCCCGGCGCCGGGGACCCCGATCTACGCGTCCAGTTCCATGATCTTTACGAGGCGCTGATCGCCGACGACAGACGAAATCACCTGATCGTCGATGACGTCGCTGCGGCAGTTCGCGAGGGACGTTCGCCGGTCGTGCTGACCGAACGAACCCGTCACCTCGAACATCTGGCCGAGCGACTGTCTCCGATCGTCCGCCACCCCGTGGTCCTGCGCGGTGGCATGGGCAGGCGGCAATTGCAGGATGCG
Source organism: Candidatus Accumulibacter necessarius (assembly GCA_017302435.1). Lineage (GTDB taxonomy): Bacteria > Pseudomonadota > Gammaproteobacteria > Burkholderiales > Rhodocyclaceae > Accumulibacter > Accumulibacter necessarius. Next base: position 35,790 of record JAFLDL010000041.1, read on the forward strand.
CTCGCGCAGCTGGTGGCCATCCCGGAGAGCGACGAACGTGTCGTCCTGGCGACCGGCGGCTACCTCGGCGAGGGGTTTGACGACGCCCGTCTCGACACCCTGTTCCTGACGTTGCCGGTTTCGTGGCGAGGAACGATTGCGCAGTATGCCGGCCGTCTGCATCGCCTGCACGACAGCAAGCGGGAGGTCCGCATCTACGACTACGCCGACCTCAATGTGCCGATGCTGGCGCGGATGTTCGACCGGCGCTGCAAGGGCTACGAAGCGGTCGGTTACACCATTCTGCTGCCAGCCAGCGCGGTGCCCGGCTGGCCGCCCGAGGTGCCGCTTCCGGTCGAAGCGGATTGGAAGCGCGATTACGCCACCAGCGTCCAGCGCCTGCTGCGCGACGGGGTGGACGCGCCGCTCGGCGAGCTGTTCGTTCACGCTGCCTGCACGTTCGAGGCGGGGGCGACCGGCGTTGAGCGCGCGCGCAGTGCCAGCGAAGCCTTCCTCTTCCGCCGCTTGCAGACGCTTCCCGCCACCGCCGGGAAGTTTCATCTCAACGTCGAGTTGCCGATTCCTTTCGACGGGCGTGGCGGAATGGAGGTTGATTTGCTCGCGGCGGAGGCGCGGGTGGCGGTCGAACTCGATGGCCCGCAACACCTGGCCGACCCCGGAGCCTATCGTCGCGACCGGCGCAAGGACGCGCTGCTGCAGGAGTACGGCTATGTCGTGCTGCGCTTTCTCGCCGAGGATGTCGGCAAGCATCTCGATGATGTTCTCGACACGCTCCTGCGCGCTCTGGCGCATCGCCAGCGGGATCCGATTCCGTGTGAGAGATGAGGTCCAGCGAATTGAGGGGACAGTACGAATTGAGGGGACAGTACACTAAACTCATCTTTTCAGCCCAGGGCTAAAAGTGACAAGGTGGCGGAGTTCTCGGGCGTGGCAAGTAGCCGCGGAAATTTACTGTACGGTCCCTACAACCCCCAGTGCGCTGGAACTCGCCCTGATGCCCCCGGCCATCGGCCTCGCTGACACCTCGCGCGTCGCGACTTTGCCCGCCGAAATGCAGCGCAAGTTCAAATCGCTCGAGGATCTGCGCAAGAGGGAAGGCGGCCTCGAGGTGCACCTGACTTCCGACCGAAGGAACGCCGGCGATCAAACCCGGCATGCAGGACAAAGTCAATTGCTCGGCGTTGATCGGTCCGGTCGAACCGGCGTCGGAATCGCGCCGGGTGTCCTCGCCCTTCAGGCGGCGATCACCCTGGATGGTGTAGGTGACAAAGCCATCGCGAAATACCAGCGCGCCATCGCTACGCCCGGCATTGACACGCTTGCCATTGACCCAGACATGCTCCTGTTGGTCAATCCGGATGGTGGCCACCGTGCCACCGGTCGGGGTGGCCGTTCACCAGCCGGCAAGTGCTGATGAACACGCGGATACTATCCGAAGCCACAAGCAAGAAATTCTCAATATTCTGACGAAACTGATTCATTGGGTGGGCGGTTTTTGCGCATGCTGCTTTCGCCGATACTTCGGCGCGAAGCAAGCGCAGTCAGTTCCAGCAGGCTTCTGTATCTCATCCAGCAGGCTTCTGCCTCTGATCAACAACTACCGGAACCCAAGAAATGTCCCAGTCAATCAGGCGAACCACAGCCATCACCGTTGCGGTGTCGATGATCGTCGGCAGCAATGGCGCATGGGCCCAGACCCCCAGCGATCTATCCGATCTGGTCGACGTGCGTGGCCGCGATGCAGAAGCGCAGATGGAAGATCGTGGTTATGTCAGTCACCACACCTCGAAAAGCGACGATGCCGCTTATACCTACTGGTGGAACAGTCGCGACAAGCGTTGCGTGCGGGTACGCACCCGTGATGGCCGATATGAGCAGATCAAGACCGTAGGCAACAGCGATTGCGATCAACGCGACAACAGCGGGGGCAAGGCGGCGGCTGTCGCAGTCGGTGCGGCAGCCCTGCTGGGCTTGGCGGTGCTTGCCTCAAAGTCCCACCATCGGGAGGACCGTGACTACGACGAGCGGCAAACTGCCCAGTTCGAACGCGGCTACCGTGATGGGCTGCACAACCAGCCCTTCCACAACTACGAGGACTCGAAAGAGTACAGCGACGGCTATACCAAGGGGGTGGATCAACGCCGCCAGGAAACGAGCTATCGCTCGGATTACGGGTCGCGCGGAGGCAACCGGGCTTACGTGAATGTCAGCGATCTGTCCAACCGTGAGACCACCTACACATGGGGGCAGCTGGAGCGTCGCGGTTTTGCCTTGGCCAATGAGCGTAAGTTGGGCAATGGCGACAACCAGTGGCTGTACTGGAACGACAGTACCCGTCAGTGCGTGGAGGTCGTCTCGCGCGATACCTGGGTCAGCTATGTCGGCGAGGCCAGTGCGACGGCGTGTCGGAAGTAGGCGGCAGGATGGGAACGTGGCGTGATGGCTCTGCATTCTGGCGGCATCGCCAGCGCGCGGGGCACATGCCGCGTCCGCCGGGCGAGCCGGCAATCATCGTATCGCCAGCAGCGTGGCCGGGGCTGGTTCTCGTTCGCCTCATCCCTCTCGATCAACGCGTCAGCAATCAAGGAACGGCGGTGACTGGCCAGGCGGCCTTGAAGCCATCCGCCAGGTTCTCGCAGCACAGCCGCAAGTGGTCGCGCAACAGCATGACAAGCGGCGACAACTGGCGACGATCGGCACAGACCAGTGACAATGGCGCGGCCTCGGTCGTCCATTCGGTACAGAGCGGCACCAGAAGCCCAGCTGCTATGCTCTTGCCGACATCCAGCGCCGACTTGTAGGCAATGCCGTGGCCAGCAAGGGCCCAGCGATGCACGGCATCACCGTCGTCAGCGATCCGGTTTCCATTTACGGTTACCACGATCTCCTGCCCCTCCAGGCTGAAGCGCCAATGCTCGTGCAGGGCGTTCCCGAGACGGAATCGCAGGCAATTGTGTCGCGACAGGTCCCCCGGAACCGCCGGTATGCCGTGGCGCGCCAGGTAGTTCGGCGCTGCACAGAGAACACGCCGGTTACCGGCCAGGATGGGCAGCGCGACCAACCCCGAATCCGCCATGTCCGTATAGCGAATGGCAATATCGACCGGTTGTTGGTAAAGGTCTGCCGGGCGGTCGGAAACATGCGTGCGCAGCGTCACGTCGGGGTGTTGAAGCAGGAAGCTGTCGAGCCAGGCCAGCAGATGATTCCGCCCAAGGTCCGAGGGCATCGAAACGCGCAACTCCTCGCGCAGGCTGCTGCGCACCTGGGCAATGTCGTCGAGCGCATGACTCAGTCCAGCCAGGGCGCAACGGGCTGCCGGCAACAGGCTTTCTCCTTCCGGACTCAGACGCAGGCTCCTGGTGGAGCGTATGAGCAATACCGCACCCAGATCGGATTCCAGCCGTTTCAGGCTGGCACTGGCTACTGCAGGAGACAAATCGAGCGTGTGGGCCGCTGTCGAGAGGCTCCCGCTGTCGGCAGCCAGCACGAAGACGCGGAGATCCTGCAAATTTCTGATTTTCAATTTTCGATTAAGAGTGTTTCGTCATGGCGCTAGTGTAAGGTCGAAAGCCGCTGACCGATACTCATTGAGCCATCGAGAGCGGCGGAAGATGCTTCCCCTTCGCCGTGCCGGCAATACTTGCTATGGCAGCTGCAGCGATCGGCACGCAACCAGAGCGATGCCGATAGACTATCGAGTGAGGAGAACCAATGAAGAAGCCAGTGCTTGTTGTTTCATCTTTCATCGCCGGTGCGGTGGCCTTTCCGGTGACTGTGCTAGCGCAGGGGCCGACTTTCAACTGCGCGAAAGCGAGCGGTGAGGTTGAGACATTGATCTGCGCCGACGCCTCACTGGCAGCTCTCGACCGCAAGCTCGACGAGGTCTACAAGGCGGCATCGGCCAAGGCCAAAGGCAAGCTCGCGACACGGTTGCGCGAGGATCAGCGAGGATGGGTCAAGGGTCGCAACGACTGCTGGAAGGCGAAAGGGGAGCAGACCTGGATCACGGCGACCTGGACCGTCGACACGGTGAAGGGGTGTGTCGATGCCCAGTACAGGCTCCGCACATCGGAACTGCAAGCGGTTTGGCAACTATTGCCGCCGAAGACCGTCTCCCATGCCTGCCAGAACAACCCTGCCAACGAGGTGGTGGCAAATTTCTTCGCCACCGACCCGGCCACGATTCGACTGGAGCGCGGCGATCGTACCGTGACGATGTGGCTCGTCGGCTCTGCGAGCGATGGGAAGTACGAAGGCCAGAATGTCAGCCTCGTGCATCAGGGCAACGAGCTGAAGGTGAGCTGGCTGGACACGAATACGGGCAAGACCGACGAACTGCAATGCAAGGCGAAATGACACGATGACCACGACCAACTCGACCGCAACCAAATCCAGCACCAGCAACTGGTCAGCGCGTCTGAACGGCGCGTTCTGGCTGGCGCTGATCCTGTTCGCCCTGGCCGGCCTGCTGGTCGTGGGCAAGCTGCCGCCATGGATCATCGGCCTGGTCGCCGCCGCGGGGGTCGCGCTGGGCGCGCTGCTGTTCCTGCTGCGCTGGCTGGCCAAGCGGCGCGACCCGGCCTACTCGCCTGGCCGGTCCTTCGGCGCCTTCGCGCTCGGTGGTGCGCTGGGCATGGTCGGACTCGCCTCGCTGCCGGTGTATTACCTGGCCTTCTGGGTCCAGAGCGGGCCGACCGCGGTGCCCCTGGCGACGCTCTCCAACGGACAGAAGACCGTGGTTTTCCAGGGCATGCAGCACATCGGCTCGGAGGAGTTCTACAAGTCGGTCGTGTTCGACCTCGAGCAGGCGCTCGCGGACGGCTACACGCTGTTCTATGAGGGCGTGACGCCGGTGGACGGGCGGCCCGACCTGACGGACTGGTTCAACCAGACCCTGCGGGGCAGCAAGCAGGACCTCAGCGCCGGCTACAAGAAGATGGCCGAGCAATGCGGCCTGAGCTTCCAGCTGAACTACTTCGACCCGATCAAGGCCGACATGGCGATCCACCCGTCGCGGCACATCACCGCCGACGCGAACTTCCTGGAGATGAAGACAGAGTACGATCGCCTGCTGCGCGAGGACCCGGCCTTCGCGGCTGCGATGGCCGCCAAGGCGGCCAAGGCCAAGCCGGCGACGTCCGATTCCGGCGATCCGTTTGCGCTGTTCCTCGGCATCGTGGAAGGGGCCACCCCCGAGCAGAAGAAGCTTGCCGGCATCGTCTGCCGTGGCGTGTTGGGGATGGCCGTCTCCGGCGCGTTGGGAGAAGAGAAGGATCCGTCCAACCGAATCATCGTCGACTTCCGCAACCAGACGCTCGCCCGCTTCGTCGCCGACTCGAAGTCCGACAAGATCTACATCACCTACGGCGCGGCGCACTTCCCGGGCTTTTTTGCCGAGCTGCAGCAGCGCGACCCGAAGTTCGCCATCCGCTCGGTCAAGGGCGTGCGCCCGATGACGCTCCCGGACGAGGTCAACCTGGCACCGTCGGCCGTTTCCGGCTCGGGTGGGTGATTTGGGCAGCCAGCATTCAGGGCCGGCGGCCAGCGCCGTGGTTCCGCCGGTCGTCGCCTCGAACTGGCTCGGCAGATCAACTCGGGGACCGTCCCCCATTTTCTGCGTGCTTTTCGCCGCCGCCGCCGCCACGCTCGCGGGCTGCGCATCGGTGCCACAAGGCGGCGGGCCCGCTCACCGTACTCCGCACGTTGCCGCGCTCGCATCTCTTGGCCCACTCTTTACCGTGACTGTCGACGTCGCCGGAGCCCCCAGGCGGTTTCTCGTCGATACGGGTGGCGGCATGACGGTGTTCGCCCCGGATGTGGCGGCTGAAGCGGGCTGCATTCTCGGCGGTCCGCTCACAGGCTTCCGCATGTCGGGTGAGCGCATCGACGCGCCGCGCTGTGAGGGGGCAACGGTCAGCGTTGCCGGTTGGGTGTCACGGCCGCACACGGTCATGGTGCTGGATATCAACAAGTTGCTGCCGCCTGACTGGCCGCGCCTGGACGGTCTCATTTCCCTGTCCAGCTTTGACGGCCACGTCGTTACGCTTGACCTTCCCGGTCGTCGCCTGGTGCTCGACGACAGTGTGCCACGGGATGCGCGCAGCGTGCGCGTCCGCTTTGAACGTTCGGTCACGGGCCTGGCGCTGGTGGCCTTCGTTGCGACTCGTCACGGCGACACCGACGTCTGGCTTGAGGTCGATACCGGCAGCACCAGCGCTCTCATTCTCAACGAACCAATTGCCGCGATGGTCGGCCTCGCAATCCCTGCCGGCCCTAACGCACGGATCGAGCTTCGCGTCGATGGTGGTGCGCCGGTTCAGACACCCGTCGAGACGAGCCGGCTTATCTTCGATGGCAACCTCGGGCTTGGCACGATGGGCTCATGGGTGGTCATTTTCGACCTTGAGAAGGAACGCGTATGGATTCGCACGCCGTAGCCAACCACGCACGACGATTGAGCAGGAGTAAACCAGTTTCGCGATGGGTTTTTTTGCAAAACCGTAGGGAGTGCGAGGGTGTTAGCCCGTAACCCGACAATTTGGCACGGTTTGGGCGGGTTACGCTCCGCTAACTCGCCCTTCACCTTGCCTGGACCGAGTTCACCATGACTAATGAATGGAGTATGCGGGAATGACACTTTCGACCATCGGACGGAAGGCGCTTCAGGTGCTTGTCCTCGGGCTTGTCGCATTGTTTGCGGGCCCACAGAGCGCAGTGGCGCAGAAGCTGCCAGACTACAAGGCATCGGCCGGGATGCTCAAGATCGGCAAGGACCCCGAGCGCCCCGATGCCGAGATTTTTCACGTCGCCTACACGCTCAAGGGTGCGGACCCCGCCAAGCGGCCGGTGACCTTCGCCTTCAATGGCGGCCCCGGCGCCGCCAGCATCTATACCGTGGGCGGTCACGACTGAATCTTCTGGAACGTTTGGAAGTTCAAGGTCAATAAGGACTGTAGGGCGTTGGCGTGGATGGTGTGGGTATCTTGCAAGCAGCGTTCGATAGCGGTAGTGAA
>JAFLDL010000042.1 GCA_017302435.1 Candidatus Accumulibacter necessarius
CGGATCGCCTGCCGATGATCGGGGCCGTTGCCGACGCCGCCGCGATTGATCCTGCGCGCCCTTCGCGACCGCTCGCCGAAATGCCACGCCTGCCGGGGCTTTACCTGGTCAACGGCTTTGGCGCCCGTGGCATCGTCTGGTCGGCGCTAGCCGGCGAACTGCTCGCTTGCCTGATCACCGGCGCGCCGCTACCCGTCGCCGAAGATCTGGCCGGCGCCGTCGATCCTGGCCGCTTCCTGCTGCGCGGGCGCAACCGACGACCACGCAGCGACCGCGACTAGGTCTCTCCGATCGGCAGCGCCGTCTTGTTCACCACCCGGCGCAGAACAAAGCTCGAATGGACACCGGTCACCCCCTTGATACCGGTGATCCGATTGAGCAGCAGCTCCTGATAGGCATCCATGTCCTTGACCACCACCTTGAGCTGGTAGTCGGCTGACTGGCCGGTGATGAGCAGACACTCCATCACCTCCGGGATCTCGCTGATCGCCGCTTCGAGATGGCTGAAACGCTCCGGGGTGTGCTGGTCCATGGATATGTGGATCAGCGCCATCAGCGACAATCCCAGCGCCTTCGGATCCAGCAGCGCCCGGTAGCCGGTAATCAACCCCGCTTCTTCGAGCGCGCGCACCCGGCGCAGGCAAGGCGACGGTGACAGGCCGATACGGTCGGCCAGTTCCTGGTTGCTGATGCGGCCCTCCTGCTGCAGTACCTGCAGGATCTGCCGGTCAAAGCGATCGATTTGCATGCGATTGCCTTACTTTTTTCAATGTGGGATTGTTATATCGAATACTTTGCATTTTACGCAATTTTCTGCCAATTTTGATCGCCGTTCGAGACAACAACGCAAGCACCTGCCGGCCCCTCCGGCGTAGCATGTGGCTCATCAGGAACATTCAAGACAGAACCCCAGGAGCCCAACCATGTTGAACGATCCATCGATCAAATACACCCCCTTCCCGGCCATCAGGCTCGCTGACCGCCAGTGGCCGAATCGTACCCTCAGCGCCGCGCCGATCTGGATGAGTACCGACCTGCGCGACGGCAACCAGGCGCTGTTCGAGCCGATGAACGCCGAGCGCAAGATGCGGCTCTTCCACACGCTCTGCGACATTGGCTTCAAGGAAATAGAAATCGCCTTTCCGTCGGCGTCGCAGACCGACTTCGATTTCGTCCGCCAGCTGATCGAGGGGGGTCATGTCCCCGACGACGTGACGATCGAGGTACTGACGCAAGCGCGCGAGCAGCTCATTCGGCGCACCATCGAATCGCTCAAGGGGGCGCGGCGGGCGATCGTTCATGTCTATAACGCCACGTCCAGGCCGTTTCGCGAGAACGTGTTCGGGATGAGCAAGGCGGAAGTGGTGGATATGGCGGTTGCTGGCGTTCGGCTGATCCGGCAGTTGACGGCCGAACAGCCGGAAACCGAATGGGTGCTCGAATACAGTCCGGAGACCTTCACCGCGACCGAACTCGACTTTGCTCTCGAGGTCTGCGATGCAGTGACCGCCGCCTGGGGGGCGACGCCCGACGACAAGGTGATCCTCAACCTGCCGACGACGGTCGAAGTGACAACACCGAACGTCTATGCCGACCAGATCGAGTGGATGCACCGCCACCTCGCCCGCCGCGACAGTGTCATCCTCAGCGTCCATCCGCACAATGACCGCGGCACGGCAGTGGCCGCCGCGGAGTTGGCGATGATGGCCGGCGCCGAGCGCGTCGAAGGCTGCCTGTTCGGCAACGGCGAACGGACCGGCAACGTCGACCTCGTCACCCTGGCGCTCAATCTTTACACCCAGGGAGTCCACCCTGGCCTCGACTTTTCGGACATCAACGCAGTCGCACGCACTGTCGAGTACTGCAGCCGCTTACCGATCCACCCGCGCCATCCCTATGTCGGCGACCTGGTGTTCACGGCTTTTTCCGGATCGCACCAGGATGCGATCCGGAAGGGCTTTGCCGTGCAGCAGGCGGATGCCCTCTGGCACGTCCCCTACCTGCCGATCGACCCGGCCGACGTCGGCCGCAACTACGATTCGGTGATCCGGGTCAACAGCCAGTCCGGCAAGGGCGGCGTTGCCTATTTGCTCGAGGCGGAATACGGCATCGTCCTGCCGCGTCGATTGCAGGTCGAATTCTCCCGCGTCGTCCAGGGTCACACCGATCACCATGGCGGCGAGATCACGGCCGCCGAGATCTGGCAGTTGTTCTCGCGGACCTATCTCGGCAGCGAGCATCCCGTGCGCTACCTCGAACACCATCTCTTCGAGCATGGCAGTGCCCAGGGAATACGCCTGAGCGTCGAGATCGACGGCAGGGTCCACCTGCTGGCCGGCGAAGGCAATGGTCCGATCGACGCGGCAGTGCATGCGTTGCGCGCCGTCGGCCGGGTCGTGCAGGTGCGCAGCTACGAAGAACGCTCGCTGGCCAGCGGCGGCAAAGGCAGCGACGCGCATGCCTGCGCCTTCCTGGAGGTCACGCCGGCCACCGGTTCTGGTGAATGTTACGGCGTCGGTATCGATGCGAACATCGTCACTGCGTCGATCCGGGCGCTGGTGAACGGCGTCAATCGGCTGGCAGCGGAGGCGGTCGGGGGAGATGAAACACGCGCTGCCTGATCCGCCGGCAGCGTCACCGGGAGCCCATCGCTCTCTGCTCCAGTGGCGCCGGGCCTTCCTGTCCTTCGTGTAGCCGAATCCCGGTGTGGCAAGCGCTCACGACCAGTTCATCCAGGCGAGGACAGTCGCCAGGATCGCGGGCTGGAGGTGGGCTGCAGCGATCGTCATCGGCAGCGCGGACCGAAGCCGGGCCGGCTCGTGGGCATGGGCGGAGAGAATCCGGCCAGCCTTGATGGCGGGCAGCAGGGCCAGCAGGGAAGCCAGGGCGAGAGGCGGCAGCTGACGCGAGCCGACCAGGCCGACGATGGCCAGCGCTGACAGGAGCAGCAGCAGCCAATAGCCTCGTGCGGCCACGGCCGGCTCGAGACGAGCCACCCAATGCCGCTTACCGGCCAGAATATCGGCCGCCCGGTCGGGAAACTGATTGATATAAAGGATATTAGTGACCAGCAGAGCATAGGGCAGGCCGAGCAGCCAAGGCCGGGGAGAGATCGCGCCACGCTGCACGAAATCGGCACCGGCAACGATCAGCAGGAAGCCAGCTGCGACGCATGGCTCGCCCAGGCCTCGGCTGCACAACTTCAGCGGCGGCGCGGAATAGGCCCAGCCAATCAGCAACCCGGCCAGTCCGATCCCGAACAGGCTGCCCCCCCGGGTGGCAATCAGCCACAGCCCACCGGCGATCACCCCGCTGAACAGGACCAGGGCATAGGCCAGCATCCGGCGCGGCGACATCACACCGTTCTGGATGAAGCGGGAGCCGCCGGTGAAAGGGAACAGGCGGTCCACATTGACGGCATCGCTACCGTTGAGGTGATCACAGTAGTCGTTGAGGACATTGACGCCGGCCTGGGTGGCCACGGCCAGGAACCCGGTCAACAAGGCGAGAGTCCATGAGAAGGCGGCATCCAGGGCGCTGCTAAAGCCCAGCAGGCACCCCGCCAGGGCGATGCTCAGGAAAGCCGGCCGGGTGGCCAGCAGATAGCGCCGCAACGGGCTGGCCAGGGCTTCCAGCGTCGGTTCCAGGCGTGGGGCGGCGACCTTGCTCATACGGTTGTCGCGCGCTGACGCCGCCATGGCAGAGGTTTTTGGGGACGGTATGGGTGATTCTCCTTAACAACCCGGGCAGACCAGAAACGTCCACCTTAGCTTCAGCTGCGGCCTTCCGTCAGCGCCCCTGGCGATAGCCGGCGTCGGGGGGGGTCCGGATTGAGTCGTCAGCCGCTGTTCACCCCGGGGCCGCCCGACACCGTCTCACCGCCGTCAGAATCCCGCGCAGGATATCGATCGGCGCCGGCGGACAACCGGCGACCGTGACATCAACCGGAATGACGTTGGCTACGCGACCGCAGCTCGCGTAGCCCTCGCCGAAGATGCCGCCGCTACAGCCGCAGTCGCCGACCGCAACCACCAGCTTCGGTTCGGGCGTCGCGTCATGGGTCCGCCGCAGAGCCAGCGCCATGTTGCGCGAGACCGGCCCGGTGACCAGCAGCAGGTCGGCGTGGCGCGGGCTGGCAACGAACCGGATGCCGAGGCCCTCGATATTGTAGTAGGGATTGTTGAGCGCGTTGATCTCGAGTTCGCAGCCATTGCACGAGCCGGCGTCGACCTGGCGAACGGCCAGCGCCTGGCCGAGAATGGTGAGCAATTCGTCATGGATGCGCCCGGCTTCAACACGCGGAGCATCGCTGCATTCGGGCGGCGGTTCGCTGCAGAGGCCCTGGCGTGTAATCTGTCGGAGAATGCGCCACATCAGAGGTCGTGTCCTGCATAGCTGAGGTTGAAGGACTTGTTGATCAGCGGAAAGTCCGGGACGATGTTGCCGATCACCGCGTGCTCGAGTACCGGCCAGTTCTGCCACGAGGGATCGTGAACGTGGCAGCGGCGGATGGCGTTGGCGCCGCCCTCGCCGTCCCAAAGCAGCGCCACGAAGACTTCACCGCGCCAGCCCTCGACCCAGCCGGCGCCGAACGCCGCCTTCGCCGGCAGCCGCAATGCGCTGCGCGTCTCACCCTCACCGAGCTGCAAAAGCAGCAGGCGCAGCAGGCGCAGGGACTCCTCGATTTCGTCGAAACGGACTGCCACCCGCGCAGCGACGTCGCCATTGCCTTGCGTCGACATCTTCACCGCCAGTCGGTCATAGGGTGGCCAGGGCTGATCGCAGCGCAGATCGGCGGCCCGGCCACTGGCGCGACCGGCAAGGCCGGTCAGACCGAGGCGAGCAGCCAGCTCCGGCGGCACGCGACCGGTGGTCATGAAGCGATCCTGCAGGCCGGCATGCTCGTCATAGACCTGGCGCAACGCCTGCACCTCGCGCTCGATCAGGTCGCACTGGCGCGCCAGCCGGTCGCTGGTCGCCTGGTCGATGTCCATGGCCACGCCGCCGGGAACGATACAGTCCATCATCAGGCGGTGGCCAAAAGCTTCCCTGGCCAGCCGCAGCCAGTCTTCCCTGAGGCGGGAGAACTGGGCAAGGCCGAAGGCGAAAGCGGCATCGTTGCCGAGCGCGCCGAGGTCGCCAAGATGGTTGGCGACGCGCTCACGTTCCAGCAGCAGGGCGCGCAGCGAAGCGGCGCGCTCGGAAACCCGGCAGCCGGCCAGCGACTCGAGCGCCATGCACCAGGCCCAGGCGTATGCCACCGTCGAGTCCCCCGAGACCCGCCCGGCCAGACGATACGCTTCGAGCGGTGGCAGTTCGGTGAAGCGCTGTTCGATCCCCTTGTGCTTGTAGCCCAGGCGTTGCTCCAGACGCAGCACCTTCTCGCCGACGACCGAAAAGCGGAAATGCCCAGGCTCGATAATCCCCGCGTGCACTGGTCCAACCGGAATTTCGTGGACACCGTCACCTTCGACCCGAACGAAGGCGTAATCGCTGACTTCTCTCGCCACCTCGGAATTTTTTTCCAGCGCCCCGTGGCGCAAGGGAAAGCAGCCCGCTGGCCAGGCTCCGTGATTGAGCCACGGCCTTTGGTCAGCGGCGCCGTCAGCCGTCACCCCCAGCAGATCGGCAGCGGCCCGCTGCATGCGCGCCGCGCAGGGAAAGATTGGCGCCAGATCCGGGTAGCTTGAACGCCTCTCGCCGAGCGGCAGGTCGAGCCAGAGCAGACCTTCGCGAACGACATACGCTGATGAGACGACCAGACTGCCGGCCGCGCCGCGCGTGCAGTCGGACGCCCACAGCGCCAGCAGGCGCCCGCCCTGCTCGGACACGCCGCGTGCCAGCACCCGCCAGGTTTCGGCGCGGACCGTCGCGCGCCAGATCGGCAGCGGAGCCGGCAATCGTTCACAGTCCAGGCTGAAGCCGGCAATCCGCATCGACTCAACCTCCAATCATCTGCGCCGCCTGGCGATACCAGGCGTCGAGGTAAGGCGGAATGTACAGGCCCAGCATCAGGCCAAGACCGAGGTGGGCAAAGACCGGGACCAGCGCTGGAGGGTGGCGCAACGGCTTGACCGAGGTGTCGCCGAAGACCATCGGCTGCACGCGGCTGAAGACCGAGGCGAAAGCAACGCCCAGCGCCAGCAGCAGGAAGGGTGTGGCCCATGGCTGCTCGCGCATGGCGGTCGTGAGAATCAGGAATTCACTCGCGAAAACCCCGAAAGGTGGCATGCCAAGGATGGCCAGTGAGCCGAGCATCAGACCCCAGCCGACCGTCGGGCTGACCTTGATCAGGCCGCGGATGTCGGCCATGTTCTGCGTCCCGGCCTTCTGCGTCGCATGGCCGACGGCAAAGAAGATACCCGACTTGATCAGCGAATGGACCGTCATGTGCAAGAGGCCGGCATAGTTGGCAATCGGGCCGCCCATGCCGAAGGCGAAGGTGATCAGCCCCATGTGTTCAATCGACGAATAGGCGAACATGCGCTTGACGTCCTTCTGCCGCGACAGGAAGAACGCTGCCACGACCACCGACAGCAGCCCGAAAGCCATCATCAAGTGTCCGGCGAGATGACTCTGCAGCGCGCCATCGGTCAGCACCTTGCAACGCAACAGGGCATAGACGGCGACGTTGAGCAACAAGCCCGAAAGCACTGCCGAAACCGGCGTCGGGCCTTCGGCATGGGCATCTGGCAACCAGTTGTGCATCGGCACTAGGCCGACCTTGGTGCCATAACCGATGAACAGGAAGGCAAAAGCCAGGGTGATGATGGTCGGATCAAGCCGAGCCTTGACCGCGTCGAGATTGGTCCAGAGCAGGGCGCCGCCCTCGAGGCCGATCACTTTTTCCGCTGCCATGTAGAGCAGCACGGTACCGAACAGCGCCTGCGCGATGCCGACGCCGCAGAGAATGAAGTATTTCCACGCGGCCTCGAGGCTCGCCGGGGTCCGGTAGACGCTGACCAGCAGGACGGTGGTCAGCGTCGCTGCTTCCATGGCGACCCACAGGATGCCCAGGTTGTTGGTCGTCAACGCGATCAGCATGGTGAAGCTGAACAACTGATACATGCTGTGGTAGAGGCGCATGCGATTAGGCGTCATCTTGCCATGGTCACGCTCAACGCGCATGTAGGGCCGCGAGAAGATCGCCGTGGTGAGACCGACGAAGGCGGTCAGGGTGACCAGGAACACGTTCAGGGGATCAATGTAGAACTCGCGCGACCAAGCGAACAGTGGCCCGTCGGAGATCACCCCGACGGTCAGCACGCAGGTGGCGACGAAGGTCCCCAGGCTGAAGGCGACGTTGACCTCGCGCGCGCTGTCGCGGTGCCCGGTCAGGGCCAGAACCACGCTGCCGAGCAAGGGAATGCCGAGGACGAAAAACAGGGTTTCCAGTTCAGTCTTCCTTGAGCTTTTCGAGGTGGCTGATGTCGAGGCTGTCGAACTCTTCCCGAATATGGAACATGAACACGCCAAGAATCAGGATGCCGACCAGCACGTCGAGGGCAATACCCAGTTCGACGACCATCGGCATGCCGTAGGTCGCCGAGGTGGCGGCAAAGAACAGGCCGTTTTCCATCGACAGGAAGCCGATCACCTGCGGCACCGCCTTTGAGCGCGTAATCATCATCATGAACGAGAGCAGAACGCAGGCCAGCGCAATGCCCAGCGTGCCTCGGGCAACGCTGACCGAGAGCTTGGAGATCGGGAGCGCCAGGTTGAAGGCGAAGATGACCAGGGCGATGCCAATGACCATGGTCATCGGGATGTTGATCAGGGTCTCGACGTCCCAGCGTACGTCGAGACGATTGATGACCCGATAGAGCAGCAGCGGGATCAGGATCACCTTCAAGGCCAGCGTGATGCCCGCCGAAACGTAGAGGTGTGGCTGGTGCGTGGCGTAGCCGACCAGCACCGTCGCCGCGACCAGGGTTATTCCCTGGGCGGTAAACAGGTGAATCAGGGACAGAATCCGCCGCTGCGAAATCATCGCGAACGATAGCATCAGCAGGATTGCCGCAAAGAGATTGATCAACTGGCCGACGAGTTCGGTCATCTCATGCGGCCAGGAGAATGTGGACAAGCATGCCGATGACCGCCAGCAGAAAGGCGGTGGCCAGGTATTCCGGCACGCGAAAGATGCGCATCTTGGCGCTCAGGGTCTCGAGCAGTGCGAGCATAGCGCCACCGATTGCCAGCTTGAGGATCAGCGCCGGCATCGCCAGCAGTAGCGCCAGCGGCGCCTCGGCCTCGGCAACGCCCCAGGGGAAAAACAAGGCCAGGCCGATGCACGAATAGGCGAAGAGCTTCAGGCTGGCTGCCCACTCGAGCAAGGCCAGGTGCCGACCCGAATACTCAAGGATCAGCGCCTCGTGAATCATGGTCAGTTCAAGGTGGGTCGCCGGGTTATCCACCGGCACACGCGCGTTTTCGGCCAGCGAGACCATGGTGAAGGCGACACCGGCCAGTGCCAGGCTGGGATGGATTCCCAGGTCGCGATGCGCCAGCGTCTCGACGATGGTGGTCAGCGAGGTCGACTTGGAGATGAGCGACGCCGAGAACAGCACCATCAGCAGCGCCGGTTCGGCGAGAAAGCCGATGAGCATCTCCCGTCGGGCACCAAGCGTGCCGAAAGAGGTACCGACATCCATCGCTGCCAGCGAGATGAACACCCGCGCCAGGGCAAACAGGCCGACCAGGGCAATCGCGTCGGCCGCCGGCGACAGCGGCAGGTCGGTCGACAGGGTCGGAATGATCGCGCTCGCCAGCGCCATGCAGCCAAAAACGATGTAAGGCGCCCCGCGGAACAGCGGTGACGCGTGCTCGGCAATCACGGATTCCTTGTTGAACAGCTTGTGCAGCATCCGATACGGCTGCAAGAGTCCGGGCGCCGACCTATTCTGCAGCCAGGCGCGCCACTGATTGATCCAGCCGCTGAGCAGCGGCGCCAGCAGCAGCGCCGCGACAATTTCCAGCAGTTGCGAAAAGACGCCCAGCCAGGTCATTGTTTCACCACCACCAGCACGGCAATCAAGGTCGCGAAGCTGTAGAGCAGGTAGACCGCGATCCGCCCCTGCTGCAACAGGCCGATGGCGCTGGCCAGGCGCTCGACGGCGCGAGCCAGCGGCAGATAGAGCCAGTGCCAGAAGTGATCCCCAACACTGACGCGATAGCGGGGCTCGGTGTCGAACGGCGTCGGCAGTTCACGTTCCATGCGAAAGAAGGGCTCGAAAATCTGCCGGATCGGCTGCCCGAAGCCCTCGGCAGTATCCTGCATGCGGGCGTTCTGCCACGGGTAGCCGCAGTCCCAGGGCGCTGCGCGTCGCAACCGGCCGTGGTAGAGGGTGCGCACGAGGACAAAGGCAAGCGCGAAACTGGCCGCAACGCCGAGCAGGAAGATCGCTGGCCCGTAACTCGCGCGCTCGATCGCGACCGGCACCAGCAGCCAGCCACCGGCAGCGACCGTATCGGCCATCCCGGCACCGATCAGTGACCGCGTCACCGGATCGATCAGCGCAATGAACTGCACCGGAAACAGGCCGAGCAGCACGCAACCGCAGACCAGCCAGGCCATGCCGATCCGTTCCCAGCCGCTGGCGTCACGCGCCAGGGCAAGCTTCTCTTCGCGCGGCTGGCCGAGGAAGATGATCCCGAAGAACTTGACCATGGTATAGCCGGCGAGCGCGGCGATCAGCGCAATCAGCGCCGCCACCACCGGGATCAACATGTTGAGGAAGGCGCTCGGCAAGGCTGGAGAGAAAAGAAAGCTCTGCAGCAACAGCCACTCCGAGACGAAGCCCGCCAGTGGGGGCAAGCCGGCGCTGGCCAGAACGCCGACCAGCATGGCCCAGGCCACCCAGGGCATGGTGCGGATCAGGCCGCCCAGCTTGCCAAGGTTGCGCTCGCCGGTGGCATGCAGGACCGCGCCCGTGCCAACGAAAAGCAGGCTCTTGAAGAAGGCATGACCCGCCACATGGTAGAGCACCGCGGTCAGCGCCAGTGCCGCCATCGGCTGCATGCCGTAGGCGGAGAACAACACCGCCAGACCAATGGCGGCGAACAGCAGACCAATGTTCTCGATCGAAGAATAGGCCAGCAGGCGCTTCATATCGACCTGCACGGCGGCGAAGACGACACCGAACAGTGCGGTGGCCAGGCCAACCACCAGCAGCAACAGGCCCCACCACCAGAGCGGGGTATCGAGCAGATCGAAGAAGACCCGCAACACACCGTAGATGGCGGTCTTCAGCATCACCCCGCTCATCAGCGCCGAGACCGGCGAGGGGGCGGCCGGATGCGCCTCGGGAAGCCAGACATGCAGCGGCAGGATGCCGGCCTTGGCGCCAAAGCCGACCAGCGCCAGCAGGAAGGCCAGCGACGCCCAGAACGGTGAGAGCTGCTGTGCGCGCATGTTGGCGAAGGTGTAGTCGCCGGTATTGGCCTGCAGGACGCCGAAGCAGAGCAGAATGCTGATCGCGCCGATGTGCGCGATCAGCAGGTAAAGGTAGCCGGCACGCTGGATTTCGACGATGCGATGGTTGGCAGTGACGAGAAAGAACGAGGACAGCGCCATCGTCTCCCACATCACCATGAACGCGTAGGCGTCGTCAGCCACCACCACGAGCGCCATGCTGGCGAGAAAGAGGTGGTATTCGAAGGCGAGCAGACCCGGCGGCGTGCCTTCACCCTTGCGAAAATAGCCGGCGGCGAACGCGGACACACCGGCCGAGACACTGCCGATGACGATCAGAAAGAAAGCCGACAGGCTGTCGAGGCGAAAATGAAAGGGCAAGCCGGGTAGTCCGATCGGAAGTACCGCGACCTCGGGCGAACTCAACGCCGCACTCAGGGCAATCCCCGCCAGGGCCAGCCCGAACGCGCCACCGAGGGGAAACAGCACCCTCGCCACCAGCGTCAGCCGGCGCAAGGCAAGAACGCCGGCCACGCCAATCAGCAGCCAGGCGCCAACCACCAGCAGAACCCAGTCAATCTGTAGCCACTGCGCCGCAGCGGGCAGCCAGCGGGTGATCACAAGCAGCAGCCCCCGCGAGGCCGGTTCACGCCGCCAGGGCGATCGGATCCGCGGGCAGAAAGCCCCTTGCCGCAAGACGCGAGGACCATACTATTCAGACCTCCGCAAAACCGTGTGCAGTCAATGAACAAGGCACTTGAAAAGTGCCCGGCGCCGGGCGAGACTAGGCGTGTCGACCTGCGTTTTGCTCCTGTTTTAATTCATAGGTAATTGTATTAGTTCCTGATAATATTGCAATGATAATTTAATTCACATCTAATGCGCCTATATGGAAAATCGCACTTCACGCCTGACCATCCTCATCGACCCACGCAAGAAACAGATCTTTGAAGAGATCTGCGCGTCTCACGACCTGACGCCGTCCCAGGTCGTGCGCAAGTTGATTCGTCAATACATCATCGAGAATGCTGGCGACCGGCCACTGCCGGACTGGCTCCGGGGGCGATCGACGACCGAGCGGGAGAGCTGATCCGTCTCTGATCCGTTGCCGCCCAGCGCCCGGAAAGCGGTTGAGCACAGGCAGAGGAGTTCGCACTTGCCCAGCGCTGGCAGCTTGCCGACGACACTGATCGCAGGTTCGAACCGCCGGTCCGACACCGGCAATTCGAGGTGCTAAGATTCGCCCGTGCAAAGACACTGCGCCAATCACCAAGGAGAACCTGCATGAAACTCGAAACCCTCGCCGTCCACGCCGGCTACAGCCCTGAACCGACAACCAAGGCGGTCGCCGTACCGATTTACCAGACGACCTCGTATTCCTTCGACAGCACCCAGCACGGAGCCGACCTGTTCGACCTCAAGGTCGCCGGCAACATCTACACCCGCATCATGAATCCGACCCAGGATGTCCTGGAAAAGCGCGTCGCTGCGATGGAAGGCGGGATCGGCGGGCTGGCCCTGGCCTCGGGCCAGGCCGCCATTACCTACGCGATCATGACCATCGCCGAAGCCGGCGACAACATCGTCTCGGCATCGACACTCTATGGCGGCACCTACAACCTGTTCGCCCACACGCTGCCCCAATACGGGATCGAAGTGCGCTTTGCCAACCATGCCGACCCGGCCAGCTTCGAAAGGCTGATCAACGGCAAGACGAAGGCGCTGTATTGCGAATCGGTCGGCAACCCGCTTGGCAACGTCACTGACTTCGAGCAACTGGCCGAGATAGCACACCGGCACGGCGTGCCTTTGATCGTCGACAACACGGTTCCCTCACCCTATCTGTGCCGCCCCTTCGAGCACGGCGCCGACATCGTCGTGCACTCGCTGACCAAGTACATCGGGGGTCATGGCAACTCGATCGGCGGCATGATCGTCGACAGCGGGCGTTTTCCGTGGGCCGAGCACAAGCTGAAGTTCAAGCGCCTCAACGAGCCGGACGTCTCCTACCATGGCGTCGTTTATACCGAGGCCCTGGGCCCGGCGGCTTTTATCGGTCGCGCGCGCGTGGTGCCACTGCGCAACATGGGCGCTGCCATCTCGCCGTTCAACAGCTTCCTGATACTGCAAGGCCTGGAGACGCTGCCGCTGCGCATGGACCGCATCTGCGCCAACAGCGAGAAGATCGCCGACTACCTGCGGGGCCATGCGAAGGTGGCGTGGGTCAATTACGCCGGCTTGCCCGACCATCCAGACCACGCACTGGTGCAGAAATACATGGACGGCAAGGCTTCCGGCATTCTCACCTTCGGTGTCAAGGGCACCGACTGCGGTGGTTCGGAGGCTGGCGCCCGCTTCCAGGACGCGCTGCAGCTGTTCACCCGGCTGGTCAATATCGGCGACGCCAAGTCTCTCGCCTGCCACCCGGCGTCGACCACCCACCGCCAACTGGCGCCAGCCGAGCTGGCAAAGGCCGGCGTCTCGGAGGAAATGATTCGCCTCTCGATCGGAATCGAGCATATCGACGACCTGATTGCCGATCTGGAGCAGGCCCTGGCTGCCGCGTGATCCGCCCCACCCGGTCCGAAGGGCACCACCATGGCGGGTGCCTTTCGCCGTGCACCAGCCGCCCTTTTGGGCTACGATACGCGGACATTTTGGTGCCTGTCAGCTGATGCCCGATAGCCAGACCCGCCTGCCGCTCGTCGATCTGCGTGCCGATGACCTCGAGATCGAACACTACGCTGCATTGCTCGACAGCCTGGGCATCGGGCTGCTCTCCTTCGCCGCTGACGGGTCGGTGCATCTTCGCAATAGCCGCGCCAGCGACCTGCTCGGCGACACACCGACAATCTGGGAAGACGAGAACGGGCAGCCGTTGACCGATGACCAGCGCCTCGAAATGCAGGTCCTGCATACCCGGCAAGCCGTCCACCAGCGAGCCATGGGGATCCGGAATCCTCCCTCGGGCACGCAGACCTGGTGCAAGGGTAGCGCCTTTCCGGTGTTTTCCGCCGATGGAAAGCTGCGGCGTGTTCTCCTGATCCTGGCCGATCTGAGACAGCACGGCCGGATGGCCGGCGATAGGCAGCAACTGCCGACGCACGACCCATTGACCGAGGTCTTCAATCAGCGCTATATCCAGCTGCTGCTCGACGACGAGATTCGCCGGGCGCGGCGATATGGCACGCCTTTCGTCCTCGCCCTGATTGCCATCGACCGCTTTGGCGATTTCAGCCAGGCAAACGCGATCCATGCTGAGCCACGGGTGCTGGCCAGGGTCGGTCAGCTGATGTGCAAGAACCTGCGCGAATTCGACATGGTCGGCCGCTTCGGCAGCGACCAGTTCCTGCTGATTCTGCCCAATGTGCGCGTCAGCGAAGCGATGTTCGGTCTTGAACGCCTGCGTGAACTGGTCGAAGCAAGCCATTGGAGCGGTAGCGAACCTTTGCTGACCATCAGCGGCGGGGTCACCGAATACACGGGCGAGGATACGCCCTTGCTGATCGAACACGCAGCCTCCCTGCTGACCGCCGCTCGCGAAGCCGGCCAGAACCGCCTGTGCGTCAACATGGACATTTTCTGACAACGCTTGCTTTCGGCGTTTGCCGGAACTTCGGGGGAGAGCCAACGCTTCGATGGAACGGCGACGATGCAGCCGATGCAAAACCCGAATGATCGACAAGCGAGAGGAAACGATGCCCGGCTTCGGCAGAGCACAACAATATGCTTGTCACGATCTCTCGTTTGGTGTGCAATGCCGGTTCCAATCGTTCCGACATTAAGCAAAGATGGCTGAAAGCAAGAAATATGAAATCGCGGTCAGCGCGGTTCCGCAATATATCGCCGAGCAGTCGGATCCGGTGCGAGACAACTACGTTTTCGCCTATACGATCACCATCGAGAACATCGGCACCGTGCCTGCGCAGTTGATCTCGCGTCACTGGGTGATCACCGATGCCAGCGGCGAGGTGCAGGAGGTGCGAGGCCTGGGCGTCGTCGGCCGGCAACCGCTATTGCAGCCGGGAGAGAAGTTTGTCTACACCAGCGGCTGCCAGATCGACACACCGGTCGGCACGATGTGCGGCAGCTACCAGCTGACGGCCGTGGATGGACGGCAGTTCGAGGTGGAAATCCCCGCCTTCACGCTGGCCGTGCCACACGTCCTGCATTGATGGCCCCGCATTGAGCCTCAAACACAGTTACACCCTGATCTCCCCGTTTTACGACGCAGCGCTGACCGCCGCCACCCGCGCACAGCGCGCTAGAAGCCTGGCTGGCTTGCCGTCGAGGCCGGCGCGTGTGCTCCTGAGCGGTGTTGGCACTGGCCTCGATCTGCCACTCCTGCCACGGCAGCACAGCTACACCGGGATCGACCTGACCCATGCCATGCTGCGTCGAGCCATGCCACGCGCCGCGCAGCTCGATTTCTCCTGCGTTCAGGGTGATGCGCAGTGCCTGCCCTTTGCTGACCGGAGTTTCGACCACGTCATCCTGCATCTGATCCTCGCCGTGCTGCCGAATCCCTTCGCCTGCCTCAAAGAGACCGCACGTGTGCTGGTCCCCGGCGGCAGCGTGCTGATCTTCGACAAGTTCCTCCAGGCCGGGCAGTGGGCACCGCTGCGGCGACTGGTCAATCCTGTGGTCCGGCGCGTGGCGACCCGACTCGACGTGGTTTTCGAGGAGTTGCTCGACAAGACGCCGCAATTGGTCATGGAGTGCAACCAGCCGGCGCTGGCGGCCGGCTGGTTCAGGTTGATTCGCCTGAAACGCGTCTAGCTGCGATAGTCCGCGTTGATCTTCACGTAGTCGTAGGAAAGATCGCAGGTATAGACGGTCGCCCTGGCCTGGCCGCGTCCCAGGCTGACGCGGACGCCGATATCCGCCTGCTGCATGATCGCGGCGCCGTCCTCCTCGCGGTAGGACGCCGCCCGGCCCCCGCTTTCGGCGACCAGAATCTCGCTTCCGGCGCTCCTCAGCCAGACGCTGACACGATCCACATCGAGGGCGTCGATGCCGGCGTAACCAATCGCCGCCAGGATGCGCCCGAGATTGGGATCGGAAGCAAAGAAAGCAGTCTTGACCAGCGGCGAATGCGCAATGGCATAGCCGACACACTTGCATTCCTTCTGATCCCGACCGCCCTCGACGGCGATGGTGATGAACTTGCTGGCGCCTTCACCGTCACGAATGATCGCCTGCGCCAGTTCCATCGCCACGGCGACGACTGCCTGGCTGAACACCTGGTAGCCGGGCGCTGCCGAGTCGGCAAACTCGACACCGGCCTGACCGGTGGCAATCAGCATGAAGGAATCATTGGTCGAGGTATCCCCATCGACCGTGATGCAGTTGAATGACGCATCGGCTGCTTGCGCCAGAAGCTCTTGCAGCAGCGGCGTGGCGATGCCGGCGTCGGTGGCGACGAAACCGAGCATGGTTGCCATATTCGGCCGAATCATTCCGGCACCCTTGCTGATGCCGGTGATGGTGACCGATCGGCCATTGATCTCGAGGCGCCGCGAGGCGGCCTTGGCGACCGTATCGGTGGTCATGATCGCATGCGCCGCGGCGTGCCAGTTATCGGCTCGAAGATCGGCGATGCACCGGGGAAGTCCGGCAAGCAGCCGGTCGACCGGCAAGGGTTCGAGGATGACGCCGGTCGAAAAGGGCAGCACCTGCCGGTCGTCGATGCCCAGGAGCTGGCTGAGCGCAGCACAGGTCTCTACCGCGGCCTGCCAGCCGTGCTCGCCGGTGCCGGCATTGGCCACGCCGGTGTTGATCACCAATGCCCGGATGTCGTTGCCCAGCGCCAGGTGCCGGCGGCAGACCTGTACGGGGGCGGCGCAAAAGCGGTTGGCGGTAAACACGCCAGCAACGCGAGATCCCGCAGCCAGCGACAGCAGGGTCAGGTCACGCCGATCAGCCTTGCGGATTCCGGCCTCGGCCACACCGAGACGGACGCCATCGACCGGATACAGATCGAGGGCGGAGGGGGTACGGTAATTGACAGGCATTGCAACCTCGCGAGCGAAGACAGGCTGGCGGTGAGCATGAAGGCGGGCTACGCTGGCAGGCGGCCGGCGCCGTGAGCGCGCGCCCCGACGTCGTGGCTCACGCCAAGCGACTACGACAGCTTGCCATGACAGTACTTGTACTTCTTGCCCGAACCGCAGGGACACGGGTCATTGCGGCCGACCTTGGGGCCCGCATGCATCGGCTTTTGCGTGGCGGCAGCGGCAGCGGCTGCGTCAGCCAGTCCCAAGGCCTCGTCATAGTCGGCATGGTGGTAGCGGACATTCTGCACCTCGGCATGCGGCGCCGTTTCCTCGACATCCTGAGCGCGCACCTGCACGGTGACCAGCGTCCGCGTCACGTCGATGCGGACGCTGTCAAGCAGACGTTCGAACAGCTCGAAAGCCTCGCGCTTGTACTCCTGCTTCGGATTCTTCTGCGCGTAGCCGCGCAGATGTATCCCCTGCCGCAGGTGATCAAGCGCCGCCAGATGCTCGCGCCAGTGCGTGTCCAGACTCTGCAACATGACGTTGCGCTCGAACGGGTGGAACATTTCGGCGCCGACCAGCTCGACCTTCTCGGCATAGGCGGCTGCAGCCGCGTTGACGATCCGCCGCAGCATCTCCTGGTCGCTCAGGTTCGGTTCATTCTTCGACCACTCGACAATCGGGAGGTGGACCTGGAGTTCGCCCGCCAGGGCTCTTTCCAGTCCGGGCAGGTCCCACTGTTCCTCGACGCTGTCGGCCGGCACATGCAGCCGGAAGGTGTCGTGCAAGACGCCTTCACGCATGGCCGTCACGGTTTCGGAGATATCGTCGCTCTCGAGCAACTCATTGCGCTGCGCATAGATGACCTTGCGCTGATCGTTGGCGACGTCATCGTATTCGAGGAGTTGCTTGCGGATGTCGAAGTTTCGTGCCTCGACCTTGCGCTGCGCCGATTCGAGCGAACGCGAGACGAGCGGATGCTCGATCGGCTCGCCCTCGGGCATTTTCAGGCGTTCCATGATCGACTTCAAACGATCGCCGGCAAAAATGCGCAACAGCGAATCATCGAGGGCAAGATAGAAACGTGACGACCCGGGATCGCCCTGGCGACCCGAACGGCCGCGGAGCTGGTTGTCGATCCGCCGCGACTCGTGTCGTTCCGAACCGATGATATGCAGCCCACCCGCCGCAACGACCTGGTCGTGCAGTTTCTGCCACTCGCCACGGATCGCGGCAATCTGTGCCTCGCTGTCGGCAGCGGCCAGCGTTTCGTCGTCACGGAGCAGGGAAATCTGCTTTTCGATGCTGCCGCCGAGCACGATGTCGGTCCCGCGGCCGGCCATGTTGGTGGCGATGGTGATCATTCCCGGACGACCGGCCTCACGGACGATTTCGGCTTCGCGCGCATGCTGCTTGGCGTTGAGTACCTGATGCGGCAGCTTTTCGTGGTCGAGCAGAGCCGAGAGAAGCTCGGAGTTCTCGATCGAGGTCGTGCCGACCAGGACGGGCTGGCCGCGCTCGCGACAGCTGCGGATATCGGCAACGATCGCCGCGTGCTTTTCCTTCGCCGTACGGAAAACCTGGTCGTTGTTGTCGGTTCGCCGCATCGGCTGGTTGGTCGGGATGACCACCGTCTCAAGACCATAGATCTGCTGAAATTCGTAGGCCTCGGTATCGGCCGTACCGGTCATCCCCGATAGCTTGCTGTACATGCGGAAGTAGTTCTGGAAGGTGATCGAGGCCAGCGTCTGGTTCTCGTTCTGGATTCTCACCCCTTCCTTGGCTTCGACCGCCTGGTGCAGGCCATCGGACCAGCGGCGACCTGACATCAGCCGACCGGTGAACTCGTCGACGATGATCACCTCACCCTTCTGTACCACGTACTGCTGGTCCCGGAGGAACAGGTTGTGAGCGCGCAAGGCGGCGTACAGATGGTGGATCATCAGGATGTTGGAGGCGTCGTACAGACTGCCGCCGTCGGGAAGCAGGCCGGCGCTCGCCAGCAGTTCTTCCGCGTGCTCGTGACCGGCTTCGGTCATCAAAATCTGATGACCTTTCTCGTCCACCCAGTAATCTCCCGGACCTTCTTCTTCCTGGCAGCGCTGCAGCAGGGGAGCGACCTTGTTCATGCGCACGTAGAGGTCGGTGTGGTCTTCGGCCTGACCCGAGATGATCAGCGGCGTACGCGCCTCGTCGATCAGGATCGAGTCGACCTCGTCAACGATGGCGAAGCTGAGTTTGCGCTGCACCCGCTCGCTGCCCGCGTAGACCATGTTGTCCCGCAGATAATCGAAACCGAATTCGTTGTTCGTACCGTAGGTGATGTCGGCAGCGTAGGCCGCCTGCTTGTCCTCGTGCGCCATCTGCGACAGATTGACGCCAACGGTGAGGCCGAGAAAACGATGCAGTCGCCCCATCCACTCGGCGTCGCGATTGGCCAGGTAGTCGTTGACCGTGACCACGTGGACGCCGTTGCCGGAAAGCGCGTTGAGGTAGGAGGCCAGCGTTGCCACCAGCGTCTTGCCCTCACCGGTCCGCATCTCGGCGATCTTGCCATCGTGCAAGACCATGCCGCCGATCAACTGAACATCGAAGTGACGCATGCCGAGCGCGCGCTTGCCGGCCTCGCGAACGACGGCAAAAGCCTCCGGCAGCAGCGCATCCAGCGTTTCGCCGTTGGCCACCCGGGCCTTGAATTCAGCGGTCTTGCCGCGCAGCGCCTCGTCGGACAGCGCGCTGATCCCCGCCTCCAGGGCGTTGATCTTGCGCACCACCTGCGTGTATTGCTTGATCAGCCGGTCATTGCGGCTGCCGAAAATCTTCTTGAGTAGGCCGGGAATCATTCTGGGAACGGTAGAGGAAGTTGCGAAGTTGATATAAGGACCCGAGCCAGCAACCGGGGCCGGTTCTTTTCCGCTTTGGTGTAAGGCTGGAGGTCGGTTCGTACCGGGCCATCGAACCGGCAGGATGACGGGAACTGCACCATCGCGCGACGCGCGGCATGGATACTACCTTCAAGACTCGATTGACGCAATTCTGGCGTCGCCCGGGGCCACAATCCAGGTCATTTCTCCGCTTTTCCGCCAATCATCGGCCCGCTGCGCGCGCTGCCGGAAAAGCGAGATCAGATGAGCGAAATCGCCATCGGATACCCGGAGCGCGGCGAGTGCCGGGCGCGCCAGGCGAACGGGATTACGATTCCGGGTCACCGTGCCGTGCAGTACTCGCCCGGCGAGGACGAGGCCGTTATACTACCGCGCGTGCCTCCGAGCTTCCTTTCCCCGGGCTGGAAGCAGAGCCGAACCCAGTGATCCCTGCCGCCTCCCACTTGATCCCATGACCAACACCAGCAGCCAGCAGCCCACCCGTCCGACAACGGCTAGTCCGTGCCCGAGTTGTCAGGCGCCGATGGCGGTTCATCATTTCAAGCGCCAGCTCAATGGCGAGGTCACCCTGGATATCTGCTTTGCCTGCCAGGGTCTCTGGTTTGACGAGCACGAGAGCGCCCAACTGGCTCCGGCCGGCGTACTCGAGCTTTTCCGGCTCCTGCACCAACACCACGCCGACCTTCGCCAACCCTGGCCCGGCGTACTGCGCTGCCCGCGCTGCCGCGAGCCGCTGCTCAACTGCCTCGACAGCACGCGTGCGGGGCGCTTCGCCTACAACCGCTGCCCGCAACGCCACGGTCGTTTCAGCGCCTTCGCTGCGTTCATGATCGAAAAAGGCTTCGTTCGCCAGCTCAACGGCGCCGAAGTCGAGGATCTGGCGCGCAAGGTGCAGACCATTCGCTGCTCCGGCTGTGGCGCACCGGTCGACATCCGCCGCGATCACGTGTGTACCCACTGTCGTTCGCCGATCGTGATTCTCGATCCCGACGCGGTGCAGAACGCGCTCGCAGACTTCGGCCAGAGGGCCAGCCGGCAGGCGCACGTCGACCCGCACGCCATCGCCGACGCGCTGATTGCCAACGAGCGCGCCAAGAAGCCGCAGTTGGCCGGGCAAAAGCGCACTGGCATCCTGGAAGCTGACCTCTCGGACCTGGTGCTTGGCGGCGTCGAAGCGGTTTGGCAGCTGCTCAAGCGTTAGATCGATTACCCGATCAATCTGGCTGATCGCACGCGTACTTGTCACCGCACCTTTGGTTACCTTGCCGTTCCATGGTCCAATTCAACCCAGCAGAGGAGAGCATCACGATGTTCAACGGAATCCTGATCACCAAGGACGACGCCGGTTACCGGGCCCAGGTCCAGCCAATCGACGAGGCCGTCTTGCCGGAGGGCGACGTCACGGTGAGCGTCGAGTGGAGCACGCTCAATTACAAGGATGGTCTGGCGATCACCGGCAAGGCGCCGGTCGTGCGCCGCTTTCCGATGGTGCCCGGCATTGATTTTGCCGGCACGGTGATCGCCAGCAGCAATCCGGCCTGGCAGGTGGGTGATCGAGTGCTGTTGAATGGCTGGGGCGTCGGCGAGACGCATTGCGGCGGCCTGGCCGAACTGGCGAGGGTCAAGGGTGAATGGCTGGTCGCACTGCCAAGCACTTTCACGGCGCGCCAGGCGATGGCGATTGGCACCGCCGGCTACACCGCCATGCTCTGCGTCCTGGCCCTGGAAAAGCACGGCATCAAGCCCGACGACGGTGAAATTCTGGTCACCGGCGCCAACGGCGGCGTAGGTAGCGTAGCCATCGCCCTGCTGGCCAAACTCGGCTACACGGTGGTGGCCTCGACCGGCCGTGTCTCGGAGGCCGAACACCTGACGGCGCTCGGCGCCGCGGAGGTGATCGATCGCCAGGTCCTTGCCACTCCCGGGAAACCGATCGGCAAGGAACGCTGGGCCGGGGTCATCGACACGGTCGGTAGCCATACCCTCGCCAATGCCTGCGCGACCACCAGGTATCGCGGTGCGGTGGCCGCTTGCGGTCTGGCCGGCGGCATGGATTTCCCGGCAACGGTGGCACCCTTCATCCTGCGCGGCGTGACCCTCTACGGCATCGACAGCGTCATGGCTCCGCTGGCGGTACGCCAGCAGGCCTGGGCGCGCCTTGGCCAGGATCTCGACATCGCCAGACTCGACCGCATCACGCGTGAAATCGGCCTGTCCGAAGCCATCGACGTAGCTGCGCAGTTGCTCGATGGCAAGGTGCGCGGGCGGGTCGTCGTAAATGTGCAAGGTGGGCGGTCTCCTTCGTGACATGAGGTCGGGCTTCGGCGGCGAGCGGGAGGGCGTTTCGGTGGCGTTCTGGGCACGGCGCCTCGTATACGAAGGCCGCCACCCCGGCGGCGATGCCGAAAGTTACCAGCTCGGCAGCCGGTGCCGGCCAGCCAACTCGACGTCCACGCGAATACCTGCGGTGGTGTTGATGATCGCTCACAGTGAAATCTGACACGGCACGACTGATCACTTTGACGTAGCATCTGGTCTGGCACATCCGCGGAGGACACGACTTTGTTCTTGCCTACAAGTGCAATGGTCATCCGCCAACACCTGCACACAACAACCAGCACCAATGGGGATGCGACCTCATAGACAACGAAGCCGACCATGCAATCAACCGCAGCCCACACAGATTCCATGAAAGACAGACTCTCTGGCCAAATCGATCTAATCAGCCTCTTCGACGCTGACGCTGCGCCAATGTTGATCAAGTCGCTTGCGCTGCGGGGCGATGAGGTTGCCCGCGACACCCATGCGATTTGCGCGGTAATTGGTTCGCCCTCGGTCGAGAGCGAAAACGCAGCTGGCGCTTCGCGACCATCGGGACTTGCGACAGAAATCCTGAAGGCATGGCATACCAACGGGACGGACGTCGCCTCGCGCATCCGAGGCGCCTACGCCCTGGCCATCGTCGATACGCGGCGCGAATGCGTCTTCCTGGCCGTTGACCGCTTCGCCATCGAGACCCTCTGTTATCGCAGCGACGGCAAGACACTCGCTTTCTCCGATCGTGCCGACTGCGTTCACGGGCGTGGCGATGAACTTGATCCGCAGGCGATCTTCGATTACCTCTATTTCCACATGATCCCGGCACCACGTACCATTTTCCGTCAGGTACGCCGGCTACCGGCAGCACACGGCGTGCTCGTTGACCGCAATGGCGCACGCGAGACGCGCCACTGGTCATTACATTTTGACGAGCAACATCGCCAGCCCTTCGCTGCTGCGCGCGACACCTTCCGCAACCTGATCCGTGACAGCATCGCCGAAGATGTCGTCGGCCACCAACGCGTTGGCGCCTTCCTGTCTGGTGGCACCGATAGCTCGACGGTGGCAGGCATGCTCTGCCAGGTGACGGGCAAGCCGGCACCCGCCTACTCTATAGGCTTCGACGCCGAGGGCTACGACGAGATGGTGTATGCCCGCCTCGCGGCGAAGCACTTTGGCTGCGAGCATTATGAGTACTACGTGACACCGGATGACCTGGTGACCAGCATCCCGGCGGTCGCACAGCACCACGATCAACCCTTCGGCAACTCCTCCGCCCTGCCGGCCTATTACTGCGCCAGGAACGCGCAGGCCGACGGCTGCACCAAGATGCTGGCCGGCGACGGCGGCGACGAACTGTTCGGCGGCAACTCGCGCTACGCGATGCAGCGTCTGTTCGAGTTTTACCATGCAGCGCCAAAGGGAATAAGGCGACTGATCGAGCCGATGTGCGCCGACAACAGCCCCTTGCGACGCATCCCGGGCCTGAAGCAGGCCACTGGTTATGTCCGCCATTCACGCGTGCCGATGCCCGATCGCCTGGAGAGTTTCAATCTGATCACGCAACTTGATCCGGCGAACGTGCTCACCGCTGATTTTCTTGCTCAGATCGATATTGGCGAGCCGTCAAGACACATGCAGGCCACCTGGAACGAATGTAATGCACCAAGCCTGATCAATCGCATGCTCGCTTACGACTGGCGTTACACGCTGGCTGACAGTGATCTGCCGAAAGTGCGCGGCGCCACCCAGATGGCCGGCATCCCGGTCGCCTATCCCTTGCTAAGCGACCGCCTGACCGATTTTTCGATGGCCCTCCAGCCCGACTGGAAACTTCGCCGCTTCAGGCTGCGCTGGTTCTTCAAGGAAGCGTTGCGCGGCTTCCTGCCAGATGAGATCATCAGGAAGAAGAAAAAGGGCTTCGGACTGCCATTCGGCGTCTGGACGACCCGCACGCCAGGATTGAGACAACTTGTCGAGGATTCACTGAACACCCTCGCGAAACGGGGAATCGTTCGCCCAGACTTCATCCAGAAACTGATGGGCGAACTTCTGCCGGAACACCCGGGCTATTACGGCGAGATGGTCTGGATCCTGACTATGTTCGAGCAATGGCTGCGCGGCCAGGAAACGCAGCGACTTTCGACCCCACGATGATGGAGTGCAAAAGCCTTGCCAAAGCGAGGATGGGAGCGCGGCTGGCGTCCTTGT
This sequence comes from Candidatus Accumulibacter necessarius, assembly GCA_017302435.1. Classification (GTDB taxonomy): domain Bacteria; phylum Pseudomonadota; class Gammaproteobacteria; order Burkholderiales; family Rhodocyclaceae; genus Accumulibacter; species Accumulibacter necessarius. The sequence continues at coordinate 23,826 of JAFLDL010000042.1, forward strand.
CACTTGGCTCGGCTTGCAGGGCGAATCGACTCTTTTTCAGGGTGGCGCGGAAGCCCTCCCGCGCGGCAGAGCAGTTTGCGCTGGAAGCGTGAGCGCTATCATGAGCAACAGGTAGAACAGAAAGGCCACGCGCGGCGCATCGAGCAAACTGTCAAACAGGCCGACAACAAGGAATCCAAGCACGGCGGCCCCGATCGCCGGTGACAGCGTGTGATCGCGCGCATTACCCCATGACACCCGCCAGAGTGCTGACAAGACAAGGCCGCAGAACAGCACTAGCCCGACCCAGCCCTGCTCGAACAGAACATGCAGCAACATGTTTTTCATGTGCCAAGGCATGTGGTGCCGATCGCTGGAAAAGAACCAGCGCGCCATACCGCCTTCAAAGTCGCCGTTAACCAACAGTTCGCGTCCGCTGGCGTCGATGGCGCGCAAGTTGTCGAGTTCGACCGAGCGACCGCTTTCCTTTACGGCGACCGAAAAGGTCAAGAAGTGCGGCGCGAAAAAGTCGCCGCCGGACAGACCTTTGCCGGGCAGCTGAACGACTAGAGACTGCCATAGCCCGGCCTGCGCCTTGACCGGCACTGAAGCGATCGCGCAGTCGCCGTCATCGTAAAGAAGGTGCTTGCGGCAGATCTCGAAGTGCAGCGTGACCGCGACATCTGACCGTGCGTCCACTTTCATGGTCACCGGGCCTGTGAACGGGCCCACCCGCTGGGAAACGCGCAACAACTGGGCCCAATCGATAAGGTGCTTGCCCGCGGTCAACACCAGATGCCGCGCCCCACCTTCTTCGCGCAGGCGGTAGTCGCCGACCTGATCCTCAGGCTTGCCGGACAAGAAATGGTTGGCCGGATAGCGGCCGGTGCCCTTGCCGAAAGCCCACGCCATCTGGTCGTTCAGCAAGGACAGCCCTTGCGCCCAGTGCTGCAAGCGGTCGTCAAGGTCGCGGCCGCCAGTAGTGAAACGATCGCCCATGTACGCACCGCCGAGCATCACTCCGACCATGATCGTCAGCACGACCATAGCGCCGGCCACGCCCCCCTGCCACCGCAGCGATTGGGGCCAGCGCGGCTTCGTGCCACGACCACTCACCACCGCAAACGCCAGCAAGAGCAGGACCACCACCGCCATCGGCGAAAGTGCCGGCTCGCCGCCCCAATGGGTAGCCACGAGCAGCATCGATGCCAGCAAGGCTAGCCAGGCTGTCAAAATCAGCGCCCCCCACCACGGCACCAGCAATGCCGGCGACGGCCACCGCTGCGAGAGCAACGCCGCCGCAGTTGCCGCCCAGGCCAGCGCATAAACCAGGTAAGGCCCCTTCGGCAGCGCATAAGCCACCAGAGCCAGCAACAACGATAGCGACAGGCCCCCCGCCACTCCCACTGCCCAACCACGCGCCGGTGTTCGCTGCAGCCAGACGGCCATTGGCAGCAGCAGCACCACCGCGCCGAACAGCGCCAGCATTCCGCGGTAGCCACTGGTCGGAAAGATAGTGATGGCGCCCGCAATGAACGCAGCGCAGATCACGACTGCGGCCACCCCGCCCGCCTGGCCCGTCACCGGAGCACCAGCGCGAGTGCCTATCCGACGAGACGACAAAGCCTGCAAGCCGGCCATGGCCACCAAGCCGACCGGCACCGCCAGGTAGACCCCGCGCGAAAACGTGGTCAAGCACGCATAGGCGCCCAGCACAACGGCAGCTGCCGCCAGAGCCCAGCGCCACGGCTCGACCTGGCGAAGCAGTTCGCGCACCGCGAACGGCATGGTCAACGCCAGGAAGCCATCGAACGCTGCACCGCCGACGTGCATTTCCCAGAAGAGTGCCGTCGTCCGGTAATCACTAGAGAAGTTCGCCAAACCAGTGTGGGCCCAGCGCTCCCAGAGCGCCGGTATCGCGACCATCAGCAATCCGCCGGCTAGGCCGGTTCCGAGCCAACGCTCAGCACGATCGGGGGTCGCACGCAACTGAGTACGCCACAGCGGTACCAATAGTATTGCGAGAAAGAAGCTCTTCGCCACCCGCACGCTGTTCATCGGCTCGTGGTAGCCTTGCCACCAGCCCCAGTTGAGGCCGCCGGCATCGGCAAAACCACGCGCCATACTGACGATCAACGCGACCGCGAAGCTGAACAGCAGCAAGCCTTTCATCGCCGTCGCGCCCGCGGCAGTAGCTGCTGGCGGTGGGCGAAGAGCAAGTCGCGCATAGCCACCGGCAGCTACGGCGAGCACAGCGAGGTCAAGCTCCTCGACAGTCAGCCAGCCTGTCCATGGCATCAGTCCGATGACTGGCAGCGCCGCCGGCAACAGCGCCAGCCCGACCAGCGGTTGCCCGGCAGCGAGCATTGCCAGTGCGGTGCAGATGAGCACGGCAAGCGCTGCTGACAGCGGGTGATGCCAAGCGAGCGCCATACACAGGGTCGCGCAGATAAACGACAGCGCACCGTACATCATCCCGGCGACCCTTGTAACGGACGCTTGCGACCGGTGCTTTCTGAGCGACCGCTCACGCCCCGGCTTAGCCACCGTGTCAGGCAAATTCATCTCAAGTTTGCGTGCCGCCGAATACAGTCGGCAAAGGGGGATTCATCGAGCGCGCAGAAACCACGGAGAACACAGCCACGCGGCATCGGCCGGTGTCGCAGGGAACCGAGACCCATTGACACTTCATGGGACTGCCCGTGCGGGACAGCTACGGCCCGACCTAAGGTCAGTTGGTGATCCTTCCCCCCCCGTGTAGATCGGCCTTTGCATAGCTGACTCGTCTTGCCTTGCGTCCGTTGTGTCGATACGTTGGGTCATGCCGTTGAGCATCACTTTCACCCGGGGTAGCAAGACCGGCATGGAACCTTGTACGCCTTAACTGCATATCCGCAGATTGGCCGTTCCCCCGAATGGATGACTAAGATCCAGTGTTCGCTCCCAACCGTTGCCTGCACCATCACCAGTCCACAAACAGGCTGGAAAATGCGAGAAGCATTCCTGAGATCAAATCAACTGATCAGCCAACGGCGCCGAGTCGCCCGAACAAAGTGTACCATACACTTTGATGGTGTCCTTTTCCATGAGTGTGCAGCCGGCGAACTGGATCTTTCATCCACAGTACCGCCAAAAACCCGAACGCGCTTTGCGAGCTGCAAGAACGCCCTGCAATAGAACCGTGCCGAGCAAACGTGGGGACGCTCGACGCACAAGTCTGCTGCCAAGAAGGCCAACTCGCAGTGCCCAAGGCCAGCGAAACGTCTGTACCTTTGCTTTTTGCGCCAACCGGACTAATTTCACGGTCGTCAAGCCCATTCTCGCTAAAATCCGTTTCCAGCACATCGCCCCGGCCTTCCAACAACATGACCGATTCCTGCCTACTCCCCGATTTAGTTAGCCACACCGCAGCTCGCCAGCCTAAGGCCATCGCACTCACCTATGGCAAGCAGTCAATAAGCTACGACCTGCTGCTGCAGTCGATCAGCGGTTTCGTCAGCGGCGTCGTCGGCCTCGGCCTGCAACGCGGCGAGCGGATCGCCATCTACCTCGAGAAGCGCCTGGAGACCGTCATCGCCAGTTTTGGCGCTACCGCCGCCGGCTGCGTCTTTGTTCCGCTGAACCCATTGCTCAAGGCCGACCAGGTCGCCTACATCATGCGCGACTGCAATGTGCGAGCCCTGATCACTTCCGCCGAGCGCCTGTCGCTGCTGGCCTCGGTTGTGCCCACCTGCCACGACCTGCGGCACGTGATCGTGGTCAACCCCGACCCGCTGCCCGCCAGCGGCGGACCGCTGGCCTGGCTGCACTGGGATGATCTCCTGCAAGTTGGCGGGCAGAGTGGTCACCGGGTAATCGACACCGACATGGCAGCGATCCTCTATACGTCGGGCAGTACGGGCAAGCCGAAGGGAGTTGTTCTCTCGCACCGCAACATGGTTGCCGGCGCCAAGAGCGTCGCCAGCTATCTCGAGAACAACGCTGACGACACCCTGCTCGCCGCGTTGCCGCTGTCCTTCGATGCCGGCTTCAGCCAGCTCACGACAGCCTTCCACGCCGGCGCTCGCGTCGTGCTGCTCAACTACCTGCTGCCGCAGGATGTACTCCAGGCTCTCGCGCGCGAGCAGGTGACGGGTCTCACGGCGGTACCTCCGCTCTACATCCAGCTCTCCCAACTCGAATGGCCCGCCGCCGTCGGCGAACATCTGCGCTATTTCGCCAATACTGGCGGGCGCATGCCACGCGATACGCTGGCCGCCCTGCGCAAGCGTCTGCCGAAGAGCAAGCCCTACCTGATGTACGGCCTGACCGAGGCTTTCCGATCGACCTACCTGCCGCCCGACGAGGTCGACCGGCGACCCGACTCGATAGGCAAGGCGATCCCCAATGCTGAAATCCTGGTCCTGCGCGAAGACGGTTCGCCCTGCGCGGCGAACGAACCCGGCGAACTGGTCCATCGTGGCGCACTGGTCGGCATGGGCTACTGGAACGACCACGAGAAAACCACCGAGCGCTACAAGCCGCTGCCCGCCAGCACGCCGGGCCGCGACGCCGGGCTGGTGCTGCCCGAAATCGCCGTCTTCTCCGGCGACACGGTGCGCAGGGATGAAGAGGGTTTCCTCTACTTCATCGGTCGCCGTGACGAAATGATGAAAACCTCCGGCTACCGGGTGAGCCCGACCGAGGTCGAGGAAGTGCTTTACGCCACCCAACTCGTCGGCGAGTGCGTCGCCTTCGGTGTGGATCACCCGACGCTCGGCCAAGCCATACAGGTGATCGTCACGCCCCCACAGGGCGGTAGCCTCGATGCCGCCCAACTGCTTGCCGAATGCCGCAGCCGGATGCCCGCCTACATGGTGCCGGCCGGCATCGTCGTCCGGCAAGGCCCCCTGCCGCGCAACCCCAATGGCAAGATAGACCGCAAGGCGCTGTCTGGTGAATTCCTCGCGAGTTCACAGGAAGCCGGCGTCGATGTCAAGCCGGCGTGCCAGCCATGAGTAACCCGATCACGAGGGCTGCGCCGATCCACGCACCGATGACGCATTTCCCTGTTGAAAATGGCGAACTTGTCATCGGCGGGATGCCAATCTCCCGGCTGGCCGCGCGCGTGGGGCAAACCCCTTTTTACGCCTACGACCGCTCCTTGCTCAAGCGGCGGGTCGCCGAACTGCGGGCCGCCCTACCTGCTTCGGTGAAGCTGCACTACGCGATGAAGGCCAACCCAATGCCGGCGCTGGTCGGCCAGATGGCCAGCCTGGTCGATGGCATCGACGTGGCATCGGGCGGTGAACTGAAGGTAGCCCTCGACGCCGGCGCGGATCCCCACGAGATCAGCTTTGCCGGCCCTGGAAAGCAGACTGTAGAGTTACGCCAGGCTGTCGCTGCCGGCATCCTGATCAACGTCGAATCCTTTCGCGAAGTCACTGAACTGGCGAAGATCAGTCACGAGACAGGTGGCCCGGCGCGTGTCGCCGTGCGCGTAAACCCGGATTTCGAGCTGAAGAGTTCAGGAATGAAAATGGGCGGCGGCCCCAAGCAGTTTGGCGTGGACGCCGAGCAGGTACCCGAACTGCTGGCCGAAATCGGGAGAGCTGGACTCGCCTTTGAGGGTTTCCATCTCTTCGCCGGCTCCCAGAACCTGAAACCGGAAGCCATCGTCGAAGCTCAGTGCAAGAGCTATGGACTCGCCCTGCGCCTCGCGCGATCGGCGCCATCACCGGTGCGCTTCCTCAATCTCGGCGGCGGCTTCGGCATTCCCTATTTTCCCGGCGAACAACCGCTCGATCTCGCGCCGATCGGTGCCAACCTAGCGATCATCGTCGAGCGCGCCGCGCGCGAGTTACCGGAGGCCGAGCTGGTGATCGAGCTTGGACGTTACCTGGTCGGCGAAGCCGGCATCTACGTTTCACGCATAATCGACCGTAAGATCTCTCGTGGCCATACCTTCCTGATCGCCGATGGGGGCCTGCACCACCATCTATCTGCCTCAGGCAATTTCGGCCAGGTGATCCGCAAGAACTACCCGGTCGCCATCGGCAACCGGATGACGGTCGACAGGCGTGAAGCGGTATCGGTCGTCGGACCGCTGTGCACGCCGCTGGATCTGCTCGCTGATCGGATGGAACTTGCCGCAGCCGAACCAGGAGATCTGGTAGTGATCTTTCAATCGGGGGCTTATGGCATGACGGCAAGCCCGCAGGCTTTTCTCGGACATCCGGCTTGCGTCGAGGTGGTGGTGTGAGCGCTGGCGTCAGATCTCCGGCAGGACGCCGCCAACCCAGCTCGTCGCCCCGTGCAGCGACACGCGCCACCAGTCGGTTTTTCGTAGCAACACGCCAGGAGTCGTGACAATGGACGAGCAAATCGTTCGCAAAGGCATCATCCTCGCCGGTGGTTCTGGCACCCGCCTTTACCCCGTCACATCAGCGATGTCGAAGCAGATGCTGCCGATCTACGACAAGCCGATGATCTACTACCCGCTCAGCACCCTGATGCTGGCGGGTATTCGCGACATCCTGCTCATCTCCACGCCGCAGGATACCCCTCGCTTTCAGCAACTATTGGGCAGCGGCGCCGACTGGGGCATCAGCATCTCCTACGCTGTTCAGCCGTCGCCCGGTGGTCTGGCGCAAGCTTTCCTGATCGGCGAGGACTTCATTGCCGGTGAGTCCTGCGCACTTATCCTCGGTGACAACGTTTTCCATGGGTCGGACCTGCTGACCAAGCTTCGCCGAGCGCGTGCGCGTCTGGAAGGCGCAACGGTTTTCGCCTATCCGGTCAGAGATCCCGAGCGGTTCGGCGTCGTCGAACTTGACACCGGGAACAGGGCAATCAGTATCGAAGAGAAGCCGGCAAGACCTCGCTCCCGCCTGGCGGTGACCGGTTTGTACTTCTACGACAATAAGGTGGTCAATGTTGCGCGCACCCTGAAGCCCTCTGCCCGCGGCGAACTCGAGATCACGGACCTGAACCGCGCCTATCTGAAGCAGGGCAAGCTCTCGGTCGAGGTCCTGGGTCGTGGAGTCGCCTGGCTGGATACGGGCACCCACGAAGCGTTGCTGGAAGCCTCTAACTTCGTCGAGACCCTGGAGAAGCGACAGGGTCTCATCATCGCTTGTCCGGAAGAGATTGCCTTCCGCCTCGGTTATATTGACGCAGAAAAACTGGCCTCGTTGGCCATTCAAATCGCCAAGAGCAGCTATGGAGAATACCTACTGGAGATCCTGCGTGAACGAAACCCCGCGGCGCTTGGACAACCCAGGCCTCACTCAAATGACCTCTCGACAGCCTCCTGATTTGACTCCACACCACCCCCGCCACCAGCGCTTCCTGTCCACCCTCTACCCGCGACCTGACCACCCCAGCGGCAAGAGCGGGTGCCAACGGCAGACGATGTGGATCAGGCTAAGCCATGTGTCAGGGGTGTTGGACAAGGCTCGATATTCACGCGCTTCACGGGAGCTCATATACTTTTGGTGGTGCCCCTGGATCTCGCATCCCTTCTCTTTCCCGGACACAAACACGTGGCCCTTCGGCTGTCCCCGTCCATGGCGATGTAACGGACCTGTCTAATACATGAGCCTGCGTATGCGCCACGTCCTGGACCATTTCCTGCCGCTGCACTCCGGCTACAGTTTCCGCAGCGCCCGCGTCCAGCGGGAACAAGGCCGCACACCGTCCATCACCGCAGCCCTGGGCAGCTCAGCAGCTGCGGCTCGGGGTCTCATCAGGCCCACGACATCATCTGGCGGCGCAAGATGGGTTTGTCCATCCCCTTGGCGCAACAGTTTCCGAACCTTATGTGGGCAACTCGCACAAGATGGATCTAGCCATGCAGCATAACTCCGACAAGCCGGCACCCACCCTCTCCATCGTCGTTCCGGTCTATCGCTCCCAGAATACCCTGCGCGAGTTGCACCGCCGTATCGTCGAGGCAGTCGAGCCTCTGGACTCAGAATTCGAATTGATCTTGGTGGAAGATTGCGGCGGGGATCGTTCCTGGGAGGCTATAGAAGAACTGGCTCGCACGGATCCGCGCGTGCGGGGCATCCGGCTCAGCAGAAATTTCGGGCAGCACGCAGCCACTATATGCGGATTCGCCCACGCACGCGGGGATTGGATCGCCACCTTGGACGATGATCTGGAACAGACCCCGGAAAATCTTCCTGCACTTTACAAAGTAGCCCAGGAAGGCCACGATTTAATATATGGCGTCTATCCGGAAAGGACTCACAAGTCCTGGCGCAACCTCACCTCCTGTGCCGCGCGCTGGCTATTCAACAAGGCCATCCCGTCCTTGAACTACTCCTATACCAGTTACCGGCTCATGCGAGGTGACATCGGCCGCGCCTTGGTCCAGTTCGACTCTGCATTCCCTTTTGTGGACGGCTATCTGTCCTGGTTGACCAACAGTTATGCCACGGTCGAAGTTCCCCATGGGACCCGCGCCCATGGCACCAGCAACTACACCTTCCGCAAACTTCTAACCCACACCGTTAATATCTTCGTCACCTTCTCCGACCTGCCGTTGCGCCTTGCCTCCTGGATCGGCCTACTGTTCTTCTTGGTTGGCATGGGCTGGCTGGGCGTAATCGTGGTAGGGAGGGTGTTCGGTTTGATCACAGTGAGCGGCTTCGCCTCCATCATGGCTGCTATCATCTTGTTCGGCGGCATTCAGCTATTGATTCTCGGCGTCTTTGGTGAGTATCTTGGACGGATGAACTTCAAGTCTTCCAGGAAGCCTTTGTTTCTGGTTGGGCATCGTACGTGGACAGGTGAACGCTCATGAGTCTGAGACGGGTCGTGATCATCGGCGGCAAGGGAACCGCGATCAATATTGCGGAGCAAATTGAGGATGCGCGCCTACGATTCGGGTATTCCACGACAGTCCTTGGGTTTGCCATAGACGATCCGTCACTTGGCAAAGAGATCGGAGGATTCCGCGTAGTGTGCGGCGTTCGGGAGGCTTGGACGAAGTTCCGCGACACGGAGACCGATTTCATCTTCGCGCTCTATCGGCCGGACGTGATGTTTGAACGCGTAGCGCTGCTGCGCGAACTCGGCATCCCTGTCACCCGCTTCGCCAACTTTGTCCATCCGTCCGCCTATATTTCCCGTACCGTATCAATGGGGCATGGCAATGTCGTGCTGTCTCACGCTTGTCTGCAACACAGCGTGTCTCTGGGCGATTTCAACATCATCAACTCGCATGTGGTTGTCGAACATGAGGCAAACTTCAGAGATGGAGCGTTCGTAGCCGCATGCGCATGCATTGGTGCGCACGTTCGAGTCGGAACCGGTGCATTCGTCGGTCTCAACTCGACCGTCCGGGAGAAAATGGTCATTGCCGACTACGCCTTCGTCGGGATGGCGTCCACTGTGGTGCAGTCCATCGGGCAAGGAGTGGTCGCATACGGCGTGCCTGCGAGGCCGAGGCGATGATTGTATTCGAAAGTAGGGCCTCAACAGTCCTATTCAATCTCTTGCGTTCGCATGAGGTTAGAGGCCCGTTCCTCTTGCCGGCTAATGTTTGTCCCATTGTTCCCATGGTCTTCTTCAAGGCACAGCGCCCCTTCGAATTCATTGACATCGCGCGAGATACTCTGTGCATGAATCACGATGCGATTATTGATCGTTGGTCCGTCCCCAACAACAGGCCCGCCGGAATACTCTACGTAAGGACCTATGGTGCTGTCTTCAAGACAACAGACCTGTTTTCCGCTATCAAGTCCCGTTCTCCGGATGCGCTCATCGTGGACGACCGCTGCCTGTGCCCACCTGATTTCAGCGGCACGCTAGCGCCGCATTCCGACGCCGCGCTCTTCAGCACGGGCTATGCGAAGTATGTCGACATCGGCTTCGGAGGATACGGCGTGCTCCGCGACGACATGCGCTATGCCCACACGGGATCCGACTACAGTGACGAGGATCTCGACGAGGTGACCAACCGATACAAGCGTACCCTGCGTACGCGCGCATCCTTCTCATACCGTGATAGCGATTGGCTGGATACCGCCATACCCCGGGAGTCCTGGGAGTCGTATCGGGTGCGGGTGGAGCAGGAATTGGGTGTGGCCTCGGGGATCAAGCTCGTCACTAATTCGATCTATGCTTCCAGACTACCGCAGGATCTCCAGTTTCCGAGCGTGTTTCAGTCATGGAGGTTCAACATTCAGGTCAGAAACAAAGAGGCCGCGCTCGACGCCATTCGCCGAGGGGGTCTTTTTGCCAGCGGCCATTATGATTCACTGGCCGGTATGTTCGGGCCGGGCAGGGCACCGTTAGCCGAAACGCTGCATCGCTATGTTATCAATCTGTTCAATGACCGCTATTGTAGCCCGGAGCAGGCGGAACATCTCCTGTATATGCTTCTGGATTGCAAACATCTTAGCCCAGGGCCGCTTTTCTCATGAAAACCGTTGTGGTTCTCCAATCGAATTACATCCCATGGAAAGGCTATTTCGATTTAGTCCATGATGCAGATGTCTTCATTTTTTACGACGATCTTCAGTATACAAAGAACGACTGGCGAAACAGAAACAAAATCAAGACACCGAGAGGTGCTCAATGGATCACTATCCCGGTAGGTACTGATCTACATCGGCTCATTTGTGAGGTCGCAATCAAAGATGCTGCCTGGCAGAAAAACCACTGGGATCTTCTAAAGCATCACTACGGGAAGTCCGCTTATTTCAAGCACTATCAGCCGTTCTTCGAGGAAGTCTATCGCGGGAGACAGTGGCGCAATCTTTCGGAGCTGAATCAATACTTGATTCGTGCAGTTTCAAATGATCTGCTAAGTATAAAGACCGAGTTCCGGGATTCCCGAGATTATGGCTTGTCGGGTCACAAACTTGAGAGGCTTGTGGAACTCGTGACCAAAGCCGGCGCAACTCGCTACGTCTCCGGGGCTGCCGCAAAGGACTACATCGAGCCAGCACGGTTCGCCGATGCGAGTATCGATCTAGTTTGGAAGGATTACTCGGGCTACCCGGAGTATCCGCAGAGCTACCCGCCCTTCGAGCATGCGGTGTCCGTTCTGGATTTACTGTTCAATGTGGGGCCCGACGCACCCTGGTACATCTGGGGCTGGCGTGAAAGTGGGAGCCCGCAGACATGAAATGGGATGTCCAGTTGTCTCGCGCATGCACGACAGCAGGGTGCTATCCGGGTCCGTATGCGCATGGTCGCCCGTAGCCAGCGCTGCTGGATCTTTGCGCTTGGATGGGATTGCGTTTTCCTCCCCCGCTCATCGCGTTCACGAAGGAATATACATTGAACCGGATTATCGAACACTCGTTCATCTTTTCCACCATTCTGTTCACCGTTTACAGCCAGCTCATCATGCGTTGGCAGGTCACAGAAGCGGGTGCACTGCCCATCGACATGCCCGGCAAGGTCCACTACATCGTCGCTCTGCTCCTGAACCCCTGGGTGATCTCCGGCATCGTGGCCACCTTCTTGGCTGGCGTATCCTGGATGCTGACCATGACTAAGTTCGAGATCAGCTACGCCTATCCCTTTGTCAGCCTGAACTACATCCTAGTGCTGGCGGCGGGTTTCCTCCTGTTCCAGGAGAGTCTGAGTTGTGCCAAGCTGGTGGGTGGCGCCCTCGTGATCCTCGGAATTATCGTCATCGCGAGGGGATAGCCCATGAGCCAGATCACTAGCGGTATCCGAGCCACCCTCTCACACCCCCGGGTTTATGACAAGCTGCAGAACATCATGGGCGCCCAAGCTGTCCGGCGTGATCTGGTGGACAACTTCATCCGCCCGCAAGCGGGCTGCCGTATCCTGGATATCGGCTGTGGTACTGCGGAAATCCTAGCCTTCCTTCCGGAAACCGTGCAGTATAGGGGTTATGACATCAGCCAGAGATACATCGGCGCGGCCAGGAAACGCTTCGGGCATCACGCTCATTTTGAGTGCAAACAACTAGACCGAGTAGAACTGGAGAAGCTGCCAAGGTTTGACGTAGTGATTGCATTAGGAGTGCTGCACCACCTCGACGACCCGGTGGTTATTGAGATCTTTAGTCTCGCGCGGGCGGCGTTGGTGGAGGGAGGCCGCGTGATCACAATTGATCCCTGTCTCGCCCCGGGGCAGAATGCCATCGCTCGCCACCTCATCCTCCGTGACCGCGGGCAGAACGTCCGCACTCAAGACGGCTACCGCAACCTAGCTGCCGGGTCCTTTTCTCGGGTCGATGGCACGCTAAGGCACCGCAAGTGGATACCTTACACCCATTGGATCATGGAATGCGTGGTATGAAGATCCCCTTCAACAAACCTTACATGACCGGCAAGGAACTCTGGTACATCGCCCAGGCTCATGCCAATGGCCACCTGGCCGGTGATGGCAGCTTCACGAAAAAGTGCAGCGACTGGCTGGAAAGACGGACCGGAACCTACAAGGCTCTGCTTACCCACTCCTGCACCGCTGCTCTGGAAATGGCAGCCATCTTGGCGGACATCCAGCCGGGAGATGAGGTGATCATGCCATCGTATACTTTCGTCTCAACCGCCAACGCCTTCCTTCTGCGCGGTGGGGTGCCCGTTTTTGTCGATATTCGCCCCGATACGCTGAACATTGACGAAGCCAGGATCGAGGCGGCTGTTACCGAGAAGACCAAGGCCATCGTTCCGGTTCACTATGCCGGGGTTGGCTGCGAGATGGACTCAATCATGGCTATTGCCCGCAAGCATGGCCTGCTCGTTATCGAGGATGCCGCCCAGGGGATAATGGCAAGCCACCAGGGACGTCCCCTCGGCTCAATTGGACACCTGGGGGCGCTCTCGTTCCATGAAACCAAAAACATCATCAGCGGAGAAGGGGGTGCTCTCCTCATCAACGACCGAGCCCTCGCCGAACGGGCCGAGATCATTCGCGAAAAGGGCACGAACCGTTCCAAGTTCTTCCGCGGCCAGGTGGACAAGTACACCTGGGTGGACCTGGGTTCGTCCTATTTGCCTTCGGAGTTAATTGCAGCCTTTCTCTGGGCTCAGATGGAGGAGGCGGACGCCATCACTAGGCGGCGCCTAGACATCTGGGCTAACTACCACCAATGGTTTGCTGGTCTGGAAAAGGCCGGGAGAATTCGGCGCCCCTTGATGCCTCGTGAATGTGGCCATAATGCGCACATGTATTACTTGCTCTTGCCGAGCTTGGAACATCGCACGGCCTTTATTGAACGGCTAAGATCAGACCAGATCAACACCGTATTCCATTACACCCCCTTGCACTCGTCACCTTATGGGCAACGTTTAGGCCGAGTGGCCGGCAACATGGCAAACACCGACAGCGTTAGTGAGCGACTGGTACGTTTGCCAATGTGGCTGGGGCTGGAAGAGGAGCAGCCACATATCATTAGGAAAATGTTGTCACTTATCGACGCACTTGATTGACATCCTCCACCCTTGAGAACACCTGGCTTAAGGTTTTTGTTGATTATGCAAGTACTCATTCATCGAACCAAGATCCTGGTTCTGCCTGGATGCTCCCGCACTCCAGGGTATGGCGTGATAGCTCTTGTCGCAATGTTGATCGTGACGTTATTTATTATACGTCCAGTTTGGCAAGTACATGACGATGTCTATTATGCAATGCTGGCTGAAGGTTACGGAATCTTGGAGCGCCCTGTTGAAGCCATGCCCTATATGCACCCAATAATTGGGCAGATCTTGAGTGTTGTGCGGCTGCTTGAAACGGGATATTCCTACGCAATCTTTTTGATTGGCTGTGTTTTGATTGGCACCATTGCTGTCGGGTATCGCCTACTAAAGGATGAGCAGGGGCCGTTTGCATGGGTGCTTGTTTCAGCAGGGATCGCGCCGTTTATCCTACAACTCCAATACACGTATGTGTCTGGTTTTTTGGTTGCATGTGCTGCAGTCCTATGGGCCGGCCGCGGCGATGTGGAACCAACACCAAGAGAATGGATGTTCGGAGCGGTGCTGATTCTGATGGCGATGTTCTTTCGTGTAAGCATGGCCGCCGCCGCCGCAGCATGCCTTTTTCCGATACTGCTCTGGAACGCTCGATCACGTGCTTTGCTGAATAGGGCATGGATTATAGGCTTTTTTTCTGCAATAGCTGCAGTCATTCTTTTGCATGCGTTGGCGTCGTATGGACTTCAGGATACCTGGTTATCGGAGTTTTATCGGCTCAACGATCCCGTAGCGACTCTAAAGAATTACGGGTACATCGAAGCGATCCGTTATTATCGTGGGTTCCTGACAACGGGCTTCACAGAAAACGATATAGGACTATTAGGTGAGTGGTTTTTTGGTGATTTAAGCATGCTGGAGCCATCCAGAATGTATGCGCTCATGGAAAGCGTACCATTCGAACATGTATTAAGAGCGCGATACTGGGCCGGAATAGAATCCATCAAAAATTTGCCTGAGCAGTTGTTTTTCTGGTTCCTGCTCGCGGCTACTTGGATGTCTTTTTTTTCCAGAATGCGAAACGCTATTCTTGTCGGAGTCGGCACGTTTGTTGTGATCTATCTTGCTTCGGCATCATTCGTTAGGCCATTCCCGGAGAGAGTTGCTGGCGGGATCGCCGCCGGGCTGTTTTTCCTTGCGTCTATTAGCATTCAAGCTAGCTCACCGCCTAGGGCGCGCAGAATAAGCCGTCTTGCCTTATGCATAGCTATGGCAATGTTGGCGCCAGTGGCGCTTATTATTTGCAGCGATCGCATGCGATTACACTATGAAGAACAGGCTTGGAAAAAAGATGTCCAGATGTTAGAGTCCGAGAAGCTGGTGTATGCCTTTGGAGGAGAAATAAATTTGCGAGCAGGTTATCGCCCTTTCGATGTTGGCAGCCGCTCGCCGCGGATAATATTCTTAGGTTCCATGTACCTGCTGCCTGAATTGAGAGAGCAAGAATTGGCAAGCGGTTGCGGAGGCTTCCTGGAATGCCTTGCTTCCGGCAGACGATTCAGCTTGGTGGCATCTCATAATAATGTTGAGCAACTTCAGCAATTAGTGCAGGAGCGCTATGCCAAGCCATTGGTCGTGGAAGATAGAACTGAATACGCAAGCTTTACTTTGTACGGGATTTCTGTTCAGAATGCCAAGACCAGCCTTGTCCAACAGCCCTGACGTATGACCCATATCCTTATACACAACTTACCCCATATCCTTATTTCTACTTTGTCAGATTCGCATTCACCTTCCCGTGATTTACGTTTGTCATGTGGTAGAATGTCATATGTCGTGATTGTTCCATCTATTCATGGAGTTGTAAATGACAATGTCAACTCCAATACGTCGATAGCATATCTGCGCTGGTCGCTTCGGCATTAGAGCACTTCGATTCGCACTTCTCGCCGTACCTTCACTGCTTTCAAAGCCGGACGCGTTCGGTAGAAGACACGGCGCGCCAGTATCTGCACGGGCTGTTCCAGAGTTCGCGCCGTAACCTGGAGTGCATGGCGGAAACCGTAGCCGACAGCCGCTATCAGCCGCTGCATCATATGCTGAGCGAGTCCAACTGGGATCGGCGCGGGGTGCTTCAGCAACTGGTGGTCGATGCCAACACGCATTTCGGCTACCCCAGCGCTCTACTCCTGGACGAGAGCGCGTTCGGGAAAAAGGGGAACCTGTCCGCGGGCGTGGCGCGGCAGTGGAACGGGCGCCTGGGGAAGGTCGATAACTGTCAGGTGGGCGTCTTCGCGGCGGTGACACGCGATGGCGTGGCGAGCGTGGTGGATGCCGACTTGTATCTGCCGGAAACGTGGGCCAAAGATACGACACGTTGCGAGGCGGTGGGGGTGCCTGAGGAGGCACAGACGTTCCGCACCAAGGGCGAGATCGCCCTGGACATGGTGATGCGCCTGAGGCGGGAAGGCTTGCACTTTTCGTTCGTCGCCTTTGATGGCGGCTACGGGCACTTGCCCTGGCTGCTCGGGGAACTGGATGGCGAGGGAGAGATCTTCTTCGCGGAGGTGCATTCGGATCAGGCGATCTATCTCCAGCATCCCGCCCCTG
>JAFLDL010000043.1 GCA_017302435.1 Candidatus Accumulibacter necessarius
CGCTTGTTCAGTCTTCGGTCCCCCAGATCAACTTCCTTCAGCTCCTCCGCAGCCCAGCCCATCCTGACACCTTTTCAAAAAAATCGGCAGCTTACAGCGAGGTCCTGAAGTTGTGTATAAGGATATGCCCTAGAAGGCCCTCAAAGGGGCCTATTCGCGACGGGCAAGAGCGGTCCCGTTGTCTTATGCAGCCGGGCATGCCGGAGTTTGACGGAACCATTACGCCACTGCCAGGGGGTGAACATTTCAAGAAAGCCTGGTTGCCGGAAATGTCAAACTGCTACGGTTACCCCGGCAGAGCCGGGGGTTTTCTCAGGATAATAATGCCGAGTTTTGGAATGAATTGTGCGGGTTACAGCTAGCAAGATATCTTGGAATAGCAGACTCATCCGGCGAGTCTTTGAAGAAGTTTGATGACTGGTATTTTGATTTCTACCCTTACCTTTTCCTGATTAGCAATAAACGTCAGCCACGCGAATCGAGCGCAGAGGCTGCGGGTGTTGTTCCGACGGCGGCGATCAAGAGGCGCTGGTGGAGCGAGCGCAGATCGAAGCGCCGGTTGAAGCGATAACAAGACACGGCAAGGTAGCGTGTCGCGTACTTTCGAAAGTCGAACGCATGGTAGCAACCCAACAAAGTGGTCTTGAGATTGCCGAGGGCGGTGTTGATCTACTGGAACTCCAGCACCTCCTTCGGCTTGCGCCCGGCAATGACGGTCGACTGGTGACTGCAGCCTGCCTCTGTGACAGCCCCAAAGCAGGCCAGTCCATCGGAGAACACCGCGCTCCCCGGTGCCAAATGATCTTTCGCCCAGGCGGCCACCACCTTGAGCGTAAGGCCGGGAAGCGGTGTCAGCCGGACGCACAGCGGACGATCCGCTTCGCTCAGCGGAACGGCCGCAACGAAGGCCACCTTGTTCTCGGAGCCGCGTCCGACCTTGCCACCGGTGCGCTCGCCGCCGAGGTAGGCGTCATCGACTTGGACTTTCCCTTCAAGCAGATAACGCTCTGCGCGGTCGGCCATCACCCGCATGAGCTTGTGGTGGATCAACCAGGCGGTGGGGTAACTCACGCCCAGTTGGCGCTTCAGGGCCCGGGCCGACAACCCGGTCTTGGCCTGACTGATCAGGTAGATCGCCAGGAACCAGGTGGTCAGCGGCAACTTGCTGCCCTGAAACACGGTGCCGGCAATCAGCGAGGCTTGATGACGGCACGCGTTGCATTGAAAGACCTTGCGGACAGCAAAACCCGTTCGGCCAGCGAACCTCTTCCAGCACCCGCTCACATTGCGCCGCGGTTCCGCAGTCCTTCAGAAATTCCGGCATCGACAGTCCGTGTTGAAATTGAATCCGGTTCATCGCCATTTCGTACCCCTCCAGGTGTACTGTGCGGGTGACTCTACGGTCAGTCAAGGTCACCAGATGAACCCCGCTGACGTTCGTTGCTAATCAGGTACCTCTTTGACCACATTCCGTTATTGATTGTGTGATACTACAAATGCAAATCTTGAACAAATTATTAGTGAGTTCCCTTTGAATCTGCGCGTTTTGATAGCATACTCTATGGCGTCGACTCTTACTCAGACGACGCTTGACTACCTTAACGCTTTTAAGGACTATCTCGGTGGAAATGTTGACTATCTCCACGTAACGCACGATTCACAAATAAGAGTGTCGCTTAGCCGATATGATGCCGTTATTCTGAATTATTGCGCAAGATTGTGCGTTGAAGGCTACGTTTCAGCGGACTTTTTCGAACAGTTGAAAAACTTTGAGGGTCTGAAGATTCTCGCGGTGCAAGATGAATATAATCGCACCAATGTTCTCAAACGGGCAATTAGGGAAATCCAATTCCATGTTGTGCTGACCTGCGTGCCGCAGGACTCATTGGAGTACGTCTATCCCCGAAGTGAGTTCCCAGAAGTTCGTTTTGAGACGGTTTTCACTGGTTACGTCCCAGAGTCCCTCTCTGTAGCGAAAACTCAATTGAAACCCCTTCGAGAAAGGCCGATTGTTGTGGGCTACCGGGGGAGGGACATTGGCGGCTTTTACGGTCGGCTTGGGTTCGACAAATACGAAATCGGACGCCGAATGAAGGAAATTTGTGGGCAGCGCGGAATTCCGCATGACATTGCCACAGATGAAGAAAGTCGTATCTATGGCCCGACATGGTTCGATTTCGTCGGTTCTTGCCGGGCTATGCTTGGCTCTGAGTCAGGATCGAACGTGTTCGATTTCGACGGTTCTCTAGAGCGTCAGTTTGGAGACCTTGAGCGCGAACTTGGTCACCGTCCATCTTATTCCGAGTTTCTGCCGGTGGTTGCGCAACGAGATTCAGAAATCTCAATGGGGCAGATTTCACCGCGCGTTTTCGAATGTGCCCTCATGAGAACGCCGATGGTCCTGTTCCGAGGAAGGTACTCTGACGCGATTGAACCGAATATCCATTACATTATGCTGGAAAAGGACTTTTCCAACGTCGACGAGGTACTGTCCCGACTGGATCGTTTCGATGATCTCGAGGCAATGACTGAGCGTACCTATGATCATCTCGTGGCCTCTGGTCGGTTTTCATATCAAGCCTACATGAGTCGAATTTCCGGAATCATCGATGAAGAAATTGGGAGCCGGTCGCGTACTCGCGCAAATACTGGTGCTCCGGAAATGGTGTTGAATTCAGAAATTCCTCATTGGCTGCTTCAGAAACCTACGGATAAACCGCAGCCGACTTCGCTTTTCCAGTTGATCGAGAAGAAGAAGCTTTTCTCGGTCTATGTCAATGAGATTATGAGATTGCAAGAGTTGGAAATGGGAACGCTCGTCAACTATCGCCTTGCTTCCGACCAATTACTGAAGGATCTGCCTGCAGGAGGAGAGGGGTTTTCTGCCGCGGGAGAATTCGGGCGGTTGCTGGATGACGTGGAGTTACAGTTTCGCACATTTGCTGAAGAGCGTTCCGGCATGAGTGAGCTAGCATCTCGCTTTGGGGATATCACCAATCTTTCCGAGATGTGCCAACTGCTTGAGGTTTATGAGAGACAAGCAAGGACACTTATGGCGATCTATGACAAGCTTAATTCGACGTGGAATGAACTGGTCACTCAGCTTCGCGTTTCTGGAGACCATGTTGCTATGGCCAAGTATTCCATGCTGCGTACTATATGGTCGAAATTGCCACTTTCAACCCGGGAATTCTTCCTGCCATTCATTAACCGCATTCTAACTAAACGGTAATTGGACTTATGTGCGGGATATTTGGTTTCTGTACGATCGGACCGCGCCACCGCGAGTTCTTGTTGTCTGAATTGGATATTGGTCTGGAACGGATTCGCCACCGCGGACCGGATGGATCAGGAAAATGGATAGCACAGAATGGGCGGGCAGGCTTTGGGCATGTTCGTCTTTCAATTATCGACTTGGCAGCTGGCGCTCAGCCGATGCACAGTGATGATGGACGTTACACCATCATCTACAACGGTGAGATCTATAACTACATCGAGCTGCGGGACGAACTGGGTGAAGGATTGTTCCGCACTCAATCCGATACTGAAGTTGTCCTACGGGCCTTCCAGCGCTGGGGGGTCCAATGTGTGGAGCGGTTACGCGGCATGTTTGCCATAGCGATCTGGGATGCTGTCGAGCAAAAGCTGTTCATGGCCAGGGATCGCTTCGGAATCAAGCCGTTTTATTGGGCTCAGACCCCGAACGGCCTGTATTTCGCTTCAGAGATAAAGGCGCTGCTTCCTTTCTTGAAGGAGCGCCTTGTCAACAATGCTGCTCTTTCGGATTACTTTGCTTTCCAGTTTTGTCTGGGAGAGAAGACCTTGATGGGCGGCGTCTGGCAAATGCCGGCTGCGCACTACGCCAATGTTTCGCCAGGGCAGACCCCGAAGCCAGTACGGTACTGGGAAGTTCACTACGATATCGATTTTGATCATACAGAGCGTTGGTTCACAGAACGCTTGAGAGAATTGGTCGAGGATTCCGTGCGCGTTCATCTTCGGGCGGACGTCGAGGTCGGCAGCTATGTTAGCGGTGGCATTGACTCGAGTTTGCTCGCAGCGCTAGGGCGAGAGGTTCGACCGGATGGACGTTACCAGGCGTTCAATGGCCGCTTTCTGGACAGCCAGGATTTCGACGAGTCCCGCTATGCCCAGGCGCTGGCCGATGAACGGAACATGCAGCTGCATGTGGCGGATATTGGCGAAAGCGATTTCGTTGATCACATCTCCAAGGTGATCTGGCACCTTGACCAACCGGTTGCGGGGCCGGGGTCGTTTCCCCAATACATGGTTTCGAAACGCGTCGGCGAGAGCATCAAAGTTGTCCTCGGTGGGCAGGGTGGTGATGAAATCTTCGGGGGTTATGCCCGCTATCTGGTTGCCTACTTCGAGCAGTGCATCAAGGGTGCCATCGAAGGGACATTGCACAACGGAAATTATGTGGTGACCTATGAGTCGATCATTCCGAATCTTCAGATGCTCAAGCAGTACAAGCCGATGCTACGTGAATTCTGGGCGAGAGGGCTGTTTGGCGAGCGTGATGAGCGTTATTGGCGACTCATAAATCGGGCCAATACCTTTGGTGGCATCCTTGCACCCGAAGCTATCGACCAGAGTTCCACTTTCGAAGAGTTCAAGAAGATATTCTGGGGTAGCAATGTCGGCAAGGAGTCGTATTTCGACTCGATGACCCACTTTGACTTCAAGACCTTATTGCCTGCTCTATTGCAAGTCGAGGACCGCATGAGCATGGCGCATGGGGTTGAGGCCCGGGTTCCGTTCCTCGATCATCCTTTGGTCGAGTTTGCTGCCACGATTCCGGCGGACATCAAGTTTCGTAATGGCGAATTGAAGCGACTGTTGCGCACTGTATTTTCTAACAAGCTGCCGGTGGCCATTCGTGAGCGCAAGGATAAGATGGGCTTTCCGGTACCGTTGAATCTCTGGCTGAAGAAGGGGGGGCGCGCGCGGGACTTTATCGGGGATTTACTTGGCACAGAAAACGCAAGGACGCGTCCGTATCTTGGCGCAGGGCTTTCGGTGGATTCTGTGCTGGATTCGCAAAGCGTTTACGGGCGCAATCTTTGGGCGCTGGTCAGCCTGGAGCTGTGGCATCGCCAATTTGTTGACGGATGAAGATACTGGCCTCTTGCACGAATTGGCCTATTGCTGAAGCGCGGCAAAGGCGGTCTTGAGCAAATCTGCATTACGCTCGGCGCAATGAACGATTGCGGCCTGCGACGACTGAGCTTTCATTTTGTTGAGAGCGTCCGCATTGAGACCGTTCAGTTCCTTAGCCAAAGCTCGTGGTTCAAACGATTCGGCAACCACGCCGCAACCAAATTGGGCGACGATGCGGGCCATTTCTGGTGACGGGCCAATGGCAACGGCAAGGCGCGCTTGCAGGAATTCAAAAAACTTGTTCGGTAGCGCGTGAAGGTAATTGAAGTTTGTTGGTTCCAGCAAAAACAAACCCACGTCATATTGCGCAGAGAAGGAGACGATCTGATTCATTTCTACTGCGGGAAGAAAATGAATGTTGCGGGAGCTAGCGGCCTGTCGCATCAATTGCGCAACGTATCTGGTGTCGCCTGGAATTAGAATGAAGTCCACCGTGAAGCGCGCATCAAGCAAATTCCCCAATTCGATCATGCTTTCGATGCGGCGTGAGCGGGCTGCAACACCGTGGTGTATCACCCGGATCCGAGACGGATCAGTCTTGTGTATAGGAAGATTGTGGAATCCTGGCGCGTTCGTTATCACAGTCGGGCGAGCACCATACTGCCGAGTGTATTCTTCGGCAATGCCAGCGCAAACGGTTGTCACCATGGTGGCTTTCGGCAGGTACTGCCTGCATAGGTAGTCGCTATATTTCTGGAACAGGAAACGCCAAAGCCAACGATCTTCCAGTTCCCTTGGGGAGTATTCGTGGAGGTCGACAAGAACGGGTGCTCCTCGCGCAAGGCGCAGTGCCAGGGGGAGCGTTTGAATGTCGTTGGCAACGACAAAGGGGTACCTCGCGTGGCCAAGGTCAGCAAGTGCGCGAATTACGTGACCCTGGGACCAATAGAATTGCTCGAAACGTCCTGTCTTGAGGCAGAACAAGGCATGAGCACGGCCGACGGGGGTGCGGCGTTGGATCGGCATCGTGTAGGAGGTGACCCCGTCGATCGCCATAACTCCGGTGCCTGCTGCGAGAACAGCCTGCTGGCCCTTAAGGACATCAATCTGTCTGAAAACACGCGGGTCGCGCTGGATATCTGATAGCGACAGCACCAGCACCGGTGAGGATTTGCTTGACATGTCTTTCGCCGAGATGAATTTGCCATTATAGCCAAGGGGTTGCTAAAATGACAGGCTTGGCGTGTGCGGTGGCAACTGTCCCCCTTGGGCGCCAAGATTTGGTTTCAAGCGTCAACAATCTCGCTGCGTTGATAATTCCCTAACCTTTCTCGGGACGTGTATGTGTGGTCTAGTTGCTCTGCTTAGTGATTCGCCAATCGATTCTCGCTTGGTGATTCGCATGCGCGATCGCCTGATCCATCGCGGTCCCGACCATGGGGGTCTTTGGGTGCGCGACGACAAGAAACTGGCGTTTGGGCACCGTCGCTTGGCCATTATTGACGTCTCTGCGGAGGCAAACCAGCCAATGCAGAGTGAAGACGGGCGGTTCGTGATTACATATAACGGGGAGATCTACAACTACCTTGAACTGCGGGACACGCTCGCCCGAAAGGGCCACACCTTTCGTACGGGCAGTGATACGGAAGTTCTATTGGCAAGTTATATGCATTGGGGAGTTGAATGTCTAAGCCGATTGAATGGGATGTTTGCATTTGCCTTGTGGGATGCGGTTCAACACCGCTTGTTCGTGGCCAGGGATCGTTTTGGCGAAAAGCCGCTATTCTGGGCGCGCTCAAACGACCGGTGCGTGGCCTTTGCATCAGAAATGAAGGCTCTACTCTGCCTCCCCGGCGTTTCCGATGCAACCAATGATGACGTCTTGGGAAATTATGTGGCAGGCACCTATTATGAAGATGGTCCTGAAACATTTTTCCGGGATATTCAGCGTCTACCTCCTGCTCATGCGATGGTCTTTGACAATGGTGGCAGTCAGTTGCGCTTTTGGCGCTACTGGACGCCCGACTATAATGCCATTGACGACTCAATTGGCGAGGGTGAGGCGGTGCAGCGTTTCCGAGAGTTGCTCGAACGGAGCGTTCGTATGCGAATGCGCGCGGACGTGGCGCTCGGGTCCAGTCTTTCTGGCGGGCTGGATTCGTCCACCCTGGTTGGTTTCCTTGCTAAGCTACGTGAAACCGAAACGTCCTTCACACAAAATACCTTTTCAGCCAGGTTCGATGATGACTTGACGATTTCCGAAGGACCGCAGATCGATGCGGTAGTCAAGCAGGCAGGCGCCCATCCTTTCTCGGTTTCACCTAGCCCGCAACGACTCATGGAGGAATCACCGAGATTGCATTGGCACCAGGAGGAGCCATTTCTCTCGGCTTCGATTTATCTTCAGTGGTGTGTCGCACGATTGGCGCAAGAAAACAACACAATCGTCCTGATCGATGGACAAGGCGCTGACGAAGTTCTCGCTGGATATCAACATTATTTCAAGAGCTTTCAACTTGACCTCCTGGATAAACGCAAATACTGGAGTGCAGTTCGAGAAACAACAATATTCAACGGGCGTTTGCGGCGGGCCAGTCGTGGTTTCAAGGATAGTGCCAGGCGTTTTAATGCGCGAATCGCTTTTTCGCTTCTTGAAATTATTGGTATGGCGGGAATAAAGCGTCCTGCGTTGTACAAGGGGCCGTACGATGTTGGGGTTCCGGAAGCTGGACCCGGATTACGTCTAAGGCGTCAACTGGCGGAAGCGCTGCAGTACAACTGCCTACCTCAACTGTTGCGCTATGCAGACCGAAACTCGATGGCTTTTTCACGGGAAGCTCGCTTGCCTTTCCTGGACTACGATTTGGTCGATTACTGTATATCTCTGCCGGATAGCTTATGGATAAAGGACGGTTGGCAGAAGTTCATCATGCGGAAGGCTACAGACGGCCTAATACCGGTAGAAATCCAGTGGCGCGCCGACAAGGTGGGGTATGCCGCACCGCTGGACTTATGGCTGCGAGGCGAGTTGAAACAATGGTGTCTTGATCGCTTGTTTAACGGACCGATAAGGGAAGTGCCCGGCTATCAGGAAAACGTACTTCGAGATCTTTGGGACACCCATCAGAGCGGCAGCGTTAACAACTCTTGGGCTTTGTGGCGCTGGATCAGTCTTAACGAATGGTTTTCGTTGCGTGCTTCCGGCGCGTGGCGTGATGGAATCCATTGATGCGCATAGCAATGACGTTGCAGCATGAGTGGAGAATCGACTCTCGCGTAATTCGCGAAGCTGAGGCCTTGGTTCGCGTGGGCCATCAGGTGCTTGTGGTTTGCCGTAGTCAGGCGGAGCAACCACTGACTGAAACGCAAAATGGAGTTGATTACCAATCCATCCCACGAACATCATCGGTCACTCTTCGCCATATCTTTGCATTGTTTTTTGTACATCTGCGTGTTTATTCTCTGTGGGTCGTAACCCGTTTTGGAATAGGCTGGCGTTGTGGTCTTAGGGAAACTTGGAGATCATTAAGGCCATTAGCCATCTTGTTCCCCGTGTTAATGTTAGGCGTGCTAGCCAAATTACTTCAGGCACTCGTAGCACCACTTGTGAGTCTGGTAGTTCGCCCCATTGCTAAAAAGGTTTTTGCACCAACGACAAGAAAACTAATCTGGGATACATATCTGCGGGCGCGACATAAAGCCGTAGAAGCGCTATCCTTGTCTCGCATTAGGGATATCGCGAGGGATTATGTTGAGCCGCTTGTTCATTTGAATGATTATGCCGTCAGTTGCTCAGGATTTATCATTGGTTGGCGGCCAGACGTTGTGCACATTCACGATATGGTGTGCATGAGTGGGGGCTATGTCGCCGCGCGAAGACTAGCGGTGCCTTTTTTTTATGATGCCCATGAGCTGGAGACGCATACGAACTACCATCTTAGGCGTCTGACTTGGTTGTTTATTGATCGCTATCAGTATGCATTAATTCGTCGCGCGGCAGGAGTGATCACCGTCTGCGAAAGCATCGCCGACTGGTTATCACGCAAATATAAAATTGATCGGCCTACAGTTATTTTGAATACCCCAGATTTCGATGCTTCTGCAAAGAATGGCACCTGCAATGAAACGTTACGTGCCTATCTGGGATTATCCGATGGCGAAAAACTGGCCGTATATGTCGGTGCCGTAACCATTGACCGAGGTCTGGAGAACTGTGTTGAAGCCCTGCAGTACGCGCCTGGAATCCATTTGGCGCTTGTTGGGTCGCGTTACTCGGTGACCGAAGAGTTACTTGTTCGCCTTGCCGATCAGTTCGGCGTCTCGGAACGACTTCATCTTGTTGATCCCGTGCCAGGCAACTTGGTTGTGCCGTTCGTCCGATCAGCCACGTTTAGCTTGATTCCAATCCAGAACGTCTGCTTAAGCTATTACTATTGCATGCCAAACAAGTTGTTGGAAAGTGTTGTAGGTGGCCTGCCGGTAGCGATCGCCAGATTGAAAGAACTGAGATCTTTCCTTGCAATGTTTCCGGTCGGTACTGAGATGGACGAAAGTTCGCCAAGAAGCATCGCAACTGCGATGCAAGAGCTTTCGGAAGAAACCAATAAGTATCGCCCAACGGCTGATCAAATCTCAGCAATCATTGCGTACTATGGCTGGGAGAGCCAAAGAGCCAAGCTTGTTCACTTGTACGACGGTCTGAAATCGAGTGTATTGACCTAAAGAGCGCAAGCTGCCTGTCAATGTGCTTCTATGTTTGTTTTTTTCATGGAGTGCTGAGTAATGGCAAGAGGTTGTTATTTCTTATGCTCGCTATTGTCTATCCCGCATTAGGGCACGACTGAATCAATGTGTGGCATCTTTGGTGGCGTCTGGCGCGATGGGGCCCATCGTCTTGAAGCCGCGTTGAGCGGTTCGGCGCGGGCATTGCGCTTCAGGGGGCCGGACGACAATGGGCAGGAGATCTTCATTCTTGGCGCGGCAACTATAGCGCTGGGTCACACGCGCCTGTCGATTATCGATCTGACG
The DNA here is from genome assembly GCA_017302435.1 of Candidatus Accumulibacter necessarius. Classification (GTDB taxonomy): domain Bacteria; phylum Pseudomonadota; class Gammaproteobacteria; order Burkholderiales; family Rhodocyclaceae; genus Accumulibacter; species Accumulibacter necessarius. The sequence goes on from JAFLDL010000043.1 coordinate 10,150, forward strand.
TTTGGTGGCCATCAGCCGATGCATTCGGCCGATGGCCTTGTTTCCATCGTGTTCAACGGCGAGATATACAACTACCGCGAATTGCGGAGTGAACTGAAACTGTTGGGTCATCGTTTCGCGTCAGATTCCGATACCGAGGTGCTACTGACGGCCTGGCGCCAATGGGGGCAAGACGGCCTGACCCGTCTGGTGGGTATGTTCGCGTTCGTAGTGTTCGATCGCGGGCAGGGAACGATCACCTGTGTGCGTGACGCATTCGGCATCAAGCCGTTCTTCTACGCGTTGGAACAGGGCAATTTCCTGTTTGCCTCGGAAATTCCGGCCATCAAGGAACTGAAACGAAACAAGGCCGAACTTGACTGGCAGCGAGCCTATGACTATCTCGTGCATGGCGATTACGACAGCGGGCCCCGCACATTTCTGGATGGGATCTTCCATCTCGAACCTGGTCACGTTCTTGAACTAGACATCGCCAGCGGACGGCTGGCCAAACCGGCGCGCTGGTGGCAACCCCAGATCGCCGAGCGGCGCGATCTCGGTTTCGCCGAAGCGGCCGAGCAACTGCGCGAGCGCTTTCTGGACAGCATTCGTTTGCATCTGCGCAGTGACGTTCCCCTGGGCGCTGCCCTTTCTGGGGGGATCGACTCTTCGGCCGTGGTGTGCGCGATGCGCCATGTGGCCCCGGATGCGGCGATCAACACGTTCAGCTACATTGCTCGTGGCAGCGTGGTCTCCGAAGAGGGATGGGTAGACCGCGTCAACCAGCATGTGGGCGCTGTGCCGCACAAGGTGGTGGTCAGCGCCAATGAACTCGCCGCCGACCTGGACGACATGATTCAGGCTCAGGGCGAGCCTTTCGGCAGTACCAGCATCTATGCACAGTACCGCGTTTTCAGGCTGGCGAGGGAGCAGGGTGTCACGGTCACCCTGGATGGTCAGGGGGCCGATGAAATGCTTGCCGGCTACAATGGCTATCCCGGGCAGCGCATCCGCAGCCTTCTCGAGCAGGGGAGTTACGCGGAGGCGTGGCATTTCCTCCATGAGTGGGCCCGGTGGCCCGGTCGCAGCCGCTTGGCAGGCGCCAAGCGGGCAGTTGCCGAACTGACCCAGGGAACTCGTCTCAATGGTTTCCTGCGGAGGCTCAATGGTATGCAAGCCCTGCCTGCCTGGATAAATGCAGCGCCCCTTGAAGAAATGAGGATTGTCCGCCGTCATCCGCAAGTTCGCTCGACCCAGGACGAGTCGTGCCGGCGATTGGTTGCCGAACTGGCTCTTTCACTGACCCAGCGCGGTCTTCCGGCATTGCTACGGCACGGGGATCGAAACTCGATGCGTTTTTCCGTGGAGAGCCGGGTGCCTTTCCTGACTCGCGAACTGGCCGACTTTCTCTTGTCGCTGCCCGAGGCCTACCTGATTTCGCCGGAGGGCCAAACCAAACACGTCTTTCGCGCGGCGATGCGGGGTATCGTTCCGGATGACGTTCTGGACAGACGCGACAAGATCGGCTTCGAAACGCCAGAGAAGGAGTGGCTGCTGGGAATGGCCGAAACCGTTCGTGGCTGGCTGCGCGTCGACCTGCATTTGCCATTTTTCCTTCAAGCCGAGGTTCTCAAGGAGTTCGATCTGATCGCGACGGGCAAGAAGCCGTTTTCCTGGCAAGTCTGGCGCTGGATCAACTTTTCGCGCTGGTATAGCCGTTTTATAGCGTGATTTCTGAAACAACCAGGAACATGAAGAGCATATTGATCCTTTCTTTCTCGGTAATCCATAGTGATCCGAGAGTGATGCGACAGATCCGGCTGCTAGAGACGCATTACCATTTAACAGTTTCCGGATTCGGACCAAAACCTGATGCCGATATCCGATTTTTTGGGCTTGAAAACCCACAATTCAAGCTGTGGCACAAACTGATCTGGGCATTCAAGCTCTTGTTCCGGCTCTCCGAAAGTTACTACTGGAGCCTTCCCCAAGTTCGCCATGGTCTCAAAGCGCTCGCAGGGCTGAGCTTCGACCTACTCATTGCCAATGACATCACGACGCTTCCCCTCGGGTTGAAATTGGCCGCCAGCAAACCGGTTCTCATCGATGCCCATGAATACTCACCGCGGGAATTCGAGGACAAGTGGCTTTGGCGGCTACTGTTTGCTCCATATCATGACGCGTTGTGTGCCCGCTATCTGCCCCAGGCGGCGAGCATGACCACGGTTTGTAAGGGAATTGCCGACGAATACGAGAAGCAATACGGTGTGACGCCAGCGGTGCTCTACAATGCTTCCCCGGAGTTGTGCCTTGGACCGTCTGCAGGGCTCCACGGCAGAGTGCGCCTTATTCATCACGGCGCTGCCATTCGCTCTAGACATCTCGGCGTGATGATCAAGATGATGTGTTATCTGGACGAACGATTCACGCTGGATTTCATGCTGGTCGAAACCGACGCCGCCTATATGATGGAGTTGCGCGACATGGCAAGAAGTGATGGACGCATCAGCTTTGTCGAACCCGTCGCTCTGGAACGAATCTGCCAACGAATAAATGGATACGACGTCGGACTATTTCTCTTGCCGCCGGTTAACTTCAACTATCGCCATGCCTTGCCGAACAAGTTCTTTGAGTTCATTCAGGCGCGACTTGCGGTTGCCATCGGCCCTTCCACCGAGATGGCTCGTATCGTAGAGGAGTATTCACTGGGGGTGATCGCCGATTCTTTCGATCCCGAGGCCTTGGCTGCCGTGCTCGAACAACTGACGGATGAGTCCATCCGTGGTTACAAGCTGGCCGCCGATCGTGCTGCGCGGGAGTTGAATTATGAGACTGCCGGGCGGGTGCTGCTGCATGAGATCGAACGGCTTGTCTGATTTGTCTGTACCCCGAAAGGTGCTGATCATCTGTCAGTATTTTGTCCCCTATGCGGCTTCCGTGGGTGGCGTTGCTCGCGTTGTGCACCTGGCTCGTTACCTGAAGGATCAGGGCTGCGAGGTAAATATTCTGACCTCCGACGGCGCGGATTTCGGAGATCTTGGCCTGGGAGAGCTACTGACCGGGCTGGGTGTCACCTATCTGACGGATCCATTGAAAAGATCGGTCCAGAACAGCCTGATGAGAATCGCACATCACCCTGCCGGTTCGGCCAGCGTCTGGTTGTCCCGGCTGCGGGTTGTCAAGCGCGTTGTAACTTCCCTGGTGATCCCGGATCTTGGCCTCTTCATGGTGCCGAAGTACTATCGCGCCGCTGTTGCACTGATTGAATCAAGGGGCTTTGACACCTTGATAGTCTCCACCCCGCCCCACAGCATGCAGCTGGTAGGTGGATTATTGAAGAAGAAATTTGACGGGCGACTCGATCTGGTCGCTGATTATCGGGATAGCTGGAACGGGAGCACGATATTCTCGCCCAGGGGTACATTAGCTTCGATGATTTCGCGCAGGCTCGAACGGTTCAGTCTGAAGAGGGCCGATCTCATCACTTTTGCTTCGCAACCGATGCTCGCGAAATTGAGTCGCTTGTTTCCGGAGCTGCCTCTCGAGAGCAAGGGGCTGCTGATGATGAACGGATATGCCGGCGAGCCTTGTCCGGTTCGCGTGGCGAGTGACTCCGTGGACTTGCGTATCGGTTATTTCGGTATGGCGGACGACGATGAGAAGGGGTATCGAAATATTGAGCCACTCTTCCGCGCCATCGCCGGAGCGATAAAGACCGGGATCGCTATCCGCCTGTGCTTCTACGGCTCGCTGCGCCTGTCCCGCATTGATCTCAAGGACTTTCCTTTTGTTGAAGCAAATGCTTCCGTGGCGCATGACGAGGTGTTCACTGTTATGCAGGGAATGCACTATCTTCTGATCTTGCATACGGATCCGGCCAGCAGCGACGAAGTGATCACCGGAAAGTTTTTTGACTATATCAAGGCCAGGCGGCCTATCCTGTGTTTCTCGCCAGAGAATACCGAGGCGGCGCGTCTGGTCAAACAATGGCAGGTTGGTGAGTGGCTGGACTCCCAGGCGCCTGAACGTGCCTCGCAGGCGCTGTGCAGTCTCCGGCCTCGTGATTATCCCGCGTTGCTCGACGATGAACTGGTCTCATCGTTCGCTCGCAACGGGCAGTACAGGAAGCTCTTCGAGAAGCTTCGCGGGGCGGCATGACGGCATTGGCATTTTCACGGTACGTTTTTGACGGTGCCCAAGGGTTACGTTGGCTGCTTGAGTCGGTTAGGGGTGCTTGATTGATAGCGGTTTCGATCGTCAGCCATGGACACGGCGACATGGTGGGGAGGCTCGTCGGACAGCTCCTGGCATTCCCGGAAGTCGCCCAGATCATTCTGACCTTGAATGTTCCGGAATCGGTGGCATTGCCGGATGACGCTCGTGTGACGGTCATCGGCAACGCGGAGCCAAAGGGTTTCGGCGCCAATCACAATGCGGCTTTTGCTGCTTGCACCCAGACGTTCTTTTGCCCGTTGAATCCGGATATTGAATTCGACCGGAATCCGTTTCCTGTCCTGTCCGCCGCGCTCGGTGACGATCGTGTAGCCCTTGTGGCACCGCTGGTGAGATCACCCGATGGGGAGATCGAAGACAGCATGCGGCGCTTCCCGACGCCGGGTTCATTGCTCATGAAGGCACTCGCGGGGAGCGATGGTCGCTATGTTGTCCGGCAAGACCAGGCGGATTTTGCTCCGGAATGGGTGGCTGGAATGTTCATGCTGTTTCGTAGCCGCGATTTCCATGATTTGGGTGGTTTCGATGAGCACTTCTTCCTTTACTACGAGGACGTCGATATATGCGCCCGGGTATGGCAGAAGGGGATGAAGGTACTGGCGTGCCCACGGGGGTGTGTCATTCATGATGCGCAGCGTGACAGTCGTCGGAGTCTGCGCCATCTGCGCTGGCACTTGATGAGCATGGCGCGTTTTCTCTGGAAGCACCGGGGACGGCTGCCCAGGGTTCCGGAAGTCGAGCCATGAATCTGGTGACCGGCGCAACCGGGTTCATTGGCCAACGATTGATCAAGGCACTTGAGGCAGACGGTGCAACTTGCCGCCGCCTGTCGCGACAACCCATGTCATGCGCCGATGCGTTTGTCGCTGACTTGGCTGACAAAGCGGCGTTGACCGCAGCATGCTCTGGTGTGGACCGGCTGTTTCATTGTGCTGGCCATGCGCACGCGTTTGGCTCCCTTGCGAGCGACGATGCGACGATTCAATGGCAAGCAAACTTCGAGGGAACGCGCAATCTGGTTGAGGCAGCGGGGCAATCGGGCGTGCGACGCTTTGTCTTCCTCTCCAGTGTCAAGGCGATGGCCGAGCCGGGAGGCTGCTGTGCCGATGAGGATTTCCCCGGGCAGCCGGAAACCGCCTATGGGCAAGCAAAGCGTGCTGCTGAGGCGGCTGTGCTGGAGGCCGGTGGCCGCTACGGGATGCACGTGGTCAATCTGCGCCTTGCCATGGTCTATGGATCAGGCGGCCGTGGGAACCTCGAACGCATGGGGCGGCTGGTCAAGCGCGGTTTGTTTCCCCCGTTGCCGGAAACGGCCAATCACCGTTCCCTTGTGCATGTCGATGATGTTGCCGCGGCGATACGTCTGGTTGCCAACGATCCGCGTGCTTCCGGGCGGACCTATATCGTTGCTTCGCATGCGGCACCATCGGGACGGGAGTTGTTCGACGCTCTGCGGTCGACGCTCGAGATGCCACGATGTTCCTGGGAGGTGCCTGCATTTTTGCTGCGTTTTGCAGCCATCGGTGGCGATGCATTGGAGATGCTGACGAGACGGCGAATGCCATTCGACAGCGAAGTTCTCGATCGCTTGCTGGGTTCGGCCTGGTTTTCCCCGGCACGGATAGAACGGGAGCTAGGTTGGCGAGCAAAGGTGTCGCTTGCCGCCGGGCTTGCGGAGATGCTTGGAAAATGAAACGTCTGCTCGATCTTTGCCTGGCTGTGCCGGCTGCCGCTGTCCTGGCGTTGCCGCTGCTCATGGTTGCGATTGCAATAAAGTTGACCTCGCCCGGTCCGGTGCTTTACTGGTCCGACCGCGTGGGCCGCTGCAACCGGATTTTCTACATGCCAAAATTCCGCAGTATGCGCACCGGCACGCCGGCGGTGGCAACTCACCTGCTGCAGAATCCCGAAGCCTGGCTTACACCCATCGGGGCCTTCCTGCGCAAGACGAGCCTCGACGAACTTCCGCAATTGTGGAGCATCCTTGCCGGCGACATGAGCTTTGTTGGCCCGCGCCCCGCGCTGTTCAATCAGGATGACCTGGTGGCCTTGCGCACGGAGCGCGGAGTGCATGAACTGATGCCGGGACTGACGGGATGGGCACAGGTCAACGGGCGCGACGAACTGCCGATTCCGCAGAAGGTGGCGCTGGATGCCGAGTACTTGCTTCGTCGCTCGCTCCTGTTCGATATCCATATCCTGTGGCTGACCGTCGTCAAGGTACTCAAGCGGGATGGTGTCTCCCACTAGGCCGACAGGTCATTCTGCTGCCGCCGAAACCCGATGATTCCCCGGGGAGCCTGTCGGAGAGGTTACAATTCTCCTTTGCTTCAGGCTTGCTGCAGCTTTGACTGCGCTTTCAAGTGACCAAGGCCTTTCTTTCCCTGTTCGTTTTTTTGTTCGATCTCTCGGCCGTCATTGTTGCTTGGGCTGGCGGGATTTTGCTGCGCTTCAACCTCGATCTGCCAGCCAGCTTTGTTCCCCTGCTGGCATGGGGTCTGGTGTTCCTGGTACCTGCGCATGCCCTGGCCTGCGGCCTGGCCGGCCTCTATCGCGGGATCTGGATGTTTGCCAGCTTACCGGACTTGAAGCGGGTCTTGCGCGCGGTTGCGTTTTCGACGGCTGCCATGCTGGCTTTTTTTGCCTTCTATCGCTATGGGGGAATGGCGGTCCCGCGCTCCCTCTTGATACTCTATCCGATCTTGCTGGTCATTTACATGGGTGGCGGCCGAGCCGCCTACCGCATGTGGAAGGAACATCACCTCTATGGTGGGCTGATCGCCCAAGGCAAGCCGGTGGTGATCGTCGGGGCCGGGCGCGGTGGGGCGATGCTGGTTCGCGAGCTTGAGCGCAGCCCGGACTGGAGGGTGGTGGCGCTGGTAGATGATGACCGCAGCAAATGGGGGCGTGAGCTTTCCGGAAATCCGGTGATAGGCGGCATCGAGAGCCTGCCCGAGGTCCTGGCCTCGGAGAAAGCTGCGCACGTGATCCTGGCGATGCCCTCGGCGTCTGCCGAGGCATGTCGGCGAGCTGCCGACCTCGCCGTGGAAGCTGGAGCGCATGTCTTCACCGTGCCCGGGATTGAGGATGTGATGGGGGGGCGGGTGGCTGTTTCGTCGATCCGGCCCATCGAGATCGAAGATCTGCTTGGTCGTGAGGCGATTTGGATCGACACGCCGCATGTCTCCGCCCTGGTGACTGGCAAGACCTTGCTGGTCACCGGGGCCGGTGGTTCGATCGGTAGCGAGTTGTGCCGGCAACTGGCGCGTTTCGGTCCGGCCCGTTTGCTGCTCTTCGAGCAGAGCGAGTATGCGCTATATACCCTCGAACAATGGTTTGCGCTGCACATGCCCGATGTTGAGCTGGTGGTGCTGGCCGGCGACGTGAAGGATGCGGAGCGCCTCGACGAGGTATTTGGGGAATGGCGACCGCAGGTTATCTTTCATGCGGCGGCGTACAAGCATGTGCCGCTGATGGAGATCGGCAATGCCTGGCAAGCGGTGCGCAACAACACGCTGGGCACGCTGCGGGTCGCCGAGTGTGCGGCCCACTTCGATGCCGAACGTTTCGTGTTGATTTCGACGGACAAGGCGGTGAATCCGACCAACGTGATGGGGGCGACGAAGCGGCTGGCGGAGATGGTCTGCGAGGGGCTACACCGGCAGGGTGGGAATACGCAGTTCGAGACCGTTCGTTTCGGCAACGTCCTCGGGAGCACAGGCAGCGTAATCCCCAAGTTCCAGGAGCAGATCGCGCGCGGCGGACCGGTCACGGTGACACACCCCGACATTACCCGCTATTTCATGTCGATCCCCGAAGCCGCGCAACTGGTGATGCAGGCCGCGGCGATGGGTCACGGGGGCGAGATATTCGTGCTGGAGATGGGCGAACCGGTGAAGATCGTCGATCTGGCGCGCCGCATGATCCGGCTGTGCGGCTACACCCAAAAGGATATTCGCATCGAGTTCACCGGCCTGCGCCCGGGCGAAAAACTCTTCGAAGAACTGCTGGCCGATGCCGAGCAGACCCGCGCCACGCCGCACCCCAAGTTGCGCATTGCGGGCGCCCGCGCCGTCGACGACGACTTCTTGCCTGGCTTGCGTTCCTGGCTGGAGGGCGGCAACCAGAACGACATCCAGGTGCGCGAGACCTTGATGCGCTGGGTGCCCGAGTATCAGCCGGTATTTTCCGCTGGTGATGGTTGCACTGGAACAGGGAGCTCAAGCCAGTGATCAACTCATTGAGTCGGCTCAACAAGGTCGCTGGCGAGTCACGCCTGCGGCTGACCGAGGTCGTAGTGGCTTATTGCCGTTTGCAGCATCCCATAAGTCAGCCATGCAACAACCCTTAAGTTCCCGACTGACTGAGAACAACTTCGACCTCCTGCGATTGCTCTTTGCAGGAACGGTGTGCCTCGTTCACGCTTACGAACTCTCAGGATTTTCAGAGTTGGCCGTGATAAGTCAAGTCTTGTCATCCGGTATGGCGGTAAAGGGCTTCTTCGTGCTCAGCGGCTTCTTGATTTTCATGAGCTTCGAGCGTTCAACCTCCCTTTCGTCGTACGCCATGAAGCGTATCAGGCGAATCTATCCCGCGTATTTCACCGTCGTCATGCTTTGCGCTTTCGGCATGGTCGCTGTCAGTTCGCACAGCGTTGCTGAGTATTTTTCAGGAACCTGGGTCAGGTATGTCATTGCGAATCTGACTTTCATGAACTTCTTTCAGCACACACTGCCAGGGGTGTTCGAGAACAACAGATTGACCGCCGTGAATGGCGCGCTTTGGACCATCAAGATCGAGGTCATGTTTTACCTGGTTGTCCCCATGTTCGTGTTGTTGTTCAGAAAATTTGGCCGCCTTTGGGTCCTTGTGCTGACCTACTGTGCTTCGGTGTTTTACGCTGAAATCATGACGACCATGGCCGAACGAAGCGGATCCCAACTTTACGCAGAACTTGGGCGCCAGCTGCCCGGTCAGCTCTCGTACTTTATGTCTGGGGCCTCCCTCTACTATTTCTTGCCTCTGTTCGAACGCCGGATCAGATATTTCTTGACTGTTTCGGTCGCAGTTTTTGTGACCAACCACTTCTTCCCCCTGCCGATACTCGTGCCGTTTGCACTTGCCGTCGCGGTCATCTTCTTCTCTCTGTTCCTGTACGTAGGCAATTTCGGAAAATACGGCGACTTCTCGTATGGTGCCTACATTCTTCATTGCCCTCTTATCCAACTGCTGATTCATTTTGGCTGGTTCAGCTACGACCCTTGGTTATTCCTCGCTTCAGCGATTTTGATAACAGCAACTGGCGCGATCGCCATGTGGCACCTCGTCGAGAAACGGTTCCTCTTCCGCTCAAGTCATTACATCGCAGCGACGGCGGAAGTAGGCGGTTGATCAAAGCGGCGATCTCACCTCACTGCCGTTTCTCGGTCAGCGCCTTAGCAGGGATGGCAGCGGCTTGTGCTGACCGACCAGTTCCCGAACCCAGCGAACACGGCGACAACACTCATCACAGCACCTGATTCACCAGGCGATCGGCGCGAGTGCGGGCGAGGCGTTTGAGAATGCGCTGGACCGGCAGCGGGTAGGTGTCGGTGGCATCCAGTGCGCGGTGGTGGTCGAGCCGGCGCGTGTGCGCCAGGATGCTCTCCAGCTCGGCCTGGTGCTGGTCCAGCAGGCGGCGCTGCGGATCGTGGATCAGCAGCCCGTTTTCGAGGTCCAGACGCCAGGCGCGCGGATTGAGGTTGCTACCGGTGATGAGCGCGTAATCGTCGTCAACCAGCAGGCCCTTCAGGTGAAACGTGTGCTTCTCGTGGCGCCAGAGATGCAGATCGAGCAGCCCCCGGTCGACTGCGTCCTGGTGGGCCTTGCAGAAACGGCGCAGGTTGGCTTCATAGAGGTAAGGAAGTGCACCAATCGTCGAGAAAGGTTGCTCCGGGGGAATGTAGAAATCGTTGGCCGTCTTGTCGCCAACAACGATCGTCACCCGGCAGCGCTGCCGGATCTTCTCGCCGATGGCGCGTCGGACTGGCCCCGGGAGGTTGAAGTAGGGCGTGAACAGCACCAGGCGCTGCTCGGCACGGTGGATCATCTGCAGAATGACCGAATTCAGCTGGTTGTCACGACTGCCGAAACCCAGCAAAGGGGTGATCGCCACCTCGCGCTGGCCGACCGCGCCGGGAGCGATGCCGTAGCGGCTCTTGGCGAGAACCCGGCGAAAGCGGATGATGGCGCTGCGCAGCGATTGTGTTTTTGGCCTCAGGGCGGAGTCCACACGGCAGACCGCCGCGTTGGTCTGGAGAACGCCGGTCATCAGGATGGCCATGCTGTCGGCCAGTTGACAACTGTCGATCAGATGGTAGCGATCGAGGCGATAGCGATCAAACCGATGCAGGTAGACATCATTGATGCTGGCGCCGCTATAAAGAACACGGTCGTCGATGATGAAACCCTTCAGGTGCATCACACCCATCCACTCCCGCGTCTGCACCGGCACGCCGTAGATCGGGACGCCAGGACCGAGCCGGTCAGCCATCTCGCTGTACAACGCGGCATTGCCGGAACTCGCAGCCTTGCCAATCAGCCCCCGCTGGGCGCGGTGCCAGTCGACGAAGACAGCGATCTGCAGACCCGGACACGCTGACTTGGCCGCATAAAGCGCGGTAAGAACCTCTCTGCCGGCCTCGTCATCCTGCACGTAGAGCGCCGCGATCACAATTCGCTGCCTGGCGTTGGCGATCAACTGGAGCAGCATGGCGCGAAAATCACCGGCACTGTACAAGGTCCGCACACGTTCGGCGGGGACGGAAATGCCGCCCAGACCGTCCAGACTCGCCACCCACCGACGGCGGCCACGCAGGCTTTGCACCGCCGCAGCCAGGGCGGAGTTCATCATCGGACAGCGCCCGGGTGTGGGTGCCGCGGCGAGGAGCAGCGACCGATCGATGCCGAACCGGAGCTCGCTCGCGTGAAACCGCAGATACAGGCCATCGGCAGACTCTAGTTCCGCTTCCTGGGTGCGTCAGTATCGGGGGCGAGGAACATTCCGACCCCGACGATGATCAGCAGCACAGGCCACCAGGTGCGCAGCAACTGAGCAAAATCCACTTCCAGAAGGCCCAGGTTGATCGCCAGCGCCAGGATGCCGATCAGAATCAGCGCGATGGCGCCAAGGTTTCCCCTCATTTCACTTCCTCCCGAGTCTGCAAAACGATTGCGCTCCGATGGCCGATAGGGCCAGGCACCTGGCGATGCGCCAGTGACGGCCGCGGGCATCAAGGCACATACTGATCCAGGTAATCATTCACTGCCAGCATCCCCAGTTTGTGCACGTCGCGTGAAGACTCGAGGATCTTGCCTTGTTGCGGCGGGGAAAACCAGCGCGCCAGATGGGTCCTGAATTTTTCAACCAACACCGGGATTCCCTCGGTGCGCCGACGACAGTGGCCAAGCGGATACTCCGAGACGAGTTCGGCTGTCCGGCGGCCGTCGGTGAAGAATATCTGCACGGCGTTGGCAATCGAGCGCTTGCCCGGGTCCAGATAGTCAGCCGAAAACCGCGGTTCCTCGCGGACCTCCATCCGTGCACGCAGCGAGTCGATACGCGGGTCTGCCGCCGCTTCGTCCTCGTAGTCCTCGGCGGTGAGCCGGCCCTTGACCAGCGCGACGGCGACCATGTATTGCAGACAGTGGTCGCGGTCAGCAGGATTGTGCAGGGGGCCCTTCTTGTCGATGATGCGCAGCGCCGACTCGTGCGTGCGGATCACCACTCTGTCGATCGTTTCGAGCCGTCCAACCACCTGTGGATGCAGTTCCAGCGCGCACTCGACAGCCGTCTGTGCGTGGAACTCCGCCGGGTAACTGATCTTGAACAGCACGTTCTCGATCACGTAGCTACCATAGGGCCGTGACAGGCGGAACGCCCGGCCCTTGAACAGGACCTCGTAGAAACCCCAGGTCGGGGCGGTCAGCACGCTCGGATAACCCATCTCGCCCTTCAGCGACAGGAGTGCCAGCAGCACGCCACGCGCGGTCGCATCGCCGGCAGCCCACGACTTGCGTGAACCGGTGTTCGGTGCGTGGCGATAGGTGCGCAGCGGCTGGCCATCAACCAGTGCCTGCGAGACGGCGTTGATGATCTGCTCGCGTCCACCGCCCATCAGCCAGGTACATACTGCCGCCGTCGCCACTTTGACCAGCACCACGTGGTCAAGCCCGACGCGATTGAAGCTGTTCTCCAACGCCAGTACGCCCTGGATCTCGTAGGCCTTGATCATCGCTTCGAGCACCTGGTGCATCAGCAGGGGCGCCTGTCCGCCGGCAAGGCGGGTCCGCGACAGCCAGTCGGCAGTGGCAAGAATGCCGCCGAGGTTGTCTGAGGGATGGCCCCACTCGGCCGCCAGCCAGGTGTCGTTGAAATCAAGCCAGCGAATCAGGGTGCCGATGTTGAAGGCGGCCTGCACCGGGTCGAGCTGAAACTCGGTGCCGGGAACTCTCGCCCCATGGGGTACGACCGTGCCGGGGACAACCGGCCCCAGCAGTTTGCTGCAGGCCGGATAGGCGAGCGCTTCGAGTCCACAGCCGAGGGCGTCGATCAGGCAATAGCGCGCCGTCTCGAAGGCTTCCCTCGACTCGACCTTGAAGTTCAGGACGTAGTCGGCAATGTCGACCAGGACCTGGTCGGGATCAGGGCGGGTAGCGGGAATTCGTGTACTCATAAGGCTTATCTTCGCGCTCGGCGCTGTCGTCACAGGTACTCGGAAAAACACCGTCGTCAGGTCGTCGGATACTTAGCTTCGTCGCGCCAGCGGGACAAACTCCTGCGGATCCGGCCCAATGTAGTTGGCCGAAGGACGAATCAGCTTGCCATCGATGCGTTGCTCGATGACATGTGCTGACCAGCCGCTGGTCCGGGCAATGACAAACAGCGGTGTAAACATCGGCGTCGGTACGGCCAGCATGTGGTACGCCACAGCCGAGAACCAGTCAACGTTGGGAAACATCCGCTTCTGCTCCCACATCACGGCCTCGATCCGACTGGCGATGTCGAACAGGACCATGTTGTCGCCGTCCGAGCACAATTGCTGGGCGACGGCACGGATCACCTTGTGGCGCGGATCGGCGATGGTATACAGCGGATGGCCGAACCCGATGATGATCTCCCTGTTGTCGAGGCGACGGCGAATGTCCTGTTCGGCGTGCTCGGCGTCGTTATAGCGACTCTGAATCTCGAAAGCAACCTCGTTGGCACCACCGTGCCGGCGACCGCTCAGCGCCCCGATGGCGCCGCTGATCGCTGCATAGAGGTCTGCCCCGGTGCCGGTGATCGTGCGCGCGGCAAAGGTTGAGGCGTTGAACTCGTGCTCCGCGTAGAGCACCAGCGACTGGTCGAGGCTGCTCGCCTGCAGGGCCGACGGAGCCTTGCCCCGCAAGAGGTGCAGGAAGTGGCCGGCGATCGAGTCGTCATCGGTCTCGGTCTCGATCCGGCGGCCGTTGTGCGACCAGTGATACCAGTAGAGCAGCATCGAACCGAAGCTGGCTATCAGGCGGTCGGCAATCTCGCGCGCCGCACCCGGGTTGTGATCCTGTGCCTCAGGCAGGATCGTGCCAAGGGCCGAACAGCCGCTGCGCAGGACATCCATCGGGTGTGCCGAGGCGGGAAGATTCTCCAGCATCGGTCGCAGCCGCACCGGCAGTCCACGCAAGGTCTTGAGTTTCTTCTTGTACTGATTGAGCTGGGTGAGACTGGGCAGACGGCCGTAGAGCAACAGATAGGCCACCTCCTCGAAAGTGGCATGCTCGGCCAGGGCAATCACATCGTAACCACGGTAGTAGAGGTCGTTACCAGCACGCCCGACCGAACAGATGGCGCTATCGCCGGCAACCACTCCCGATAGCGCGACGGATTTCTTGACCTTGGGCAACTCCCTTTCCAGAACCTCGTCCATGATCTCCCCTTCTCATCGAGCCGCAGCGCACCGGAAATCCCGTGCTCCATGCACGAGTATTCCCGAGTTTGGCAAACCAGGTCAACTGCGGACGCCCGCTGGGCTCGCCATCAATCGCCCCGATGACCGACGCCAGGTCGCCGGTTGACAGATCATCGCCTGACGCTGGTCAAGCCCTGCCCCTCTTCGGCATGCAGGTGCACCGGCGGCTGGAACGCCAGCGAGCACGCGTGTTCGTGACCGATCAGGTACTTCGGCAGCAGCGCAACTTCCACCTCGGTCACTCCCACGTCAATCATCCCCAGACGCACGGCCGCCTCGCGCGACAGGTCGATCACCCGACTCCGATGTCCCATCCGGTCGTTGATCCTGACCACCACGCAACGGGCGGACAAGACACGGCGAACCGCCACCAGCGACCCCATGGGAAAGCGATTGCTCGCCGCCGAAATGACATCGTGAGCGTAACGCTCACCGGAAGCGGTCTTTCGGCCATGAAACGCCTTGCTGTAGAAGCTGGCTCTGCCGGAAACGATTTGCGGCATCTCTGGCAAAGAGCCGTGGGTACCAAGCGAAGGAAAGGATTCACCGATGGCAAATCCGGAAATCAGCACAGCGAGCACCGCGAATGCAAATCTCACCGCCGATCGCTCCTCAAGGTGGCCACCAGTGAGGGATGTCGTGCACGCTACTGCCCAGCGGAAAGCCTCACCGTTCGACCTTCTCGACGGACGGGGGGTTGGCCAGACGTCGGGCTGCCTGCGCATGCCCTGCCGACCCGACTACTGAAAGCACGGGGCCAGAGCCGGTCTCCTGCCTGGACAGATCGCCGACATCGAGGTGGACGACCGGCAAACTGATGATCAGACAGCTTACAATTCCAACGATTGGTGCAATGACTCGTGCAAACTGGCGCATGGAAAGGAAACCCTTCGGTGGCAATTGGCAATGATCAAGCGCGAAAAGTCTAAGCATAGCCTGCCCGCGGTCGCGCGCACAAGCCGCCCGGCAATCACCTTGCCCCCCGGCGCTCGCGGCGATCATCGGGCAGCCTGCCCCTCGGGTCGTCCTGAGCGCCGGGGCGAATGAAAACTCACGTTCTTCCCGACTGGTTGCGCCGGCTGCTGATGCACAGCGTCGCGCATCGCTACTATTCGCTGGTCGTGACAGCCATTGCCTTCGGATCGACGATCACCTTCAGCTTCCCCTTCGTCGCCGTGCTGATCCCGGCGGTGCTGCTGTCACCCCGGCGCTGGCGAACCCTTGGCCTGTCCTGTGGCCTTGCCAGCGGCCTCGGCGCCGCCGTTCTGGTCGAGATCTTCCAGTACCTGGGATCGGAGTTTATCGTCGCGCGCTACCCCGATCTGATGCAGACGCAAGCCTGGCAAACGGCCAGCGACTGGTTGCAGGACTGGGGCCTGCTGGCCATGCTGATCATCGCCGGATCACCGATGCCGCAGACTCCGGCCCTGCTCTTCTGTGCCCTGGCCGGCGTATCGACACCTGGCATCCTGGTGGCCGTCGGGATCGGCAAGACGGTCAAGTATCTTTTTCTGGCCTGGGCCACGGCCCATTACCCGGCGCGCTTCATCCGCTATAACTGATCGCTGCCTGTAACAGGTCAGGTGACGCCCGCACTGTGTGCCTGGACATCCGCCCAGTAGCTGGAACGGACCATCGGCCCACAGGCGGCGCCGGTAAAGCCCATGGCCAGCGCCGCCTGCTCGTACCGCTTGAAGGTCTCCGGATGAACGTAGCGGGCAACCGGCAGATGGTGGCTGGAAGGTGCAAGGTACTGGCCAATGGTGAGCATTTCGACATCGTTGGCACGCAGGTCGTGCAGAACTTCGAGGATCTCCTCGTCGGTCTCACCCAGACCAACCATCAGTCCGGATTTGGTCGGCACCTGCGGATAGCGGGCCTTGAAGCCCTTCATGAACGCCAGCGAATGCGCGTAGTCAGCGCCGGGCCTTGCCTGCCGGTAGAGCCGCGGAACCGTTTCCAGATTGTGGTTGAGGACGTCTGGCAGCGACTGGCCAAGCACGTCGAGAGCGATATCCATGCGGCCACGAAAATCGGGAACCAGTGTCTCGATGGTGGTGCCCGGTGACCGCTGGCGTACTGCGGCGATGACGTCGACGAAATGCTGCGCACCACCATCGCGCAGGTCATCCCGGTCGACGCTGGTGATCACCACGTAGCGCAGCTTGAGCCGGGCGACGCTGTCGGCCAGATTCGCCGGCTCGTTGTCATCGGGCGGCAGCGGCTTGCCATGACCGACGTCACAGAACGGGCAGCGGCGCGTGCAGATGTCGCCGAGGATCATGAAGGTCGCCGTACCACGACCAAAGCACTCACCGATATTGGGGCAAGCGGCTTCCTCACAGACGGTGTGCAGCTTCTGCTCGCGCAGCATCTTCTTGATCTCGCCGAAGCGACCTGCGTCATTGCCGGCCTTGACGCGGATCCACTCGGGTTTGCGCTGTGGCGCCTGGGGGACGATCTTGATCGGGATACGAGCGGTCTTCAGTTCGCCCTTTTCCTTCACCCCGGCGATCCTCCCAGGCGGTCGTACCGCACCCTGACCCTTGTCCTCACCCTTATCCTGACTACTCATGGCTTGCGCTCCAGTTGTACCGCAATCTGTTGGACCAGCGCCGTCGCTGCCTGCGCGGGCGTCAGCGAAATACCAAGATCCCGGGTCTGAGTCACCGGCATGCCGGGGTAGCCGCAGGGGTTGATGGCCGAGAAGGGTGACAGATCCATCTCAACGTTCAGGCTGACGCCGTGATAGCAGCAGCTCTTGCGGACCCGCAGACCGAGAGCCGCCACCTTGGCCGGGCCAACATAGACCCCCGGCGCACCGCCATGGCGCTCGGCTGCGACGCCATGCGCGGCGAGGAGATCGATCACCGCCTGCTCGATGGCCGAGACCAGCTCGCGCACTCTCAGCTTCCGTCTCTCCAGATCGAGCAGCAGGTAGATCACGACCTGGCCGGGGCCATGGTAGGTGATCTGCCCTCCCCGATCGGTCTTTACCAGCGGCAGCCCCAGGTCGAGCAGCAAGTGCTCCGGCTTGCCGGCCTGGCCAAGGGTGAGCACCGGCGAATGCTCGCAACACCAAAGTTCATCAGGTGTTTCAGCGTTGCGCGCAGCAGTGAAGGCAACCATCGCCTGCCAGGTCTGCGAATAGTCCGTCCGACCCAGGTGGCGGACCCGCAGCGGCAACCCACCTCGCGCCGAAAGCAAGACCTCTTCGCCGGCGCAGCCGTTCTCGCCAGCCGCAAGCGCCAGTTCTGCGTTCTTCACAGGACCATCGTGACCAACGGATGACTGCTCAGTTCCCGGTACAGCGCGTCCAGCTGCGCCCGACTGGTGGCATTGATGGTACACGTGAGGCTCAGGTACCGGCCGGCACTTGAGGAACGCGTTTCCATCGTTGCCGCGTCAAAATCCGGTGCGTGCCGCAGGACGACCTCGAGGACACCCCGCGCCATGGCGTCCCCAGCCAGCCCGATGATCTTGAGCGGGAAGGAACATGGGAATTCGAGCAGGCTTTCACGCTCATCAGACATCGGGGCCCCTCGCCGATTCGTCACGACCGCGGCGGCTCAAGGCGAAACAGGCGAGGTGCCAGCCCATCCCCGGAACGCTACTTGAACCACAGACGAACGGTATCGACGATCCGGCCAACGATGCCGGCGACCGGCACCGCTTCAAGCGCCAGCACCGGGTAATCGCCGTACGGCTTATCATCGACGCTCACCTTCAAGGTCGCGAGCACCTGCCCCTGCGCGATCGGCGCAATCAGCGGCTCTTGCGAGACGAGTTCGGTCCTGATCTTTGGTCCGAAGCCCTTGGGGACCGCGATCACGAGGTCATTGGCAAAGCCGAGCTTGACCGTGGCCTCCTTGCCTTTCCAGACCTTCAGGCTGGAGACCGCCTCGTTCTTCGCGTACAACTGCACGGCGTCGTAGAACTGGAAGCCGAAATTCAGCAGCTTGAGCGACTCCTGCGCGCGCGTGCTGTCCGATGCCGCGCCCAGGACCACCGACAGCAGGCGGCGTGACCCGCGCTTCGCCGACGAGACCAGACAATAGCCTGCTGCCTCGGTATGACCCGTCTTCAGGCCATCGACGGTCGGATCGATATACAGCAGGCGGTTGCGATTCGGCTGCGTGATGTTGTTGTAGCGGAACTCCTTCATCGAGTAGTACTTGGCATACTCCTCGGGGAAGTCGCGGATCAGGGCACCGGCCAGGATCGCCAGGTCTTGCGCCGTGGTGTAGTGCTGTGGGTCAGGCAGGCCGCTGGAGTTGCGGAAACTCGACCCCTTCATGCCCAGTCGCTGCGCCTCGCGATTCATCATCTGCGCGAAGTTCTCCTCGTCGCCGGCAATGGCTTCGGCCAGGGCGACACAGGCGTCGTTGCCTGACTGGACGATCATGCCCTTCAACAGGTCCTCGACCTTCACCTGGGTGCCGATCTGGATGAACATTCGCGACCCCCCGGTCTTCCAGGCCTTCTGGGAGACGGGCACGGCCTGGTCAAGCTTGATCGTGCCCTGCTTG
This sequence comes from Candidatus Accumulibacter necessarius, assembly GCA_017302435.1. Classification (GTDB taxonomy): domain Bacteria; phylum Pseudomonadota; class Gammaproteobacteria; order Burkholderiales; family Rhodocyclaceae; genus Accumulibacter; species Accumulibacter necessarius. The sequence goes on from JAFLDL010000043.1 coordinate 28,877, forward strand.
ATGGCCGCAAAGCTCAGGTAAGCCGTCATCAGCTTGGTCAATGAAGCCGGCTCGAGGCGCTGGTCAGGCGCCTGGGCGGCCAGTTGCTGCCCGGATGCCATCTCGACCAGCAGCCAGGACTTGGCGGCCAGCGCCGGAGGCGTGGGCAATTGCTGCGCAATAACGAGAACCGGAAAGCAAAGGAGAACGAGAAAGAGGGATCGGAGCTTGAGCATGGCTGGATTCTTGGCAAAGCGGCGATTATAGCAAGCCATCCCGGCAGTACCCGCAGGCGTTTTTCGGCTACCCCCGGCCGGCTGATTCCTCTGCTTCGTGACTTACCGCACAGCCCGACAGGCTAGCTCGCACCTACCATAGTGACACTTTTTGGCATCCCGGCCCACCTCAGGCGGGCGCAACTGGACCCCTATGTTGCCACCCTTTCGTCCACTCTCGAGTTCCCTTGACCTGCAGGGCGCGTTTGCGCAACTCTCAAGACGCGGATTTGCCGGCGACCGCCTGGACGAGACCTTGCGCCATCTCACCGCGACCACCGGCCAGATGCTCAACATCGAGCGCGTCAGTCTGTGGGGTTTGACAGCGCAACGTGAGCACCTGGAATGCATCGACCTCTACGAGCTTTCCCGCGACCGGCACAGCAGCGGTCTGACACTGCCGGCCGCGGCCTACCCCGAGTACTTTCGGGCGCTGCAGCAGGGCGAGCCGATTGTCGCCGATGACGCAATGACGCATCCGTCTACCCAGGAGTTTGCCAGCGACCACCTGCTGATGAACGGCATCAGCGCCTTGATCAACTCGCCGATTCATGCCGATGGCGAACTGCAGGGCGTGCTCTGCATCGAGCGGGTCGGTCCGCACTCAGCCTGGACCTCGGTGCAACGACTATTCGCCCATGCCGTCGCCAGTCTGGTCAGCGTCGCCCTGCTGCAGCACCAACTGCTGTCAAAGGAAGCAGAACTGCGCGATGCCAACAGCCTGCGACGGGCCTTGTTCAACAGTGCGCGTGACGCCATCCTGATCTCAGACGCCAAAACGGGGCATATTCTCGATGCCAACCCGCAGGCGGAAAAACTGTTCGGACGGCGATTGCAGCAGCTTCTTGGCGTTCTGCAGAGCGAGCTTTGCTCCGGCAGCAAGGACCTGGACACGCGCGACCTCTTCAAGCTGCTGGCCCGGACGGCAGGCGCCGAGTCAGTGCGCAGCGAAGTGCTCGCTGACAACGGCAAGCTCATCCCGGTCGAGATCAGCGGCCAGGTGGTACAGCTTGAGAAGGGCAAGGAGGTTGTCCAGGGAGTCTTTCGCCCGCTCGACGGAGAATCGACAGCACCCTGAGCCACCGGTCACCGCGTTGGCTGCGTGTGTGACTGCATGCAAGCCTGACCGGCCGAGAGATTGGACTCGCCGCTACTTCTTCTGCTGCGTTTCCTGGGTAGTCGGCGCTTCATCCTGCTTCGGGGCATCGCCGATGATGGTCTTCAGGGGGCAGATCGAGAACGCCGGGCATTTCCTGCAACCGGCGACAATGGCGATTGGGCACAGGGTCATGATGATTCTCCTCGTTGGTGGTTACGCGAACAGGATACACGCCTTTGCCAAGGGCCGTGTGAACAGCTGAGTTGGGCTTCCTTGACGTTCCCGTTGCGGGGCTTCAACTCGGTCCCGGGGGAAGGCTGGCGCGCACTCCGATGCCTGGTGACCCGAGAGGAGCAGGCTATGGCGAGACGTCCGGGGATCCGCCTGCCTCCCAGCGCCCGAGGTCGTCGCGCGTATTGATGTTCTCGAAGGCCTCGGCCTGGTCATCAAAAGCGACTGCAACCATCTTCTGCGCGGCCTGCCAGCGATCGGCCTTGCGCCCCCCACCGGCGAGAAACTCGGTCAGGGAAGGCAATACCTGACGCCGGCACAGAGAGAAAACTGGCTGCGGCCGATCAAAGGTGCGGGCGACTGCAAGATCGGCGCCGTTCACGGTCAGGGCCTGCAGCAGGCGGACAACCAGGTCGGCCGGCAGGAAAGGAGAGTCACAGGGGACGGTGGCGACCAGCGGATGCGTGGCCGCCTGCAGCGCGGTGTGCAGCCCCGCCAGCGGGCCGGCGAAATCCGGGATCTGGTCGGGGACGACGCGCTGACCGAAAGCGGCGTAACGCTCGCCGTGCTGGTTGGCATTGATCAGCAGTTCATCGACCTGTGGGCCGAAGCGCTCGATCACCCAGGCGACCATGGGCCGACCGCGCAGCGCCAGCAAACCCTTGTCGAGACTGCCCATGCGGCGACCAAGGCCACCCGCCAAAATGACACCGGTAATCCGCGGGCGGTTCATCGTGCAAACCGCTCGTCGCTGGTCAAGGGGAGCAATTGCTTGCCCTGGGCGCGGCTGGTCATCGTCAGGCCGATCTGGCAGGCGTTGATGCCGGGGCCACGCCTTCGCGCCATATGATTGCGTCTACTGCCCGATGCCGAAGCCGGGGAACGCCGGTACTCGATATTCGATTCATCGGCCGCATTCTACACGCCACAAGTACTGTTGTTTTGTACAGCTTTGTGATAAGCTTGTTTGCATTGCCTTGAATTCCGATCAATCGACCCTTACGGAGGAGTCACTCACCATGAATCGCATTCAGCAGTGGTTTGAGCAAATTGCGGGGGTTTCTCGGCACGACCGTCATCGCTGGGCGCAGGCGCAAGAGATTTTTGGCAGCCAGCGCCTGGATATTTCAGCCTTGCAGAAACCGGCCTGCTGGCGGCGGAAGTTGGCCGCCGCCAGCCCTCGGCGATCTGCCTGACGGGCTCGTTGGCCGGCAAGACCGTCAGACCGCACCTTCTCTGCGCCAGCGTGGCAACCGGGACGTGCCGACCTCGGCGAAGCGACAGGCCGTCGTCTGGCTGCGGCGGGAAAATGGGACTCGGGCGCGACCCGGGATCGGGCGGCCGGAAGGACCGTCGGCATCAGGGAGATCACTGCCGGCGCAGCGGCTGCAGGAGGGAAGACAGGCCACTGTGGTCGAGTTCGTGCATCAAAGCCAGAAGCTGACCCAGCTTGCCGGCGGGAAAACCCTGGCGGGCAAACCAGTTCAGGTAATTGCCGGGCAGATCGGCGATCAGACGGCCTTTGTACTTGCCATAGGGCATAGTGCAGGTTAGCAGCAGTTGCAAGTCGTCCGCATTCATCGCGTCATTGCTTTATCCAGAGGGACGGACCGTCCCGGTGAGCGAACTCTAACACCCGGCACGGCCCCCCGCATGTGCAGTCGGCGTCGAGGAAAGTCGGGCCTGTCGCTCGGGGATCGCATGCCGCGTCACTCTCGCCGCTGGCACGCAGAAGAACAGCCATCGCTCCTGACCACAGCCCCCCGACGAGGGCAAGCCGGCTTGCGGTCAACCCTCTTTTTTTTGGCATAATGTCACCCTCTTGTGGGAAGTTGGCGATGTTCAGCGACCCTTGGCGCCGGACATCAACTAATTGAGAGGAGACTTCGATGTCGTTGCTGAATTCTGATCGTAGCTTGCGGATTGCTTTTGCCACGGCTGCAACAGCCCTGTTTGCGGGCTGTTCAAATATGCAGATGGGGTCGCCGGATGCGAAGACGACGGCCACCGGTTCGGCGGCCGGTTCAACCACCGACAACGCGAGCAGCCAACTCGAGAAGTGCAGCAGCTCTCTCGGTACAGTCGCCGTGGTTGAGGACACCCATGCGCCGTGGTACGGAGTCCTCACCGGTCAGATGAAGCTGGGTTCCACCACCCCAGTCCTCAAGTTGTTGATCCAGCAGTCCAACTGCTTTGTCGTCGTCGACCGTGGCCGCGCCATGAACAACATGATGCAGGAACGTGCCCTGGCAGATAGCGGCGAACTACGCAAAGGGTCAAAGTTCGGCAAGGGCCAGATGGTATCCGCGGATTACTCGATGAGTCCTTCAATCACCTTCAGCAACAACAATGCAGGAGGCATGGCTGGGGGCCTCGGCGGCTTCAGCCGCAGCGCCGGCGTCCTTGGTGCGATTGCTGGCAGCATGAACGTCAAGGAAGCCAGCACCCTGTTAACCCTGGTTGACAACCGTTCCGGCGTGCAGCTGGCTGCCGCCGAAGGCAGCGCCAAGAACATGGACTTTGGAGCAATGGGCGCCCTTTTCGGCGGCGGCGCCGGCGGGGTGGGGGGCGGCTATGCCAACACCGCAGAGGGCAAGGTAATCGTCGCGGCGTTTACCGACTCATACAACAACATGGTGCGAGCGGTTCGCAACTACAAGGCGCAAGAGGTTCGGGGCGGGCTGGGTACCGGCGGCAATCTGGGTGTGCAAGGCGCTTCTGAAGCCCAGGGGTCGACCAAGAAGGGCCGGAAATAGAAGACTACGACCCGAGCGGGGCGGGCTTTCCGACCGCTCCTGCCCCGCCCGAAGACGCAAGGACGATCGGCATTAGCTGCTAAGCGGCTGCTTGCAAGGTGCGACCAGGCAGCCGACGATCCGCACGATCCTGGCCCGGACCCAGGCATTCGCCGCTAGCGCGGCGGTTCGGTAACGAAGGCAATTCTCACCAGCCCGGCTCGCTGCGCATCAGCAAGCACCTCGGTCACTCGCTCGTAGCGTGTCCCGCGGTCGGCACGCAGGTGCAGTTCCGGCTGCCCGCCGCGCGCGCCAAGTTCAGCCAGACGCGCCGCAAGCTCGCTGCGCTCGACCGCCTGGCCATCGAGAAAAACCTTCCCGGAGGTGTCAATCGCCACGGCAATGACCTGTGGTCGGTCATCGAGGCTGCTCGCTTCGACTCGCGGCAGATCGACGGGAACCGCCTGATGAAACAGCGGCGCGGTGATGATGAAGATCACCAGCAACACCAGCATGACGTCGACCAGCGGCGTCGTGTTGATTTCGGCCATTGGCTGACTGGCGCCGCCGTTGTCGAATGAACCAAAAGCCATCTCCCCCCCTCTTCAGCCGCTGCGGCTGACGCGCACGGCGCCATGGTCAACCAGCTTGTCACCCGGCCGACCGCGCAGACCAGTCGTCAGGTAGGCGTGCAGGTCGTGAGCAAACCCGTCGAGCCGTGCAAGCGTCAGCCGGTTACCGCGGGCGCAGGCGTTGTAGGCCAGGACCGCCGGAATGGCGACAAACAGACCGGCCGCAGTCATGATCAGCGCCTCGCCAACGGGCCCGGCCACCTTGTCGAGGACCACCTGCGTCGCGCCGGAAAGACCAACAAGGGCGTGGTAGATTCCCCAGACGGTCCCGAACAGGCCGATGAAGGGTGCCGTCGAACCCACCGAGGCAAGAAAGGTGAGCCCGGATTCGATACTCGCCTGGGCCTCCACGATCTGGCTGCGCAGCGCGCGCGTGACAAACTCGCTGACACTGACACCGGCGCCGATCCCTCGATCGGCATGCAGGCGATGCAATTCGGCGGCATTGGCGCCCGCAATGGCCAGACTGGCAAGAATGCCGCTCCGGTCCTCGCACCCGATCGCTTCGATCGCCGCCGGCAAGCTTGGCGCGCCCCAGAACGAAGCCAGAGCGCGCGCATGGCAACGCCTCGCCTGCCAGACACCGTAAGCCTTCGCCGCAATCACGTACCAGCTCGCCACCGACAGCAGGGCGAGGAGGATCGCCACCGCGTGCGTCAGCCAATCACCCTGCGCCCAGAAATGGGCCAAACCTGTCTCCATTCGCATGCCGCTTTCCTGTTCAAGTTTCGAGAGCAAACTGCAACGGCACCAGCACCGAGGAATCGACCGTCTCAGATCCCTGTCTGGCGGGGATGAATCGCCAACGCTCGACGGCTGCCCGGGCGGCTTCATCCAGACGCGGGAAGCCGCTCGATTGTTTGATCTCCACCGCCAGCGGCAGACCGTGCGCACTCACCCTGACCCGCAACACAACCCGTCCCTGCTCACCCAGACGCCGCGACGCCGCCGGATAAACCGGCTTGGGATTGTGCAGGTAATCGGCGTCAAAGCGCGCCCCCACCACCGGCGGCGGTGCCACCGGGAGCGACTCCTCCGACCTTGCCGCTGCTTGCGGCGCGACGGCAAACGAAGCCGTCGCTGGCGCGGTGGCAATCGCCGTCAACACCGGTGGCGGCGCAGACGCTTTCCGCTGCGGTGGTGCTGTCGGCGCCGGCCTCGCTCGTACGACCCTTGTCGGCGGATCGGGTCTTCTCGCTTCCTCGATCCTGGGCGCTACGGCGACGGGCTCGAGCACCCGCACGGTCAGTACCGGCAGAAATTCAGGAGACTGGGGTGCCCTGGCCACCCCAAACGCCAGCAACAGCCCCAGCAGGTGCAGGCCGGCAACGGCCAGGAGGAAGAGACCCGTCTGCCAGAATGGCTGCCGGACAATCCTTGGCAATTCATAGTACGCGGAGGCGGTGCGGACCAGGCTCGACGTTTCGCTCAAGTCTGTCTCGGGGGGATTGAAGATCTGCCCAAAGGCCGTCATTCTATGCCGCATCACCGCTATCCGGGTGCGTCATTTCGTCTCATGGCAAACAGCGCATTCTGGTCCCGGAAAGAAAGTGCAGATGATGATCCATTCGAATCCATTCGCCAATGGACGAAGCGCCTGGCTCACACCACTGACGCGAAAGCGCTTCGATCATTGCTCACCCTCAGTCTTCAGCCGCTCCGGACCGTTCTTTCGTGACCGTGCCTGCTATCTGTCCATGGTTTGTTGTTGGCGCAGCGCCTTTCGTGCTGCCTTATGCACCAGTTCCGTAAGGGACGCCAGGGCCGACGAACCAATCCGCCAGCGATGCCAGAACAGTGGCACGTCCACCCAATGCTGCGGAGCCAGCTCGATGACTTGCCCCGCTTTCAGATGCGCCTCTGCCAGCTGTTCCGGAATCATTCCCCAGGTCATGCCGCGCAACACCGCTTCACCAAAAGATCGTGTGGTGGGTACGTAGTGCGTCGGTGGTTTCATGACGGCATCCGTGAGCCGGGTGAGAAAGGCCTGCTGCAAGCCATCCTTCTTGTTGAACATCAGCATCGGGGCAGCGTGCAGCGATTCGGCATTGACTCCAGCGGCAAAGTGCCGCTGGAAATAGGACGGCGAGGCCAGGGCCAGATAGCGCATCACGCCGAGCGGCTCGATCCGGCAGCCCTGGATCGGGTGGGCACTGGCACTGACGCCAGCCATGACGCTGCCTTCACGCAGCAACGTCACCGAGTGATCCTGATCCTCGACCCTGAGGTCAAGGGTAATGGCCGCGCTGCTGGCAAGCCCATCGAACACCTCAACGAACCAGCTATCCAGGGAATCGGCGTTGATCACCATCGGGATCCGTACGACCGCTGTAGCGCTGGCGTCGCAGACGCCCAGTGCCGAGAGAACCTCCGACTCCAGGAGGGCAAGTTCTTCAGCGTAGCGCAGCAGAGGGCGTCCGGCGACGGTCGCCTGACAGGGCGCGGAGCGCTGGATCAGAATCTGCCCCATGCGGTCCTCCAGCAACTTGATCCGCTGACTAATCGCCGACGGAGTCACGTTCAACTTCCGCGCGGCCAATTCGAAACTGCCCTCGCGGATGGCTTCGGCAAACGCGGCCAATTGAGCGTTGTCAACCTTCATAAATTAGCCAGTCTAATGAATCATCAGGAATTTTAACTGTACTGATCTCGCGGCGCACCATAACCTGACTACATTGCCAACTTCACTGACAAGTCATGCCCGCTGACCTGATTGCCGGATTCCTGTCCGGTACAGTCCTCATCGTCGCCATTGGTGCGCAAAATTCCTACGTGCTTCGCCAAGGCATCCGGCGCGAACACATCCTGCCACTTGTACTTCTCTGCGCAAGCGCCGACGCCATGCTGATTGCAGCCGGTATTGCTGGGCTGGGGGCATTGATTCAAGCCCAGCCAGTGTTTCTCAACCTTGCCCGCTACGGCGGCGCGGCGTGTTTGTTCGTCTATGGACTGGCGTCGGCACGGCGTGCCCTCAAAGCGGAACAGCTCATCGTCGACGCCGGGACCGGGTTACCGCTCGGTGCTGCCCTCGCGACCTGTCTCGCCCTTACCTTCCTCAATCCGCACGTTTATCTGGATACTGTCATCCTTCTCGGTTCGCTGGCCAGCCAACGAGAAGAGGGACGATGGATTTTTGGCGCTGGAGCTGTTGGCGCGAGCTTTGCTTGGTTCCTTGCACTCGGTTACGGGGCGCGTTTTCTGGCCCCTCTGTTCGCAAAGCCAATCGCTTGGCGGGCTCTCGATTTGCTGATCAGCATGACGATGTTTGGGCTCGGCAGTGCCTTGATTCTGGAATAGCACCGATTGGTCGCTCGCCTGCTCTCACCGAGGACTCAGCCATCGAGCTTGGGACAGATCAGCGCCGGCCGGGAGCCCGTTTGCCTCACTCCTCGCTTTCACCGTCGCTCACCCCGTACTCGCGGTCGAGATTGTTCATATAGCGGGCGTACCACCAGATGATCAACAGGTAGATCACCGGCGCGCCCTGGGCGCCCATGTAGAAGCCGAGAGGAAAGCCGAGCACGGTGACATCTGCCAGATCGCGCGCAAAGTAGCTGACGACGAAGGTGACGACAAACCACACCGCCAGCAAAGACGCCGTCAGCTTGAGGTTGCGCCGCCAGTAATCCCGATGCTTGCGACCGAGCTGCATTGAACCTCCTTCGCTGCCGGCAGCCAGCTCAACCCGGGCGTGGGCAAGGCCCTCGGCGCCAGGCGAGCCATCACCAGCGGTCAAACTCAGGATAACGAACGCTTTCGACGAAATCCTGCGTTTCCTGGCTAGCAGCCTGTCGGACTTGAGGTTTAGAAAACCGCCAAATTTCACAATGCGGAATGAAAAGGCCGGATTTTCTCGACTTTGCGGCCTTTTGGACGGTTTTCTCCTCGTTTTCCCTACTGTGGGCGC
>JAFLDL010000044.1 GCA_017302435.1 Candidatus Accumulibacter necessarius
CGAAAAACCGGACCTTCGTGGGTGGCCGGGGTTTCACGAGGTGCCCGCAGGCCTTGCGAGAATCCTGGCGCGTCGCCCGAGGAGTGGGGGGTGGGCTTCGCGCCCATTGCGAAAGCCTGTACGATAATGGCCTTGCCTGGAGTGACCGATGCCTGACGCAACACGCCAATCGCAAATCCCGCGCCCGGCTTTCGAAGGCAAGATCATTGCGCCCGCTGAACTCGCTGAGCGGGTCCGCGGGTTGCCTTCGCCCCTGGTGTTTACCAACGGCTGCTTCGACATCCTGCACCGCGGTCATGTCACCCTCCTTGCCGAAGCCCGCGCCCTCGGCGCCGCGCTGATCGTTGCGCTCAACTCCGATGCGTCGGTCAAGCGCCTGGGAAAGGGCATCGATCGTCCGGTGAATGATTTGCTTGATCGTCTGGCGGTCATCGCCGCACTGGAATCGGTCACGCTGGTGACTTGGTTCGAGGAAGATACGCCGCTGCAGCGCATCCTGGATTGTCGGCCCGACGTTCTCGTCAAGGGTGGCGACTGGCCGGTCGACCAAATCGTCGGCAACCGGGAGGTCAGCGCTTGGGGTGGCCGCGTGCTGTCCCTGCCGTTTATTCACCAGACCTCGACAACGGCGCTGCTCGACAAGATCAGGCGTCTGTAGCAGCTATCCGACAAGGGAATTCCCGGAACCAGACCTTCACTCACCAGCCAGCGCCGCTCTGGAAACAAACGGCCAACGGGCTCCGCCTCCGGCTCAAGGATGTGGCGAAGGGTCGTTGAAGTACCGGCGGAAGAAGAATTGACGCCAGATCAAGTGGCGAGTGCGCTTTTTAGCGAGGCAACGTCCTCTGCCGACTCTGCAAGCAGGGTGCTGAGCGCCTCGGCATCAAACAACTGCCCGAGCAGGCTAGGGTCAGTCAGCTCGCCCAGCGCGGGGTCTTTCCACCCATGCTCAACGTTGGCCAACCGGTTGGCAACGAACAGGACGTCAGACAGCGTTTTCAGCGTCTCGATCGTCCGCTCCTGTTCGTGCTCCTGCACGACCAGCAGCACTTCTTCGGGCAACCCCATGGCCGCCAGCAGCGCGTGTCCGATACTGTCATGCCACTGCACCAGCAACTGCTGCAGCGCCAGCGGATCGGCGACCAGTTCAGGAAAATTCGTCGCCCGCGAGAGCAGGTAAAAAACACCGATATCATGCACCAGCCCGACGAACATCGCTTCGTCCGGGTTGACCCGACTCACCCGTCGAGCCAGGACACGCGAGAGGGCAGCGACGTGCACCGTATGTTCCCATAATCGCCGCGACAAGGCTTCGAAGGGCGCCATTTTCTTGGAGTTGAGGAGTTGCTCCATGGCGACGGCAAAGGAAACGGTACGCACTGCATCCATTCCCACCCGAGCAATCGCGCTACTGACGTCGACGATCGTTCGTCCCGAGGAGTTCATCGCCACCGAGTTGGCCAGTCGGATGATCTTGCTGCTCATCAATGGCTCGGCGCTGACCAGCCGCCCCAATTGTTCGATCGTCAGACTGGGGTTCTTGAGCGCCGTTCGCACCTGGAAGGTGATGTCGAGGAAAGTCGGAAAAGAAACGACATCGCCGGACAGGTCACGGGCGATATCTTGCAGAATACGGAAGCTGAAGTCATTGCTCATTGGGTGTTGGTTCCCGATGCCCTTTCAGTTGCGTTTCAACAGGTCCTTGAGATTCGCAAAGGGCTGGGCTGTTGCCGGAGCCCTGGCCTGCGAGCCAAGGGAGTTGATTCCGGCCAGGCGTGCGGCTTCTGCGTCAAGTTGCCTGGCGTGTTCGTTATCGTGGCAGTAAAGGCACAAGAGTTCCCAGTTGCTGCCATCGCTGGGATTGTCATCGTGATTGTGGTTCCGGTGATGGACGGTGAGTTCGCGCAGGTTCTGCTGGGTGAACTCACGCGAGCAGCGACCACAGATCCACGGGTAGATTTTCAGTGCCTGTTCGCGATAGCCCGCTTCGCGGCCAAGGCGACTGCGAACGGCGTCGGCGATCAAACGATCGGTTCTTGCGGTCTTGTCGGTAGCCATTGGAAGACTCCTGATGAAATGAATCCTGAGTGCGGTGCCAGCCGATCCTGCAGCTTGTCAGATGAGCAGTCCGACCAGCGGGACGCGCATTTCGCTGGCGCTGATCCCGCCATGTACGCCTAGCATCGAAAAACGCCGCTCTCCAGGCAGCCAGTCCTTGATTGTCCAGTTATCCTTCATCACCAGAGTGTAGTCGCCGACTCTGGATGCCAGGCGTGGATGGTAGGGCCGTGGGCCAAACCAGCCAGCGGCGATCAGCCTGTCGCTGTCGTACAGGTGAGCTGCGCGGGCGAGATGACGGCGCACATAGGCTTCGAAAGCTGGCCGATTCTCCTGCGCGACGTAGCAATAGGCAACCCGGCGCTCGCCGCAAAGGGGACGGAGAAGCAAGGCGGCGAGTTGCGGATGGTCGTCAAGACTGATAACCCGACGCGGCGGAGAATCAACGAAGCCATGATCAGCGGTGACCAGCACCCAGGTGTTGCTGCCTCGCAGCTGGCGCAGCAAGTCGCCGAACAAGGCGTCGAAGGCGGCGAGCGTCTGCTGGGCTTGGCGGCTGTCTGTTCCATAATGGTGTGAATAACTGTCGAGATCCGGATAGTAGGCATAGACGTAGCGCGACCTGGCGGTCTCTTGCAGCAGACCGGTGAGACAGGAAAACATTTCAGGCAGCGAGCTGTAGGCGGTTGTCTGCGCGCCGCGCGAGTGCCAGGAATTGAAGGCGCTGCCGGCAATGCTTTGCGGCGCCACCACCCAGGATTCTCGATCCAGTGTTTGAAACAGGGACGGATGGTCAAACAGACGCAGCGGCAGTTCGTCCGGAAGCAGACTGGGTAGCCCCAGGCGGGGAGTCAAGGGCAGGACGGCCAGCGTCTCGTCGATCTCGGCCATGTACATATGCCAGCCGGTGAGCCCATGTTGCGCCGGTGCAAGACCGGTCATCACAGTGGTGACCGCACTGGCGGTGGTCGATGGAAACACTGAAGTCATGCTGCCAAGCAGGTGACTTTGCAGGTGCGGGCTGACGGCAGCGTGTCTGGCCAACGTGCGCAGACCCAAGCCATCGATCAGCAGGAGAACGATATGCCGGGCTCTGGCCAGTGACGCTGCAGTTGCCGTGGCGAGCTGAGGGTATTGACGATATTTGCCGCCACAGGCAGTGGCGATGCTCTGCATCAGATTGACGATGCTGCCGCCTGCGTAATCCGGAAGTAGGCTCGAACTCATGATGCGACCATTCTACGCCAAGCAATCGGCATCCGTGATCTAGCGCCGGCGGCAAAGGATAGAAGCTGGCAGCCGGCTCAGCGACCGCCTGACTGGCTGAGAACGCCTCTGTCGTCCTGCTTCCTGACAAAACGGACCCGCCCGCTGCTGTCTTCGATGCGCATAAGGCGTCCGGCATGTTCGAGTCGATTCAGATGAGCGATCGCTTCACCCATGGCGAACATCGTCTGGTGTGTGTCGAGATCCCTCGGAAACAGGGTCATCAGAAGTTCGGCAGCGCTGCGCGGGCTGCCGCAGTGCTCCTCAAGGACCAGCAAGCGCTCTTCGTGGTGTGCGTGCAGGGCATCTACCCGCTTCTCGATGCCGTAGAACGGCAGTCCATGCGAGGGCAGCACGAGCGTTGCGGCAGGCAGTTCGCGATAGCGGTCGATCGACTGCAAGTAGTCAGCCAGTGAATCGGCCAGCGGTGTGACGGCAAAGACGCTGACGTTGGTCGAGATCTTCGGCAGCAGCATGTCACCCGAAATCAGCACGCCAAGATCGGCACTGTAGAGCGCTGCATGTTCCGGCGAGTGGCCGAAGCCGACGCGTACCTGCCAGCAATGCTCGCCAATTGCGAGTTCGTCGCCGGCAAAAAGGCGCTGGTACTGGCTTGGCAGGCTCGGCACGCCGCGGTTGTAGGCGCCGCTGCGGCGTTCAAGCGCGGCGCAACGCTCGGCATCGAGGCCATGTGCGCGGAACTGGCGCAGCATCGGCTGATTGCCGTGGCCGCCAACTTCATGCCAGACCGCATGCGCAGTCAGGTACTCGCCGAGCGTCATCAGAACCGGCGCGCCGGTCCGCTCCTGCAACCAGGCGGCAAGGCCGACGTGATCCGGGTGAAAATGGGTGACGATGATGCGCCTGATCCGCCCACCGCGGGTGGTCGCTGCCAGGCGACCGAGAATTGTCAGCCAACACGCCTGAACGGCTTCGAGCGCGAAACCAGTGTCGACGATCGTCCACCCTGCATCCTCTTCGAGCAGCCAGAGATTGATATGGTCGAGCGCGAACGGTAGCGGCATCCGCAACCAGTGTACGCCTGGAGCGACCTCGAAGGTTTCACCGGCAGCGGGTGGGGTGGCAAACGGGTAATCAGGCAACATCTGGCGGCGGATTGTAAAAAGCTCCGGAATCTATAAACTGGCGAGCCAGCAGGCGGGCCGGCAGCGGCCTCGAGCGCGTACCATTCTACACGTGATCCAATCCGGAACAGTCCTGTGGTGGAACAGCCGGCCACTGCCTTCAATAGTTAGAATGACGTCCATGTACAAAGCCCAGGACCCTCACTTCGCTGAACGCATCCGCGCCAGCTTCGCGCAACAGCAGGCAATGACCCTGATTGGTGCCAGCATGGCGGTAGTCGAGCCTGGCTACACAGAGATTCACCTGCCGCACAAGCCGGAAATCACCCAGCAACACGGCTACATTCATGGCGGCGTGGTCGGCATGATTGCCGATTCGGCAGCCGGCTACGCAGCCAGCACCCTGACCGCAGCCGAAGCTGGCGTGTTGACCGTCGAGTACAAACTCAACCTGCTGGCACCGGCCGAAGGGCGGTTTCTGATCGCCGAGGGATCGGTGGTCCGCTACGGACGCACCCTGATCGTCACTCGGGCCGAGGTCTTTGCCGTCAGTCACGGTCGGAAGACCCAGTGCGCGCTCATGCAACAGACGATCATCACCGCGCACGGCAAAAAGGAACACGTCGCCAAACCCTGATCAAGGAACGAGAGACATGGAATACCCGAGCCTCAATTTCGCCCATGGCGAAACCATCGACATGTTGCGTGCCAGTGTTCAGGCCTTTGCGGCTGACGAGATAGCGCCCCGTGCCGAAGCCATCGATCGCGACAATCTTTTTCCGGCCGACCTGTGGATCAAGCTGGGTCGCATGGGTCTGCTGGGTATCACTGCCGAGGAGGAATACGGCGGGATCGGGCTGGGCTATCTGGCGCATATCGTTGCCATGGAGGAAATCTCCCGCGCTTCGGCGAGCGTCGCCCTCTCCTACGGCGCGCACTCCAACCTGTGCGTCAACCAAATTCGTCGCAACGGAAGTTCCGCGCAGAAGAACCGGTATCTGCCGAAGCTGATCTCGGGTGAACATGTCGGGGCACTCGCGATGTCGGAAGCCAACGCCGGTTCGGACGTGGTGAGCATGAAGCTGCATGCCGAGCACAAAGGCGACCGCTTCGTCCTCAACGGCGGCAAGATGTGGATCACAAACGGCGGCGACGCGGACACGCTGGTTGTCTATGCCAGGACCGACCTCGCAGCCGGCCCGCGCGGAATCACCGCTTTCATCGTCGAAAAGGGAATGACAGGTTTTTCCTGCGGATCCAAGCTCGACAAACTCGGCATGCGTGGCTCGAACACCTACCCGCTGTTCTTCGACGACTGTGAAGTGCCCGAGGAAAACGTCCTCGGCCAACTCAACGGCGGCGTCCGAGTGTTGATGAGCGGCCTCGATTACGAACGCGCGGTGCTCGCCGGCGGTCCGCTGGGTATCATGGCCGCCGCCATGGACCTGGTGCTGCCCTACCTGCATGACCGCCAGCAGTTTGGTCAGTCGATCGGAGAATTCCAGCTGATGCAGGGCAAGCTCGCCGATATGTACACCACGTTCAACGTCTGCCGGGCCTACGTCTATGCCGTTGGCCAGGCCTGCGATCGCGGCGAAACAACGCGCAAGGACGCCGCCGGAGCGATCCTTTACGCCGCCGAAAAGGCGACCTGGATGGCCGGCGAGGCGATCCAGACGCTCGGCGGCAACGGCTACATCAACGAGTATCCCGCCGGTCGCCTTTGGCGCGACGCGAAACTCTACGAGATCGGCGCCGGCACCTCCGAAATCCGCCGCATGCTGATCGGTCGCGAACTGTTCAGCGAGACGCTGTAGGACAACCGCGACTGCAACGCAAGGCGCGGGCAACCTGCCTGCCGCCACCCACAACCCTACCGCAGCTGCGATCTGCCACCCTTTCTGATCTGAAAATTCATGCTCAACACCTTGCGCGCTCTCACCCCCGAAGATACCACCGCCCTCGAGGATGTCCGCCAGTTCTTCCGCAACTATGCGGCATGGCTTGGCGTTGACCTGTGTTTTCAGAACTTCGAAGAGGAAATGGCCTCGCTGCCGGGCGCCTATGCAAAGCCTGATGGCCGCCTCTTCTACGCCGAGCGCGACGGACGGCCGGCTGGCTGCGTCGGCATCCGGCCCTTCTCAGCCGGACTGTGCGAGATGAAGCGGCTGTATGTCGAACCCAACCAGCGCGGCTTCGGGGTTGGCCGTGATCTGACGCTGGCGGCAATCCGAGCCGCCAAGGAAATCGGCTACCGCAAGCTGCTGCTCGACACGCTGCCGGCGATGCGCGTGGCCGTCAAGCTGTATCGCGAGATGGGCTTCAAGGAAACGCCGGCCTACTATCAGACGCCACTCGAAGGCACGATGTTTCTTACCCTTGATCTTGAAAACTGGTCGGAGGAGGAAGTCGCCAACGAGAACCTTTTCCACCTGTTCGACTTCAACCGCGCCTGGTCGAGTCGCATGCAGGAGATGGATTCGGAGTACTTCCTCAAGCTGTCGCGCCTGCAAACACCGCAATACCTGTGGATCGGCTGCTCCGATTCGCGCGTGCCGGCGAACGAGATCGTCGGTCTGCTGCCGGGCGAGCTGTTCGTCCACCGCAACGTCGCAAATGTCGTTGTTCACACCGATCTCAACTGCTTGTCGGTGATCCAGTTCGCCGTCGACGTTCTCAAGGTCAAACACGTCATGGTGGTCGGCCATTACGGTTGCGGCGGTGTCAGAGCGGCGCTCAACCGCGACCGGGCAGGACTGGTCGACATCTGGTTGCGACACGTGCGCGACGTGCATGACAAGCATCTGGCACTGGTCGAAGCCTTACCGGCCGAACGGCAGCATGATCGCCTCTGTGAACTGAATGTCCTCGAACAGGTGGCCAATGTCTGCCAGACCTTTGTTGTTCAGGACGCCTGGCAGCGCGGCCAGCCGGTCACCGTGCACGGCTGGATCTACGGCTTGCGGGATGGCCTGATGCGTGACCTCGGCTTCACGGTCCACCGCGACGTCGACCTGCTGCCGAACTATGTCGCTGCCCTCGAAGCGCTGCAGATCTGAGCGTCGTTTCCCGAAGGAGCTTGAGATGCATGATTCGCTGCTTGTCCACTGTTTCAGCGCTGGCCCTCCCGCCAATACCATGCTCGCGGCGGCCTTTTGAGAACGGGATCCGACCGGCTGGTGGCATCACCGGCAACCTACTTCAAGCTCGTCGCCACGGCTCTGGTCTGGGGGGCGACGTGGATTGCCGGCCGTATCGCGGTCAGCGAAGCATCGCCACTGGCGGTCGCCAGTTGGCGATTCCTGCTCGCCGCCCTGGTTCTCGGCACGCTGGTGACGATCCATGAAGGCTGGCCGCGCTGGTCCGCAAAGGAGTGGCTGACGCTTACCGCCCTGGGCGCCAGCGGCATCTTTCTCTACAACCTGTGTTTCCTCTATGGACTGACGATGATCGAAGCCGGCCGCGGCGCGCTGGTGGTTGCCCTGACGCCAGCGGTGGTCGCGGCCGGCGATTGGCTGCTCTTCGGCGCGCCCATGTCGCCCGCCAAAGCAGCCGGTATTGCCTTGGCGATGTTTGGTTGCCTGCTGGTGGTCACCAACGGCGATCCCCGCTTGCTGCTGGCGGGCCAGGTCGGCCTTGGCGAGTGGCTGATCATCGGCTGCAGCGTGCTGTGGGCGGTCTATACTTTCGTCGGCAGGCGCGGCACGCGCTCACTGTCGCCGCTGGCAATGACCTTTGGCGCCAGCTTCACCGGCTGGCTGATGCTGACCATCGCGGCGCTGTGGCAGGGCTCGCTGTTTTCGCTGGCGGAAACCACCTGGCGCGGCTGGGGCGCAATCGCCTTCCTCGGGATCTTCGGTACGGCACTTGCCTTCACGTGGTATGCCGAAGCCGTACAGCGCATTGGCGCTACGCGTTCGGCGGCGTTCATCAATCTGGTCCCGGTGAGCGCCGTCATCCTCGGTGCTTTGCTGCTCGACGAGCGTCTCGGCATCGCCGTTCTTGGCGGTGGAGCGCTGGTCATCGCGGGAGTCATCATTACCAATCACGCCGGCGCACGCCTCGCCGCCGGCGTCATCAGCAAGGAGAAAATCGCATGATCCTCACACAGGAACAGGAAATGATCCGCGATTCGCTGCGCGACTTTGCGCAGGAACGCCTGGCGCCCTTCGCCGCCGAATGGGATCGTCACCACATCTTCCCGGCTGAAGCCCTGCGCGAACTCGGCGAACTCGGCGCGCTCGGCATGGTCGTCCCCGAACAGTGGGGAGGCGCCGGCATGGACTACATGTCGCTGGTGCTGGTGATCGAAGAGATCGCCGCCGGTGACGGCGCCACCTCGACCATCGTCAGCGTGCAGAACTCGCTGGCCTGCGGCATCACCATGAAGTATGGCAGCGACGAGCAGAAGGAAACCTGGCTGAAGCCACTGGCGCGCGGCGAGATGCTCGGCTGCTTCTGCCTGACCGAGCCACATACCGGCTCCGACGCGGCCGCGATCACCACCCGTGCCGACCACGACGGCGATTTCTTTGTCCTCAACGGCGTCAAGCAGTTCATCACCACCGGCAAGTATGCGCAGGTGGCGATCGTCTTCGCCGTCACCGACAAGGCTGCCGGCAAGAAAGGTATCTCCTGCTTCCTGGTGCCGACCGACACCCCCGGCTACATCGTCGCGAGGATTGAGGAGAAGATGGGTCAGCGCGCATCGGACACCGCGCAGATCCTGTTCGAGAACTGCCGCATCCCTGCCTCGTGCCTGCTCGGCAAGGAAGGCGACGGCTATCGGATTGCCCTGTCAAATCTGGAAGCAGGCCGCATCGGCATCGCCGCCCAGTCAGTGGGCATGGCGCGAGCCGCTTTCGAAGCGGCGGTGCAGTACGCCAAGGAACGGGAGACCTTCGGCAAGCCAATCATCGAGCATCAGGCAGTCAGCTTTCGCCTCGCCGACATGGCGACTCAGATCGACGCCGCCCGCCTGATGGTCTGGCGCGCCGCGACCTTCAAGGACGCCGGCAAGCCCTGTCTCAAGGAAGCGTCGATGGCCAAGATGTTTGCCTCAGAGATGGCCGAGAAAGTCTGTTCCGACGCGATCCAGATCCTCGGCGGCTACGGTTATGTCAGCGACTTCCCGGTCGAGCGGATCTATCGCGACGTCCGTGTCTGCCAGATTTACGAGGGCGCCAACGACATCCAGCGCCTGGTGATCGGCCGCGCCGTAGCGGGCGACTAGCGTGAGCCGGAGCGTTCTGCACGCAGCGACAGTCATCGCACTCGCCGATACGTCGGCTGGCTATGCAACCATCGCGCATCTGTCGGAAGGCGCCGATGGCTTCACGAAAATCGAACTGAAGACCAATTCCCTCGGCACGCTGACCGAGGGCGTGTTGCTGTGCACGGCAAGCGCCTTGCACAGCGGGCACACGACGCAGGTCCGGATAGCGAAGTGAGCAGCGAGAATGGACGGCGACTGGCGCTGTTCCGGTGTACGCAGATGACGTTGTTGCCGAAGTCTGCACTGATCGGAAATGAAGCTCAACCCGGAACGTAGTCAAAGAAGAGCCACCCGCTGAAAGCGTGCATAGCGGACACGACGGAACAGCCTTCAGGTAAGCGCGCCGCCCCGGGCTCGCTGACAGGGAAAAGCGATCGTCGCCGGTCACCGCCGCTTGCCTGTCACAGGCTTGGCGCACTCAGTGTCGAATTTTCTTACACCGATCCAGCTCCAACCGCGTTGTTTTCACATATCACGTTGATTTAACAACAGTGGATTGGCCTGGCCCGGAATGTGCTTTAACCCTTACAGGTCGGCACATTATGTTCATATCTTCCACGGAGACTCGGATGTCTATCAAAAGGCTTATACCCTCGCTGTTCCTCATTGCCGGCATCGCGCTCAGTGCGCCGAGCCAGGCGGTAGTGCTGCTCTCGGACGGCTTCGATGCGGACTCACAAAGCACAGTTCTCAACTTCAACAATCTGATCAACTGGACGGTGTCAGACGGAACGATTGACTACATTCGAAGCGGCGACTATGGCATATCCTGCGTCGGTGGCAGTGGCGGCTGCCTGGACATGGATGGTTCGACGAGCGACGCGGGCAGGATTACCAGCAGAGCAACATTTAGTCTCCTGCCTGGCGTGACGTACTTTGTTGACGCGACGATTTCCGGGAATCAGCGTGGAGGTAGCTCGGACGAGATCAGTTTTGGCTTTCTCGACGCGAACACCAGCAATTTAATTGGCGGCGCCACCTTCAGTGGCATACCGAACTCTTCGCCCTTCGCGCCACTCAGTCTTTCATTCAGTTCCAGTAACGCGCATACTGCCCGGCTATTCTTCGAAGGTGCGGGGCAAGACAACGTCGGTGTGATTCTCGACAACGTACTATTCCGTGACAGCACGACAGGCGACCTGCCGGAGCCCGGTGCCCTCGCCCTGCTCGGCCTCGGTCTCGCCGGCCTTGCCACCTCCCGTCGCCGCAAGCACTAATCAGCATTTGCCTGACGATACAGCCCCGCTATGGCGGGGCGTTTTGTTTGTCATGTAAGAAAACGCCTGCGCAAGACGAACGAAGCCCTGACCGCCAGCGAGGCTGCACCGATGAGATCAACGCCAGG
This sequence comes from Candidatus Accumulibacter necessarius, assembly GCA_017302435.1. Lineage (GTDB taxonomy): Bacteria > Pseudomonadota > Gammaproteobacteria > Burkholderiales > Rhodocyclaceae > Accumulibacter > Accumulibacter necessarius. The sequence continues at coordinate 11,030 of JAFLDL010000044.1, forward strand.
CACGGTTTGCAGCAGGGCCAGCGCGTTTCGCTCGCTTGCCAACTCGCCGAGCAGGCGTGTCGAAACGGGCAGTGCTTCCAGTAGACGCCCGTGCTTTCCATGACCAAGTCGTAGGGATCAAGTGCCGCCGCCCAGGCCGCCAGAGCCCGCCGTTCCCGTTCGAACGCACCAAATTGCGGTTGCTCGATTCGTGTCTTGCTGGGCCGATTCCTTGATGATCGCGCATGCCGCGACTTGGGCCTGATGAACGTCGAGGCCAATGAATCGCTTGCGGATCGGAACCAGTTCCATACCGTCGCCTTTCGCAATAAACTTGAGGGCGGGAGGCGATGGGTGGCAGAACCGAAGTTGCCTGAAGGCGACAGGTCTCCAGCGGCCCTTTTGATGTGTGCGCTCGATGGCAGCAATGCGGGGTACGAGTCGGTTCAGCGGGTCACGTTAGCCTGCGGGGTCAAGCCGCCAAAATATCGCGCTACCTATACCCATTTGCTTCCCCAACCTGCATTTTCTTTCATCATCCGGGGTGACCGCCACTGCAATGACCATTAGCGGGGCAAAGCAAACCGCGCCAACACGCTGCCAATAAGGCTTAATTTCTGACATTTACACACCTTGGGAGAAAGAAACCATGCCCCAGCCAATCGAATTCTATTTTGACTTCTCGTCTCCCTATGGCTACCTCGCGTCGGAGAAAATCGACGACCTTGCCGCGCGCCACAACCGCAAGGTCAGGTGGCGGCCGATCCTGCTCGGCGTCATTTTCAAGCAGACCGGCGGCGCGCCACTGACCACGCTGCCGCTCAAGGGCGAGTACTCGCTGCACGATTTCCGGCGTTCGGCGCGCTTCCTCGATGTACCGTACACGCACCCCGAGACCTTCCCGCTCGCCACCCAGCACGCTGCCCGCGCCTACTACTGGCTGCACGACCAGGACTGCGAGACGGCTCGTGCTTTCGCCCATGGCGTGTTTTGCGCCCTGTACCGCGACGGATGCAATATCTCTGACCTCGACGTGGTGCTCGAACTTGCGGCCCGACAGGGTGCCGACCGCGATACACTCCTCGAAGCGCTCAACGGCCCGGCGCTCAAGGAGCGCCTGAAAGAAGAATGCGAAGCCGCACTCGCCAAGGGCGTTTTTGGTTCGCCGTACATCATCGTGGACGGCGAACCGTTCTTTGGTGCCGACCGCCTGCCGCAGATCGAGCGCTGGCTGGGCTCTGGAGGTTTTTGATGCCAATCCTGCAAACCCAGCTCAACGTACGCAGCAACGACTTCAAGGCCAACGTTGCAGCAATGGAAAACGTCGTCGCCGACCTGCGCGCGACGGTAGCGACGATCGCTCTGGGCGGCCCTGAATCTGCACGTCAGAAGCACCTGGCACGCGGCAAGCTGCTGCCGCGCGAGCGGGTCAATGCGCTGATCGATCCTGGCTCGGCCTTCCTCGAACTATCGCAGCTGGCTGCCTACGGCATGTATGGCGAGGCACACCCCTTCGAGGTCCCGGCAGCGTCGCTGATCACCGGCATCGGCCGCGTGAACGGCGTCGAGTGCATGATCGTTGCCAACGATGCGACGGTGAAAGGCGGCACCTATTACCCGCTGACGGTCAAGAAGCACCTGCGAGCGCAGGAGATTGCCGGCGAGAACCGTCTGCCGTGCATCTATCTGGTCGATTCGGGTGGTGCCTTCCTGCCGATGCAGGACGAGGTCTTCCCCGACAAGGAGCATTTCGGACGCATCTTCTACAATCAGGCCAACCTGTCGGCCGCCGGCGTTCCGCAGATTGCTGCCGTGATGGGTTCGTGCACGGCGGGCGGTGCTTACGTGCCGGCAATGTCCGACGAGTCGATCATTGTCAAGAACCAGGGCACCATCTTTCTCGGCGGGCCGCCGTTGGTCAAGGCGGCGACCGGCGAGGTGGTGAGTGCCGAAGACCTCGGCGGCGCCGACGTCCATACGCGGATTTCCGGCGTCGCCGATCACTATGCGGAAAACGACGCGCATGCGCTGGCGATTGCCCGGCGAATTGTCGGCCACCTCAACTGGCGCAAGCAGCCGCCGCTCAGTCTGCGCGAACCGCACGCCCCGCTCTACCCGGCGGAAGAACTTTATGGCGTGATTCCGACCGATGCCAAGAAACCCTTCGACGTGCGCGAGATCGTCGCCCGGATCGTCGACGGATCGGATTTCGACGAGTTCAAGGCTCGTTACGGGACGACGATCATCTGCGGCTTCGCCCGCCTCTGGGGCTACCCGCTGGGGATTGTCGCCAACAACGGTATCCTTTTCTCCGAGTCTTCGCTGAAGGCGGCGCATTTCATCGAACTCTGCGCGCAGCGTGGCATCCCGCTGCTCTTCCTGCAGAACATCACCGGCTTCATGGTCGGGCGCAAGTACGAAAACGGCGGCATTGCCCGCGACGGCGCGAAGATGGTCACCGCCGTCGCCTGCGCCAGTGTGCCCAAGTTCACGGTGGTCATCGGCGGCTCCTTCGGCGCCGGCAACTACGGCATGTGCGGCCGCGCTTACTCGCCGCGTTTCCTCTGGATGTGGCCAAATGCGCGCATCTCGGTGATGGGCGGCGAGCAGGCGGCGAACGTGCTGGCGACGGTTCGGCGCGACGGACTCGAGGCGGCCGGCAAGGCCTGGAGCGCCGACGACGAAGAGGCCTTCAAGGCTCCGATCCGCGACCAGTACGAGCAGCAGGGTCACCCCTACTACGCCAGTGCCCGCCTCTGGGACGACGGTATCATCGATCCCGCCGACACCCGGCGGGTGGTCGGTCTGGGATTGTCGGCGGCGCTGAACGCCGACGCCGAAGCGACCCGGTTCGGCATTTTCCGGATGTGAGGGGCCTTGATGAGTGAGTATCAAGCGATATTGACCGAAGTCGACGGCAACGTCGGTATCCTGACGCTGAACAAGGCGCCGCGTCACAATGCCTTCGACGAGCAGCTGATCGCCGAGATCACCGAGGGGCTGCGCGAGCTCGAGCTGGACACCCGCGTTCGCGCCGTCGTGCTGTCGTCCACCGGCAAGAGCTTTTGTGCCGGAGCCGACCTGACCTGGATGAAGCGCGCAGCCGGGTACTCGCATGAGGAGAATCTGCGCGATGCCAACCGGCTCGCCGAGCTCATGTCGACGCTCAATGAACTCTCGAAACCGACGATTGCCCGCGTGCAGGGGCCGGCTTACGGTGGCGGCGTCGGCCTGATCGCGGCTTGCGACATTGCTGTCGGCACCTATGACGCAGTTTTTTCGCTCAGTGAGGTCAAACTGGGAATCGTGCCGGCGGTAATCAGTCCCTATGTCCTGGCGGCCATCGGCGAACGCTATAGCCGTCGCTACATGCTGACCGCCGAGCGCTTCTCCGCCGCGGAGGCCTACCGGATCGGTCTGCTGCACGAGCTTGTCCCCGGCGAGGAACAGCTCGACGAGGCGATTGCGGAGATCCTCGACAGCCTGCTGGCCAACGGCCCGCAGGCTCAGGCCGAGTGCAAGACGCTGATTCGCATTGTTGCTGGCCAGCCGATCGACGAGGAAACGATTGCCGAGACGGCGCAGCGTATCACACGGGTGCGTGCCAGCCCCGAAGGCAGGGAAGGTCTGGCGGCCTTTCTCGACAAGCGGCAGCCCAACTGGATAGCCGACTGAAATGCTGACTACCCGGAAAAAGAACCCGGCTCGTCGATATTCGGCGGGCTGCTGTGGACGACCTGCCGGGCTACACCGGGGACGCTTCCTGCACTGTAAACTGGCGCTGTGAAGCGGAAAGGGTGCTCGATGTTTGCCAAGATTCTGATTGCCAACCGCGGCGAGATCGCCTGTCGCGTGATCCGGACGGCACGCCGTATGGGCATCCGCACCGTTGCCGTCTACTCCGAGGCCGATGCCAACGCGCGCCACGTGCGCCTCGCCGACGAAGCCGTGTGTATCGGTCCGGCTGCCGCCCGCGAGTCCTACCTGGTCGCTGACCGGCTTCTCGATGCCGCCTGCCGGTCCGGCGCGCAGGCCGTCCATCCCGGCTACGGCTTTCTCTCCGAAAACGACCGTTTTGCCGACGCCTGCGCGGCCGCCGGAATCGTATTCATCGGTCCGCCGGCCACAGCGATCCGCGCCATGGGTTCGAAATCCGCGGCCAAGACGCTGATGGCCGCTGCCGGTGTCCCGCTGACACCGGGTTACCATGGGGACGATCAGCAACCGGCGTTCCTGCAACGGCAGGCCGACGCCATCGGCTATCCGGTCCTGATCAAGGCGGCCGCCGGCGGTGGCGGCAAGGGCATGCGCCTGGTCGAGAAAAGCGAGGACTTCGCCGCCGGGCTGGCCTCGTGCCAACGCGAGGCGATCTCGTCATTTGGCTCCGATCAGGTGCTGATCGAAAAATACCTGCGCCGTTCGCGCCACATCGAGATCCAGATTTTTGCCGACATGCTGGGCAATTGCGTGCATCTGTTCGAGCGCGACTGCTCGGTGCAGCGCCGCCATCAGAAAGTGCTTGAAGAGGCACCGGCACCGGGCATGACGCCGGCTCGGCGCGCGGCGATGGGCCAGGCTGCCGTAGAGGCTGCCAAAGCGGTCGGCTACGTCGGCGCGGGAACGGTCGAGTTCATCGCCAGCGCCAGTTTCGCTGAGGACGGCAGCTTCTACTTCATGGAGATGAACACTCGCCTGCAGGTCGAGCATCCGGTGACCGAGATGATCACGGGACAGGATCTGGTCGAATGGCAATTGCGGGTTGCCAGCGGCGAACCGCTGCCCCTGCGACAGGATCAGCTTGACATTCGCGGCCATGCACTCGAGGCACGCATCTATGCCGAGAACCCCGACCAGGAGTTCCTGCCGTCGACCGGCCGCCTGTTGCACCTCGCGCGGCCGGCAGAGAGTCTCAACGTTCGCGTCGATACGGGAATCGAACAGGGCGACGAAATCACGCCGTACTACGACCCGATGATTGCCAAGCTGATCGTCTGGGACGTTGACCGCCCTGCCGCGCTGGCACGCATGCGGCAGGCGCTGGCCGATTACCGCATCGTCGGCGTGAACACCAATATCGACTTCCTCTCGCGTCTGGTAGCCTGCCCGGCTTTCGCCAATGCCGATCTCGATACCGGCCTGATCGAGCGCAGCCGCGACTTTCTCTTCCCGGCCCGCAGTGAGCCGCCGAGCAGCGTTTTTTTCGTCGCCGCAGTTGCCGGCTTGCTGCGCGAACATGAGGCAGCTCTGGCTCGTGCCAGTCACTCGGGCGACCCCTGGTCGCCCTGGAGCCTGCACGACGGATGGCGGCTGAATATCCAGCCGAGGCGAACGCTCACCTACCGGAGTGGTGATGCCCTGCATGAAGTCATCATCGCTTATGAGGCCGATGGCTGGCGTTTGACGCTGGGCAGCGAGTCGGTCCTGGCGCGCGGCCGGTTTCTCGACAGTGGCCAGTTTGCCGGCCAACTGGCGATTGAACTCGATGATCGCCGCCTGGTGGCGAGCGTGATTGCGGTCACCGAGAAGCAGGAGCAGAAACGCCACGTCTTTCTCAATGGCACGAACTACGTCATTCTGCGCGACGATCCACTGCATCTCGTCGAAGCCGGCGGTGCGCATGGCGGCGGCCTGACCGCACCGATGCCGGGCAAGGTCATTGTCTTGCTGGCCGCGGCCGGCCAGCAGGTGGACAAGGGAGCGCCGCTGCTGATTCTCGAGGCGATGAAGATGGAACATACGATTACCGCGCCGACGAACGGCCGCGTCAAGGCATTCCGCTACGCGGCCGGCGATCAGGTTGCCGATGGTGCCGAGCTGGTCGACTTCGAAGTGACGCAATGATGCTGCCGAAGCGGGTCAAGCTGGTCGAAGTCGGGCCGCGCGATGGCCTCCAGAACGAACCGCAGATCGTTCCAGCAGCGATCAAGGTCGAACTGATTGAACGGCTTGCCGCTGCCGGCTTGTCGGCGATCGAGGTGACTTCCTTCGTCGCCCCGAAGTGGGTGCCGCAGATGGCCGACAATGCCGAGGTGCTGCGAGCGGTGCTGGCGGGCCCGCCGCGCCGGCCGGCGGTGTCCTACCCGGTGCTGACCCCCAACCTCAAGGGCTTCGATGCGGCCATCGAAGCCGGTGCGCAGGAAGTCGCCATTTTTGCTGCGGCCTCGGAAGCCTTTTCGCAGAAGAACATCAACTGCAGCATCGCGGAGAGTCTGAAGCGCTTCGCTGCCGTGGCCGATACGGCCAGCGCCCTGGAGATCAAGGTACGCGGCTACGTCTCGTGCGTCGTCGCCTGCCCCTACGAAGGAGCCGTTGATCCGGCCAGAACAGCCTGGGTTGCGCAGCGACTGCTCGAAATGGGTTGCTACGAGATCTCTCTCGGCGATACCATCGGCGCCGGTACCCCGGCCTCGATCCAGCGGATGATCGAGGCCTGCGCGGCGGTCGTACCGATCGGGCAGCTCGCCGGGCATTACCATGACACTTACGGGATGGCGATCGCCAATATCTACGCCTCACTCGAACTCGGCATGGCAGTATTTGACAGCTCGGTCGCCGGACTTGGCGGCTGTCCTTATGCCGCCGGAGCCTCCGGCAACGTGGCCACCGAAGACGTGCTCTTTCTGCTGCAGGGCCTGGCGATCGAATGCGGGATCGAGATGGACAAGCTGCTTGCCGCTGGCTGGTTCATCTCACGTCATCTGGGCCGGGAGCCGGCTTCGAAAGTGGCACGGGCGCTGCTGTCCGGGCAAGGTGCCCGCTGATAATGGTTGATCTGGAGTATCTGTCGTGACGCAAGAGGTGGCCTCGCCGTGCATCAATGTCTGCCGGATGGATGCCGGCACCGGCCTGTGTCTGGGTTGCTTCCGGACGATCGAAGAGATTGCCGTCTGGAGCCGCACTTCAAATGACCAGCGTCTGAAGGTTCTGCTGGCCGTTGAGCGTCGCCGGGCCGAGCACGATCCGCTCGGCTGCTCATCTGGCGGCGAATTCTCTGGCGACTGCGAGCGCTGACCGTGAGCGCGCCTGAGGAAGAGTACCTTTGCGTCGGCATCTGCATGCCCGACCCGGATTCCGGTTATTGCCTCGGCTGTGGTCGCCCGCCACTACCGGTGTCGCCGGTCACGCAGGGAATCGTCGTTGAAGAGCTGCGCCCGATGCGGATCTTCGGGGAGTTGCCTGACACCGACCCGCCAGGAAAAGTCTGATGCTTCCCGACAGCCTGCTGGTTCTTGAACGGGGCTGGCTATCGTCGAACAATATCGTCTTCCTCGAAGGCGAACAGGCAGTGCTGATCGACAGCGGCTACGTCACCCACGCCGCCCAGACGGTCGCCCTGCTCCAACATGCGCTGTCCGGCCGTCGTCTGACCCGGCTGCTCAACACCCACTCACATTCCGACCATATCGGCGGCAACGCGGCGATCAGCGAGGCCTTTGGCTGTCAGGTCATTGTTCCTCAGGGCATCGACGCAACCATTGCCGAATGGGACGAAGAAGCCTTGCTGCTCTCGCCGCTCGGCCAGTCGGCGACCCGCTTTCGTCATGATGCAACGATCGCCGCCGGCGACGAACTCGAGCTCGGCGGCCTAAACTGGCGTACGTTCGCAGTGCCCGGCCACGACATGGACGCACTCGCCTTCCACAACCCCGAGCGACGCCTGCTGATTTCCGGCGACGCCCTCTGGCGCAATGGTTTCGGCGTCATTTTTTCGGAACTCCTTGGCCACCCCGAAGATGCCGGCGGCCTCAGGGCAGCGCGCGAAACGCTCGATCTGCTGGCTCGCCTGCCGATTGACGTGGTGATCCCGGGCCACGGCGCGCCCTTCGTCGAGGTCGAAGATGCCTTCGCGCGCGCCTATCAGCGCCTTGCCAACTTCGAGCAGGATGTCGAATTGCTGGCCCGCCATGCGCTGAAGGTCATTCTCGTTTTTGCCCTCCTCGAAAGGAGACAATTGCCTCGCGCCGACCTGCCAGCGTTCCTTGCCAAACTCAGCTTCTGCCAGAGCGTCAATGCGCGCTACCTCAACCACAGCAACGAGGAACTCGCGCAGTGGCTGGCGAGAGACCTGATCCGGGTCGGCGCCCTGAAAGAGGTCGATGGCGTACTGCTTGCCGTATAGCCGGAAAATGGAGAGGGGCGAGTGACCGAGAGCACGAATGCGGACGATGTCGTCTACAGCGATATCGAATTTCGCCGCTACCGCCGCCACCGGGCCGAGCGCCTGTTACGCAGCGGGGTCGGCTTTCTGCTTGCCTATGCCCTCGCGTGGAGCACCGTTGCCCTCCTGCGCGGCGACTGGCCGACGCTGATATTGCAGGGAGTCTCGATCGGCGGCATGGCCTGGGTGTGCTTCTGCCTCTCCCGCGGCCGGCTCGGGCTTGCCGGTCACTCGTATTTCTGCCTGGTGATCCCGGTTGTGGTCGGCCTGGTCGTACTGGAGGGCGTCTCGGGCCCATTCAGCAGTATGAGCCACTACCACCTGCTGCCGCTCACCGTCGGCGCATACCTGCTGTTTTTCGAGCACAGTGCCCGCGGGCGGCGGGCGTATGTGGGGATCTGCCTGGCAGTCTTCGTGACCGTCGAACTTGGCTTGGTCACACTGCCGCCCTATGGTCTTCCCTACGACCTGGCCGGGCAGCGCAACGGGCGCTGGCTCCTTTTCTTCGCCAACTTTGCTTCCCTGATGCTCGTGGCCCGGCGCTTCGTAGCTGATTTCGCGGAAGCCGAGAAACAGCTCGCCGCGGCCAACGTCCGTCTGGAACAACTCCTGGAGAACATGTTGCCACCGACCGTCTGCCAGCGCCTGAGACGTGAAGGACACACCTTCGCCGATGCCTTCGGCGCCTGTAGCGTGCTTTTTGCCGATATCGTTGGCTATACCTCCCTGTCGGAGTCGGTACCCAATGTGGTCAACCTGCTGGACGCGATTTTCTCGCGTTTCGACGATCTCACCGGGCAAAGTGGTCTGGAAAAGATCAAAACCATTGGTGATGCCTACATGGTTGCAGCCGGCATTCCGGAGCCTCGCCCAGACCACGCGGCGGCAGCGGCCGAACTGGCACTCCGGATGCAAACGGCGATAAACGACTTTTCGGGACTGGACATTCGTATCGGCATCAGCTCGGGCGCCGTCGTCGCGGGCGTAATTGGCAAGAAGCGCTATATCTACGACCTGTGGGGTGACACCGTCAATACCGCGGCGCGTATGGAATCACAGGGGCTGTCCGGCCAGATTCAGATCAGCGAGGCCACGCGAGCGCTGTTGCCGCCAGAATTCGTTTGCGAGGATCGTGGCGAGATCCAGATCAAGGGCAAGGGGCCGATGCGGGTGTTTCTGCTCAAGGGGCGCGCAGTCGGCAGCGGACAGGCCTGACCATTGGCAAAGCCGCCTCCTTTTCTATACAGCAGTTTTTTTTTCCCGTAGAATCTTTGCCTTGTCATCCGCCACGCCAGAGCTTCTGAAGGCTGTCGGGGCGTACTGATCGGGTCCGAGTGCGTGTATCGTTATGCGGCGGCGCAAGCCGCCGTTTCAGTTTCAAAGCCTCCGCAATAGGTGGTCCATGTCTCACCTGATGAATACCTATGCCCGCTTGCCGGTCGCCTTCAGCCATGGCGATGGCAGTTGGGTGACCGATACCGACGGCAAGGTCTATCTCGATGCCCTGTCGGGGATTGCCGTCTCCACTCTCGGACACAACCACCCGCAGCTGGTTGCGGCCATCGCGGCGCAGGCCGGTCGCCTGCTGCATTCATCGAACCTCTACCGGATTCCGCAGCAGGAACAACTGGCTGACAAGCTGGCGGCGCTGTCAGGAATGGACGAGGTCTTCTTCTGCAACTCCGGCTGTGAAGCCAACGAAGCAGCGATCAAGCTGGCACGCCTTTTTGGCCACCAACAGGGAGTTGACATCCCGGCGACGATCGTCATGGAGAAGGCTTTCCACGGCCGTACCATGGCGACGCTTTCGGCGACCGGCAATCGCAAGGCACAGGCCGGTTTCGAGCCGCTGGTATCGGGCTTTTTGCGCGTTCCCTACAACGATCTCAATGCGATCAGGGCGATTGCCAGGTACAACAAGAACATCGTCGCGGTCATGCTGGAGATCGTCCAGGGCGAGGGCGGCATCAACACCGCCGAGGTCGATTTTCAAAGGGGTCTGAGGGCGCTGTGCGACGATCGGGGCTGGCTGTTGATCTGCGACGAGGTACAGTGCGGCATGGGCCGGACGGGCAGTTGGTTTGCCTTCCAGCACGCCGGCATTCGCCCGGACGTGGTGACACTGGCCAAGGGGCTTGGCGGCGGCGTGCCGATCGGCGCCTGTCTGACAGCGGGGCAGGCGAAGGGGCTGTTCAAGCCCGGCAATCACGGTTCGACCTTCGGTGGCAATCAACTTGCAACGACGGCGGCCCTGACGACCATTACCGTCATCGAGCAGGATGGCCTGATCGACCGTGCTGTAGTCGTGGGGCGGCTGATCCGTGAGGGTCTGGCGCAGGGACTGGCAGGCTGCCGGGGCATTGTCGACATCCGCGGTCAGGGCCTGATGATCGGCATTGAGCTTGATCGGCCGTGCGCCGAACTGGTGACGCGCGGCCTTGACGTCGGTCTGCTGATCAATGTCACCGCCGACAAGGTCGTGCGGCTGCTGCCACCGCTGACCTTCAGCACCGACGAAGCCAACGAGCTGGTGTCGCGCCTGACGAAACTGATTCTTGATTTCCTCGCCGCTGCTTAGAGATCCCCCATGGACAGCGTAAAACACTTTCTGCAGTTCAAGGACTTCTCGCGTGCGGAGTTCGACCACCTCTTCGCACGCTCGCGCTGGATCAAGACGCAGTTCAAGGCCTACCGCAAATACTGGCCACTGTGCGATCGCACGCTGGTGATGATTTTCGAGAAGGCCAGCACGCGTACCCGCCTCTCTTTCGAGGCCGGCATGCAGCAACTTGGCGGCTCGGCGATCTACCTCAACAGTCGCGACTCACAGTTGCAGCGCGGCGAGTCGGTCGAGGATGCGGCGCAGGTGATCTCGCGCATGAGCGACGTGGTGATGATCAGAACCTTCGAGCAGGCGATCATCGAGCGCTTTGCGGCCCATTCGCGCGTGCCGGTCATCAATGGCCTGACCAACGAGTACCACCCCTGCCAAATCGTGGCTGACATTTTCACCTTCATCGAGCATCGCGGCCCGATTCAGGGAAAGACGGTCGCCTGGATCGGCGATTCGAACAATGTCTGCAACACCTGGCTGCAGGCCGCCGAGGTGCTCGATTTCAAGATTCAGGTGTCGACGCCGCCGGGCTATGAAGTGGAAGCCGGACGCGCCGGACTGCATGGGACGGGCCACTTCGAACAGTTTTCGGACCCAATGGATGCTGCCCGCGAAGCCGATCTGGTGACGACCGACGTGTGGACCTCGATGGGTTTCGAGGCCGAAAATGAAGAGCGGAGGCGCGATTTTGCGGACTGGCAGGTCGACAGCGAGATGATGCGAATCGCCCGTCCAGAGGCACTCTTCATGCACTGCCTGCCAGTCCATCGCGGCGAGGAAGTCTCGGCAGCGGTCATCGATGGCCCGCAAAGTGTGATCTGGGACGAGGCCGAAAACCGCATGCACACGCAGAAGGCGCTGCTCGAGTACCTGCTGCTGGGCTGCGTCGAGGTGTCGGGGCCGCCTTCCCAGTCTGGCTCCAAGTCAAATTCGAGCAAGGAAATGCCATGAGTGACATCAAGAAAGCTGTTCTTGCCTATTCAGGCGGTCTCGACACCTCAGTGATCCTGAAGTGGCTGCAGGATACCTATGGGTGCGAGGTGGTAACCTTCACCGCTGACCTTGGCCAAGGCGACGAACTTGAGGCGGCACGTCCGAAAGCGCTCAAGCTCGGCATTACCCCCGATAACATCTACATTGAGGATCTGCGCGAGGAATTCGTGCGCGACTTCGTGTTCCCAATGTTCCGGGCCAACACGCTTTACGAGGGCGAGTATCTGCTCGGCACCTCGATTGCCAGACCGCTGATCGCCAAACGAATGATCGAGATTGCCAACCTGACCGGTGCTGATGCTGTTGCGCACGGTGCGACTGGCAAGGGCAACGACCAAGTCCGCTTCGAACTCGGCGCCTACGCGCTGCGGCCGGATATCCGGATCATTGCCCCCTGGCGCGAGTGGGACCTGCTATCGCGCGAGAAGCTGCTGGCTTATGCCGAGCGACACGACATCCCGGTCGAAATGAAGCACCGGCAAGGTGGCTCACCCTATTCGATGGACGCCAACCTGCTGCACATCAGCTACGAAGGTCGTCACCTCGAAGACCCCGCCGCCGAGGCCGAGGAATCGATGTGGCGCTGGACGGTTTCGCCAGAGGCGGCACCCGATGCCGCCGAGTATGTCGACATGCAATTCGAGCGTGGCGACCTGGTGGCGATCAATGGCCAGCGCATGCCGGCAGATGAGTTGCTGGCGCTGCTCAACCAGTTGGGCGGAAAGCACGGCATCGGTCGCATCGACTTGGTCGAGAACCGCTACGTGGGCATGAAGTCGCGCGGCTGCTACGAGACGCCCGGCGGCACCATTCTGCTGCCCGCCCACCGGGCGATCGAATCGATCACTCTCGATCGCGAGGTCGCCCATCTCAAGGACGACCTGATGCCGCGTTACGCCAGCCTGATCTACAACGGCTACTGGTGGAGCCCGGAGCGTCGTGCGCTGCAGACACTGATCGACCACACCCAGCAGTCGGTCAACGGCTGGGTGCGAGTCAAGCTCTACAAAGGAAATGTGATTGTCGTCGGCCGTGATTCAAAGACCGATTCACTGTTCGACTCGACAATCGCCACCTTTGAAGACGATGCCGGAGCCTATGACCACAAGGATGCCGCCGGCTTCATCAAGCTCAACGCGCTACGCATGCGGATTGCGGCGAATCTTGCCAGCCGCAAGAGCTGAGAGAGAAATGGGCCGTCAATGTTCGGGCTGACGGAAGAGCAGATTTCGGAATTTGGCATGACCTTCGGGATCGGTGCCTTCATGCTGTTCATGCTGTTCATCATCGGTGAAATTGCCTGGAAGTCGAAGGCGGGCAAGACCGGCACGATCATACTTTTTTTCGTTTTGTCCTTCGGCATGCTCGGCTTCATCGCCAAGACAATCATCGAGAAAATCTGGGGAATGTAAAACCATGTCGCAATTTGATCAGGTCAGCGTCGTCAAGCAGGCCAATGTATACTTCGATGGCAAGTGTGTCAGCCACACCATAGTGTTCACCGACGGCAGCCGGAAAACGCTTGGCGTCGTCCTACCGTCAACGCTGACTTTTACCACCGGCGCGCCGGAAGTGATGGAGGGGGTGGGCGGCAGTTGCCGCGTTCGCCTCAAGGGCGAGAGCGATTGGACGGCCTACGGTACCGGCCAATCCTTTGCGGTGCCCGCCAATTCATCGTTCGAGATTGCCTGCGATGAGGCGTATCACTACGTCTGCCACTTCGGCTAGATCGGGTTGATTGTTCCTCGCGCTGGCCACGCCAGCGTGATCAGAGCACTCTTTCCAACTGAACCCTCGACCGGAACGCCACATGCCTTCATTCGATTTTTCTTCAGAAGCCGACATGGCTGCATTGCACAACGCGATAGACGTGACCAGACGGGCCATCGACAATCGTTACGACTTCAAGGGTACCAGCGCCAAGGTGGAATTGAACGAGAAGGACAACCTCATCACTCTCTACGGCGACTCCGATTTCCAGCTCGGACAGATCAAGGATCTCCTCTTTCCTGCGATGGAGAAGAAGGAGAAGGAAAGTACCAAGCGGCTGGAGGATCAACCGGTGCAGCGCGTCTCGGGCAACAAGGTCAAGCAGGAACTGAAAATCCGGATCGGCATCGAGACCGAACTGGCAAAAAAAATCGTCAAGCTGATCAAGGATTCGAAGCTGAAGGTTCAGGCCTCGATCCAGGGTGACGCGGTTCGTGTCAGCGGGGCCAAGCGTGATGAGCTACAAACCTGCATCGCGACCGTGACCAAGGCAATTAGCGACTTCCCGATCAAGTACGGCAATTTTCGCGAGTGACCCGAACGATGGCCGAAAGGATTGGCGTGGTGCAGCATCCTTGCCGGAATTCGCCGCCGTGTATTGTGCAATTCGACCGTGCGCGCTCCAGGTGCCCCAACCCGCGCTGGCGGAAGGCGGGCTGGCTATGACTGCTCTGAAGCGAATCCATACCTTGAGAACGTTTCCGATCAGTTCGCCCCGTCGACCCTTGATGTGGCTGCAACCTGCTGCTGGCTGCCGCCGGGGCATTGATGCTGCATAATCCAATCGAGGATCCGGAATCTGTGGACAAGGCGGAGCCCGGCATGCTTTCCTGGACGGAAGAATTGCGGCGCGTGGCGATGGCGGTCAGCAAGAAAGACCGCAATCCTGCGGCCAACCGGCAGCAGCTCTTTTACCTGCTGCACTGGACGTCCGATGCACGGGGCTTTGGCGTCACTGTAAACAAGGGCCGCGATCCGGAAAGTGCCGACGAGTTGTGGTCCATCGATCGCGCGCTGAGCAAACCACCGCGCTTCGTAAGCGATGAGGATCGCGCGATTCTGCGCCTGCTGTGGGCTGAGCGTTCTTTTGACACCGGCCTGCGTGTCTTTGGTCTGGGACCGCAGCACGGTGGCGAGGCGCTGCAGCTCATGGCACAAAGTGGCCGACTGTGTCGCAAGGACGACTTCTCGGTGCTCATGCTGTCGCCGGCGCGCCCGGCCAGGGTCCGATGGCAGGCGCACAGCGAAGGGCGCCAGCAAGCGACTCTGGTACCGGAGCCGGCAGCCAGCCTGGTGATCCCGCTGCAGGTACCGTGGTTCGTCGATCTTGAAAAGCGTCTGATCGGTCCGTTGCAGGTGCGAGGCAATCCGGCGGTCGTCGCGCGCCTGTTCTCGCTGCCGCCGCTTTCAGCGACCGCTGCAGCACTGGTTGGCGAAGCGCTGGCCGAACCGGCACAGGAGTTGCCCATCGACCCGGAAGATGCCAGCGCCAGCATGCGCAGTATCGTGGCTGAGCCGGTTCCGCTACTCCGCCTGCAGACGCTGCAGACGCACGGGAATCGAAGTTGGCGGGACTACCTGGCCAGCTATGGCGGCGGGCCTTTCGACGTCGCCTTACCGGTTTTTCGCTATGCTGATGTCGAGGTCATCCCTGACGACACGCGCGGCTTCTCGGTTCTGGGCGGTGGCGAGATGGTCCGCATCGAACGTCAGCATGCTGTCGAACAACGGTTGATGGACGAGCTGACCAGCTCTGGTCTGGAAAAGATTCCGGGCTACGTGCTGCACACCTTTGGCAGGCCGCCGGACAACGCCTATGGTCTGGCGTTGGAAAGCATGTGGCCGGCTTTCATGCGCGATGAGCTGGAATACCTGCACAGCGCGGGCTGGCAGGTCGAGTTTGCTGACGATTTTCGCCACCGGGTGCTGGAGGTCGAGGCCTGGGATGCTGACCTTGTCGAGTCGGAGAGCGGTTGGTTCGACCTCGACATGGGAATCATCGTCGAAGGGCAACGTCTGCCGCTGGCACCCTTACTCGCCGCCCTGTTCCGGCGTGATGGCCGCTGGCTTGATGCCGGCTTGCTGGCGCAAGTCGCAGACGACGAGATGATCGAGCTGGTCACGCCCTCCAGCCTGAGAATTCGCGCCCCAGCCTGGCGTTTGAAACCGCTGGCGGCGACACTGATTGATCTCTTCGACGGCTTTCCAGGCGGCAACAGCCTGCGTCTTTCACGCTTCGACGCGCCGCGCCTGGCGGAACTCAACGATCACAGTCGCTGGCAGTTTAGGGGCCAGAGTGACGTGCTGGCGCTTGCCGACCAACTGACCGCAGCACAGGGGATCAGCCACATCGATCCGCCCGCCGGGCTGGGGCTTGAATTACGCCACTACCAAACCGAAGGCCTGGCCTGGCTGCAATTCCTGCGCGAGCAGAATCTCGCCGGCATTCTGGCCGACGACATGGGCCTGGGCAAGACCGCCCAGACACTGGCGCATCTGCTGCTTGAAAAGGAAGCTGGGCGGCTTGATCGTCCAGCTCTGATCGTCCTGCCAACCTCCCTGATTTTCAACTGGAAGAACGAGGCGGCGCGTTTCGCGCCCGGTCTGTCGATTCTTTCGCTGCACGGCCCGGAGCGCAAGACCCGGTTTGCCGAGATCGCGCGGCACGACGTGGTGTTGACCACCTACCCCCTGCTCTGGCGCGATGCCGCCGAACTGACGCGGCATAGCTACCACCTGCTGATTCTCGATGAAGCACAAACGGTGAAGAACGCACGCAGCCAGGGCGCCGAAGTGGTGCGCAAGATTGCGGCCCGACATCGTCTGTGCCTCACCGGCACACCGCTGGAAAACCACCTCGGCGAGCTCTGGAGTCAATTCGACTTCCTGCTCCCGGGATTCCTGGGCAACAACCAGACCTTTACCAAGTACTGGCGGACGCCGATCGAAAAGCAGGGTGACACCAACCGGCGCGATCTCCTCGCCCGCCGTGTCCACCCCTTCATCCTGCGCCGCAAGAAGGAAGAGGTGGCGCGAGAACTGCCCCCGAAAACCATCATCGTGCGCAAAGTCGAACTGGTCGGCGGCCAGCGCGATCTGTACGAAACCGTTCGTGTCGCAATGGACGAGAAGGTGCGGGAGGAGATTGCTAGTAGAGGTTTCAACCGCAGTCAGATCGTCATCCTCGACGCCCTTCTGAAACTGCGGCAGGTCTGCTGCGACCCACGCCTGGTCAAGGCCAAGTCGGCCCAGAAGATCAAGGAACGAGCCAAGCTCGATCTGCTGATGACCATGCTGCCGGAGCAGGTCGAGGAGGGTCGCCGGATCCTGCTGTTCTCCCAGTTCACCAGCATGCTGGCCCTGATCGAAAAAGAGCTGAAGCTTGCTGGTCTCGACTATGTGATCCTCACCGGCGAGACCAAAGACCGTGAGGAGCAGGTTCGCCGCTTTCAGGCGGGGGAGGTACCCATCTTCCTGATCAGCCTCAGGGCTGGGGGCGTCGGACTGAATCTGACCGCAGCAGACACCGTGATCCACTATGATCCGTGGTGGAACCCGGCAGCTGAAAACCAGGCTACCGACCGCGCCCATCGCCTCGGCCAGGACAAACCGGTTTTTGTCTACAAGCTGATCGTTGCCGGCAGCATAGAGGAGAAGATTCTCGCCCTCCAGGAACGTAAGGCTGAACTTGCCGCACGCATTCTTTCCGCCGACCAGGGAGTCGACGCCAAGTTCGGCAGCGATGACATCGCCGCCCTCTTTGCCCCGCTTCCCGGATGAAATGCAAGGTCTGGGCAGAAGGGATGATCGGCAAGCCCAAGGGAAGCCGGGCGATGCTCCGATCGTCGTCGATGCACAAAGATTTTATGCCCGGCGGTGGTCTACCCGGTCGCCCGGCCGAGCAGGTTGCGGGGGACTTCACCTCTGACAGCGTTTGTTGGCAGCGACCGTTCGGACCGTTCGCTGTGCTAGAATCGAGCAATACGCAGGTAGTTCTGCCAGTCTTGGGGGCACCGTCAATGCCGACTTTGTTGGACATGGCTCAGACGATGACGAAGGTCCGCCCTCCCGACACCTGCCGGATTTTGGGCCAGGCCGGCTCGCAAAGCAGGGCTTGCCTGCCAGCTACTCACAAGCCAGAGCCGACCTCTGGCTTTTCCATTTTCTTGCTGAGGTTGCAATATGCCGGTTGTCACACTGCCTGACGGTTCGCAACGGGAGTTCGCGCAACCAGTCACGGTTGCCGAGGTGGCGCAGAGCATCGGCGCCGGTCTGGCGCGCGCTGCTCTCGCGGGCAAGGTCGATGGTCGTCTGGTCGACACCTCCTTCAGTATCGCAACCGACACCACTCTCGGCATCATCACCGAGAAGGATCCCGAGGGTCTGGAAATCATCCGGCATTCGACCGCGCACCTGATGGCTTACGCGGTCAAGGAACTCTTCCCGGCAGCCCAGGTAACGATCGGGCCAGTAGTCGAGAACGGCTTCTACTACGATTTCGCTTATGAACGCCCGTTCACCCTCGAAGACCTGTCGGCGATAGAAAAGCGCATGGCTGAACTGGCACAGCGCGATCTGCCCGTGCGGCGGGAGGTGTGGCAGCGGGACGATGCCGTGGCTTTCTTCAAGTCGATCGGCGAGCATTACAAGGCTGAACTGATCGACGCCATTCCGCAGGGTCAGGAAGTTTCGCTCTATCGCGAAGGTGCGTTCGTCGACCTCTGTCGTGGCCCGCATGTGCCGTCGACGGGAAAACTGAAGGTGTTCAAGCTGATGAAGCTGGCTGGAGCCTACTGGCGGGGCGACCATCGCAACGAGCAACTACAGCGCATTTACGGGACGGCTTGGACCAGGAGGGAAGACCAGGAGTCCTACCTGCACATGCTTGAGGAGGCCGAGAAGCGCGACCACCGCAAGCTTGGTCGACAACTGGATCTCTTCCATCTTCAGGACGAAGCACCCGGAATGGTTTTCTGGCACCCGAAGGGATGGACAATCTGGCAGGAAGTCGAGCAATACCTGCGTCACGTACTTGGCGACAACGGCTACTGTGAAGTGAAGACGCCGATGATCATGGACCGCTCACTGTGGGAGCGCTCCGGCCATTGGCAGAATTATGCGGAACATATGTTCACCACGGCTTCCGAAAACCGCGATTACGCGATCAAGCCGATGAACTGCCCGGGCCACATCCAAATCTTCAATCAGGGCCTGCGCAGCTATCGCGACTTGCCTTTGCGCCTGGCGGAATTTGGCTCATGTCACCGCAACGAGCCTTCCGGAGCCTTACACGGCATCATGCGTGTGCGCGCCTTCGTCCAGGATGACGCACACATCTTTTGTACGGAAGCGCAGATCCTGCCGGAGACTGCAGCCTTTATCGATCTCCTGCAACAGATCTATGCCGATTTCGGGTTTGCCGAGATCCTGGTCAAGCTGTCCACGCGCCCGGACAAGCGCATCGGTTCGGATGAGGTCTGGGACAAGGCTGAAGCGGCTCTGGCGGACGCCCTCGCAGCCAAGGGTCTGGTCTATGATCTGCAACCAGGCGAAGGCGCCTTTTACGGGCCCAAGATCGAATTCTCGCTCAAGGACTGCCTTGGGCGGGTCTGGCAATGTGGCACCTTGCAGCTCGATTTTGCGCTGCCGCAGCGTCTCGACGCGCACTACGTCGGCGAAGACAACGAACGCCACATCCCGGTGATGTTGCATCGGGCGATCCTCGGCTCGCTGGAACGTTTCATCGGCATTCTCATTGAACATTATGCCGGTGCAATGCCCTTGTGGCTCTCGCCGATCCAGGCTGTGGTGCTGAATATTTCCGAGAAGCAGGGTGAATACGCGGAGCAGGTAGTGGCAACACTGCGCTCGGCTGGCCTACGGGTCGAGGCAGATTTGCGCAACGAAAAAATTACCTATAAAATACGAGAACATAGCTTGAGCAAGCTGCCATATCAGATCGTCGTCGGGGATAAGGAAGTGGCAGCCAATCTGGTGGCCGTGCGCACACGCGGTGGTCGGGACCTGGGACAGATGTCCGTTGAGGCTCTGACCAGGCGACTTCTTGAAGAAATTGCGGCGCGAAGTGGCACGGCTTAATTTTTGTCGAAACAAGGAGCGGACCCATCGCACTGCAAAAGGCGCAACGCGTTAACGAAGAAATCAACGCACCGGAAGTTCGGCTCGTCGGGTTGGATGGCGAGCAACTGGGAGTCATGAGTGTCAGGACAGCATTGGCGCTAGCCGAGGAAGCGGGGGTCGACCTGGTCGAGATTGCCCCCATGGCCCAGCCGCCGGTCTGCCGCATCGTCGATTTCGGCAAGTTCAAGTACCAGGAACAGAAACGCCAGCATGAGCAGAAGCTCAAGCAAAAACAGGTGCAGGTAAAGGAAGTCAAGTTTCGGCCGGGTACCGACGAAAATGACTATCAGATCAAGCTGCGCAACATGACGCGTTTCCTCGAAGAGGAAGATAAAGTCAAGGTTACCCTGCGCTTCCGTGGTCGAGAAATGGCGCATCAGGATATCGGCATGCGCCAGATCGAGCGCATCAAGGCTGACCTACAGGAACTGGCCCTGGTTGAGCAGATGCCGAAAATGGAAGGCCGCCAGATGGTCATGGTGCTCACCCCAAGCAAGAAAAAGTAGCAAGAGCAGTCTGCGATTTAAATCTTCGCAGCAAATACAAGTGGTGCCGGGTTCGAAGGGCTCCCGTCGGGAGACACCTGGCAACATGTTTATAAGCAGGAGCATTCAATGCCCAAGATGAAGACCAAGACTGGAGCAAAAAAGCGCTTCAAGATCAGTCCGAGCGGACGGATCAAGCGCTCGCACGCCTACAAGCGCCACATTCTGACCAAGAAAGACACCAAGACCAAGCGCCAGTTACGCGGCATGACGGCGGTACACGACGCTGACAAGGCCATGGTTCGTGCCATGATGCCTTACGCTTGAGGAGATAGACGATGCCCCGAGTCAAACGTGGTGTAACCGCGCACGCGCGCCACAAGAAAATTCTCGCCCTGGCCAAAGGTTACCGCGGCCGCCGCAACAACGTATACCGTGTCGCCAAGCAGGCGGTCATGAAGGCCGGGCAGTACGCTTACCGCGACCGTCGCCAACGCAAACGCCAGTTCCGCAGTCTCTGGATAGCCCGTATCAACGCGGCGGCCAGGGAACTCGGGATGAAGTACAGCACTTTCATGAACGGGCTCAGCAAAGCGCAGATCGAGGTCGACCGCAAGGTGCTGGCAGATCTCGCCGTTTTCGACAAACCGGCTTTTGCTGCTCTCGCCCTGCAGGCCAAGGCCCAGCTCGACGCGTAGGCTAGAGGAGTCTCAAAGAAGGAGGCGCGAGCCTCCTTTTTTTCGGTGAACCATGCACAACCTCGATCAAATAGTCCAGGCAGCGTCGGCTGCCTTTGCGGCGACCGACGATCCGGACGCACTTGAGCAAATCAAAGCCATTTATCTTGGCAAGAGCGGCCGGATCACTGAATTGCTCAAGGGTATGGCAAAGCTGCCGCCTGACGAGCGAAGAGCCGCGGGCACGGCCATCAATCGCGCCAAGGATGCTGTCGAGTCGGCTCTCAACCTTCGGCGCGAGGCGATTCGGGAGATGGCGCTGGCAGCCAGGCTGGCCGAGGAGGCGCTCGATGTGACGCTGCCCGGCCGCGGTCAGTCGCGTGGCGGTCTGCATCCCGTGACGCGCACGCTCGAGCGCATTGAGGCACTGTTCCATTCGATTGGTTTCGAAGTCGCCGATGGCCCCGAGATCGAAGCCGACTTCCAGAATTTCACGGCACTGAACACGCCCGAGGATCACCCCGCACGGTCGATGCACGACACCTTCTATCTGCAGAACGAGTCGGGCGGGGTCGCCGACGGCGTGTTACTGCGGACTCATACCAGCCCGATTCAGGTGCGCTACATGCAGGCGCATGTCGCCCGCCATTCTGACCTGGCAACCATGCCGGAGATCCGGGTCATTGCGCCGGGACGAGTTTATCGCGTTGACTCCGACGCGACGCATTCTCCGATGTTTCATCAGGTAGAGGGGCTGTGGATTGGCGAGAACGTGAGCTTTGCCGACCTCAAGGGCGTGATCGGAGATTTCCTCCGCCGCTTTTTCGAGAGCGATGACCTGCAGGTACGTTTCCGTCCGTCATTCTTTCCATTTACGGAACCCTCGGCCGAGATCGACATGGCTTTCACGAGCGGCGCCCTGAAGGGTCGCTGGCTCGAGATTGCCGGCTGCGGCATGGTTCATCCGAACGTCCTGCGCCACGTACACATTGACCCCGAGAAGTACAGCGGCTTCGCCTTTGGCATGGGCCCGGACCGGCTCACAATGCTGCGTTATGGAGTCAATGACTTGCGCCTGTTCTTCGATGGTGATCTGCGCTTCCTGCGGCAGTTCGCATGAAAGTGCTGTCCTCTGACATTGATCGGTCATGAAATTCTCTGAATCCTGGCTTCGCAGCTTCGTCGATCCCGTCTGCTCGGGTCGTGACTTCTCGCATCTCTTGACCATGGCGGGCCTCGAAGTGGAGGAGGAGCAAGCGGTCGCTCCAGCCTTCAGCAAAGTGGTCGTGGGTCACGTGCTCGCCGTCGACAAACATCCGGACGCCGATCGCCTCAGGGTCTGCCGGGTGGATGTCGGCTCCGGCGAGACGCTGATGATCGTCTGCGGCGCTCCCAATGCCGAAGCCGGTATCAAGGTCCCGTGCGCGCTACCCGGTGCCGAGTTGCCCGGCGGCTTCAAGATCAAAGTCAGCAAGGTCCGTGGCGTCGAGTCTTTTGGCATGCTTTGTTCGGCACGGGAACTCGGCATTGCGGAAGATTCGGATGGTCTGCTCCTGCTGACGGCTGATGCGCCAGTCGGTGAGGATATCCGCCGCCATCTCGACCTCGATGATCGTCTATTGACGCTCAAGCTGACGCCAAACCGGGCGGACTGCCTCTCGCTTGAAGGGGTTGCCCGCGAAGTCGCCGCGTTGACCGGTACGCCGGCACGGCTTCTGGATGTCGAAGACGCTGCGGTCACCATTTCCACCCAGCGAGCAGTTGTGCTGGACGCCCCAGAGGCCTGCCCACGCTACTGCGGCCGGGTGATCGCCGGGGTTGATGCCAGAGCGACGACTCCGGCCTGGATGCAGCGCCGCCTCGCGCGCAGCGGCATCCGCCCGATTTCGGCTCTGGTTGATATCACCAACTACGTGATGCTTGAAGTGGGACAGCCACTGCATGCTTTTGACAATAGCCGGCTCGAAGGTGCTGTCCACGCCAGGATGGCCCGGCCAGCGGAAAAGATCACCCTGCTCAATGAGCAGACAGTGGAAGTGCAGACCGACGTCCTGTTGATTACCGACGATCAGCGCCCGGTCGCGATGGCCGGCATCATGGGTGACGAGGCCAGTGGTATCACGCTTGCAACGACCGAGGTATTCCTTGAGTCGGCCTTCTTTGAGCCAAAGGCGATTGCTGGGCGCACCCGTCGGTACGGCTTCGTCTCGGACGCGTCGCATCGCTTTGAACGCGGGGTCGACTTCGGCGGTACGCGACGTGCGCTTGAACGCGCCACACGCTTGGTCCTTGATATTTGTGGCGGTCGAGCTGGTCCGGTGAGCGAGGCCTTGGCCAACCTGCCCGAGCGTCGGCCGGTTCGTGTGCGTCCCGCCCGCGTCTCCAGGATCCTCGGTTTGCCGTTGACCGCCGAACGCATCAGTGAACTGTTCATCCGCCTCGGCCTGCCATTTTTCCGTGAAGGGGAGGACTTCATTGTTACCCCGCCTAGCTTTCGCTTCGACATCGAAATCGAGGAAGACCTGATCGAGGAGATCGTCCGGCTGCATGGCTACGAAAACGTTCCTTCACCAGCACCGCAGGCCGTACTTTCAATGTTGCCGCAGACCGAGGAGACACGGCCAGTGTCCCGCATTCGGCACCTGCTGGCTGAATGCGATTATCAGGAAGTGATCAACTTCGCCTTCGTCGAGGAAGCCTGGGAAGCTGACTTCGCGGGCAACGAGCGGCCGATCCGGCTCGCCAATCCGATTGCGAGCCAGTTGAGCGTCATGCGCTCGACCCTGATCGGAGGCCTGGTTGCCAACGTCGCAAGCAACCTCAGACGCAAGCAGAACCGTATTCGCCTGTTCGAGACCGGACGTTGCTTCTTCCGTGATGCGCAAAGCGGCCCGGTGGCCGGATTTCACCAACCGTGGAAAGTCACAGCTCTCGCCTACGGTACTGCTCTTCCCGAGCAGTGGGGCTGCTCCGCACGTCACGTTGACTTTTTTGACGTCAAGGGTGATCTGGAGCGGCTGCTCCTGCCGCTTGCCGCGACTTTCTTAAAGGCCGTACATCCAGCACTGCATCCTGGTCGCAGTGCGCGGGTTCTGGTTGCTGGCAAGGCCATTGGCTTTGTTGGCGAATTGCATCCGCAGTGGCAGCAGAAATATGAATTGCCATTGGCCCCCGTGCTTTTCGAACTCGACCTTGATCCCGTAACCATGGCCAGGCTGCCGCACTACACCGAAGTTTCGCGCCAGCCAACGGTCATTCGAGATCTGGCCATCGTTGTCGATCATTCCCTGGAACTGAAGCCATTACTGGAGGCACTTGCCGCTCATTGTCCGACTATCGTTCGCGACATCCGACTGTTTGACGTCTATGTCGGGCACGGGGTTGAGGTCGGCAAGAAAAGCCTTGCCTTCCGGATAGTGATGCAAGATACTCAAAAAACACTGCTCGAAGCCGAAGTCGACGCCGCCATGCAACAATTGGTGGTTTACTTGCAGCAGGCATTCGCAGCGAAACTACGCGTCTGAGGGGGGGAAATGACGCTGACCAAAGCAGAACTTGCGGACTTGCTGTTTGAGAAGGTCGGTCTCAACAAGCGTGAGGCCAAGGACATGGTCGAGGCCTTTTTCGAAGAAATCCGCAACGCGCTGGAACGTGGTGACGGCGTGAAGCTCTCTGGATTCGGCAACTTTCAGTTGCGTGACAAGCCACAGCGGCCAGGCCGCAATCCCAAGACAGGGGAAGAAATACCGATCACCGCGCGACGAGTAGTTACTTTTCATGCCAGCCAGAAATTGAAGGCCGAGGTGGAGCACGCTTATGATGGAAGTCAGTCATAAAGAACCGGGCCAGGAGCCTTTGCCGGCCATTCCCGCTAAGCGCTACTTCACGATTGGTGAGGTCAGCGAGCTATGTGGCGTCAAACCCCACGTCCTGCGCTATTGGGAGCAGGAATTCTCCCAGCTCAGGCCAGTCAAACGTCGGGGGAATCGCCGTTATTACCAGCACCATGAAGTTCTGCTGGTGCGCCGTATCCGGGAGCTCCTTTACAGTCAGGGTTTCACGATCAGCGGCGCTCGCAACCGTCTCGACGATGCCGTGCCGGAGGTGGCCGCAAATTCGTCGGCCTTGACTCCGGCGATGC
Organism: Candidatus Accumulibacter necessarius; assembly: GCA_017302435.1. Classification (GTDB taxonomy): domain Bacteria; phylum Pseudomonadota; class Gammaproteobacteria; order Burkholderiales; family Rhodocyclaceae; genus Accumulibacter; species Accumulibacter necessarius. The sequence continues at coordinate 35,988 of JAFLDL010000044.1, forward strand.
TGCGCGTGGAACTGTTGAGCATCGCAGAAACGCTGCGGCCATGAGGCCCCGTTTTCAGTTATAATTCCTGTGTTGTCGGGGCGTGGCGCAGCCTGGTAGCGCACTTGCATGGGGTGCAAGGGGTCCCGAGTTCGAATCCCGGCGCCCCGACCAATCACACAAGAAGCCAAGCCGGCTTTGCCAGCTTGGCTTTTCGTATTGCCTGTTCTGACAGCCCCTTGCCGTTCGCTTGTCGATCGATGCACACGACACAACCCAAGCGGCATTGATCGACAGATTGACCTTTATGCAGCGGCTTCTCCCCCTGGCCGCGTTCCTCGGCGGTGTGGTCTGGGATGTTCTGACCATCGGCCAGCGAGTCAGAACCATGGACTTCTGGCGCCTTGGCGCTTTTCTGCTCGGAGCCGCCCTGCTTGCCGTCTGGTTGGCCCATCGCCAAGCTCGGGAACTCACTGCCCCGCCAGCCGAAAAGGGCTGGCGGGGGCACCTCGTCAGGTTCAGATGGCAGGCCCCCTATCTGCTGCTCCAGTTCTTTTTTGGCGGCATCTTTTCGGCTCTCTTCATTCTCTACTTCAAGAGCTCAGGTCACCTCGGTACCTGGCTGATGGCCAGTTTTCTCGGCATTCTCCTGGTCGCCAACGAATTTGCCGGAAAACACCTTGGCCAACGTTTCACCCTGATTTGGGCTTTGTTCGCGCTTAACGCAATCCTGCTCTTCAATTTTGCCTTGCCGCATGCCATCGGCAGCCTCGATCCCCTCTGGTTTTATGTTTCCACTGGTTCGGGCGTCGTATTGACCCATGGTCTGTGGCGGCTGGCGCCGGGAAAGCCTGGAATGATCTTCCCCGCGTGGGGATTGGCCGGTGTACTGTTGCTGGCCTGGAGCCTCGACATGATCGCACCGGTACCTCTGGTCAGGCAGGACATGGCGATAGGACACGATTTCCTGCAAGACGGAGGTCGATATGCCCTAAAGGTGGAGAGCGCGCCAGCCTGGCAGTTCTGGCGGGATCAGGCACCCGTTGTCCACCTTATGCCGGGAGAGAATCTGTACGGTGTTTCGGCAGTGTTCGCCCCATTAGGCGTCACGGCGGCCCTTGAACACCGCTGGGAGGTTCGCGAAGACGGCAGTTGGCGGCACGTTTACCGGAACCGATTTCATAGTACTGGTGGCAGAGAACGGGGCTTTCGCGGCTACTCGTGGGTACTGAACCCACAGCCTGGCGACTGGCGATTCATCGTCTCAACTCAGGACGGGAGAACCATCGGCATCCTCCCCGTGCGAGTCGAGCGGGGAACGCCGCTGCCCGGAGGAATGCTGATCCGGGAATTCTAGCAACCTCCTAAGAAACAGAACGAGTTCAGATTGTTTTCATGCTGGCGCGGGCGTCGGATTGATGTCGAAGCCCAGGGCGGCGGCGCGACGCTTGAGGGCGGCGATGGTCCGCTGGCGCTGCTGTTCTTCG
>JAFLDL010000045.1 GCA_017302435.1 Candidatus Accumulibacter necessarius
TCTCGCGGTCCAGGGCTCGCACATAGGCGATGCGATACTCGGCGGAAGACGGATCCAGTGCCAGCGCTTCCTGGATCTTGGCCAGTCCGGCATCGACCTGGTCTTCGGCGAGCAGCGTCTGCCCCTCCCGGTAGGCGTTCTGGGCCGCGCAGCCGGCCAGCAGCAGCCCCGCCAGAATGCTCAGGCAGAAAAGCCGCCAGCCTGTAAAGCCGGCCTTGCCGGATCTCCCCTTCGACACTATTGCGCTCCTCCGATCGAGATGGCCTGCGACTGCTTCAGCGGCAGGTACACCAGGGTCAACGTCGGCGGGCTGATATTCTTGACCTGGTAGATGCCCTCCAGCTTCATGCCCTCGCGAACGATCAACAACTGTTCGCCGCGTCCGAGATAGACTTCCCATTGCCCGCCTTCGAGTTTCTTGCCAAGGAATGTAAAGGGCACCGGTGGCGCCATCGGTGGTGGTGGCTTGGCCGGTGGCGGTGGCTTTGGCGGCGGCGGCGTCCAGCTCAGCGCCGGGAACAGATCGGGATGCTCCTGGCCTTCGCCAGTCTCCGGAATCAACTCGTCACGGGGAATCAGCGCCGCCACTTCGAGCTCGGCAGGCCGCTTGCCACCGACACTGGCGGCAGCCGCCGGCCGGGTCTCGCGAGCAGGCGGCGATGAGGGCTCGCTGGCGGCGCGACCACCCGCCGGTGCCGCCGCCTCGACGACCTCGCCGGTCGCCGGCTCGGAGGGCGTCTTGTCGCCAAACAGCGCCAGCCACATCGCCACGATCAGCAGCGACAGCAGGACCAGACGACGCGCGCTCATGGGTCCACGTAGCCGGTCGGTGTCCCGCCGGCGCTACCTGCCGGCCGGTACCAGATCGTCAGGCGAACCTTGGCCTCGATCTGGTTCACGCCGATGTCCTCGCGCTTGAAGCCAAGCTCATTGACCGCTACAAAGGCCTGCGTCGCCAGGATTTCCTCGACCCATTGCCGGACATCGGTGTAACGCCCTTTCACCGGAACAGTCATCTGCAGGGTCTCCGCCTGTGCATTGGCATCTCGCCCGCGCAGGTACTCGGCACGCGTGGCGATCAACTGATGGCTGGCTGCTGCATCGAGAATCGCCTGCAGGGTCCGCAGGACCTGCTCCTCGTCGGCCAGGGTCGCGCGAAAGCGATGGTAGTTGTCGACACTGGTTGAGGTGGCCGCAGCCACCGGCAGCGGCTGGCTCGCCCGTGCCTGCAGGTCGCCGAGCATCGCCTGCTGCCTGGCCAGCTCCGTTTGCCGCCCCGGTATCACCAGTAGGGCCAGGGCCAGCAGCAGCAGGATCAGGACCGCGAGCAGCAGCCACCATGGACCATGCCGGTGGAGCCAGATGTCGGCCGCCAGCCGGACACGGTCGCTGTTCAGCCTGAACTCGTTCATCCGTCGTCCCCAGCCGGGGCACTGGCTGCCGCGTCGGCAATGGCGGGCTCTTCGAGCAGCGCCTCGAACATGAAGCGCAGCGGCCGGTTCACATCTTTCTCGTTGATTTCCTGTTTTCTCACCATCGCGCCGGCGAAAGGATCTACCGCGCCGAGCACCGCCAGGTAGAGCAGCATCTGCTGATGATTCTTCGCCTCGGCAATGCCCTTCACCAAACCCCGGCGGTGGTCCGGCTCGATCTGCAGCAAGGCGATGTCGGCAGTTGCGACGCGCTCGAAGCCGTCGAGAACCGCCGGCCACGGGGTATTGAGCTGTGCGATGGCGCTGTTGGTCGCCCGGACCTGCAGCTCGGAGAGCAGCAGCGGCGGCGCTGGCGGCGGCGTGCGCTGCACCAGTTCCTGACGGGCAACGGCGATCGCCTGCTTCGCTTCGTCAATCTCGCGCGCCGTCTCGAGCCAGTGCCAGGCCAGCGCCACGCCGGCGAGCGCGGCCAGCGCGCTGAAGGCGAGCAGGATCCGCCGGTCGCGCCCCGCCACCGGCAGGCGCCAGAGCGGTGGCTGAACGAAGTCGATGCGCAAGCGCCTCATCCGCACGCTCCGGCCAGCGCCAGCTGCCAGGCCGCTGAGCGATCGCCGGCTGCGGCCTCCACCGGCACGCGAATGACGCGCGAAGCGAGGCCGACAATCGTCGCCGCTGCCGGCAGCCAGTCGGCGCCGCCGGCCCACAACAGCGCCTGCGGCGAGCGCCCGTCACCCGGCACCGGGGTCCGCAACTGCTCCTGCTCGAGCAGCATCTCGAGTTCGGCGACGTCGGGCGCGCCCGGCAGGTGCAGGGTTCGCACGTCGGCCACCTGATCATTGCAGGTATGAACCACGGTCAGCGTCTGCCCATAGCCGACCAGCAGCCAGCCGTCGGCCGGAATCGACCGTTGCACGTGGTTCCAGACCCGGATCAGCGCCGGGCACACCGAGTCCAGTCGCCAGCGCTGCCGCCCGGCGAGTTCCTCGAGCGCGCCAAACAGCTCCCGCGGCAGAGCACAGGCAACGAATGGCACGGTCACCTGCCAGTCAGCGGCGAGTCGCCATTGCTCGGCCGACTCGCCATAGAGCGCGGCAAAGCGTGCCGCCGCACACGCCTGCAGTTCGCGCAAGCCGTGGGCCCCGCTTGGCGGGGTCACGACAAAGCTGCGCGTCAGGCCGTCATCGAGCGTCACCGACAGGCCGGTCGTGCCGCGAGCCGGCGGCGGCGCGCCAGCTTCGAGGCCCTGCAGGACGCCACACAGGTTCGCCACGGCAGCGTTGCCCCCGGCGGTTATCGGCAGCGCGACGAGCGTCTCAACCAGGCTGGTCGCGACCGTTGGCGTCGTCGGCGCCGACAGCAAGGCGATGCTGCCGGCACTGCCGCCAAACAGCAGGCGCCTAGCCGGAGAGCGTGACACGGCGCAACTCTTCGAGCGTGGTTTCGCCCCGTGCCACCAGGCGCAGGGCGGCTTCGGTCAGACTACGGGTTCCGTTCCGGTAGGCCACTTCCTTCAACTGCCGAATCGGTCGCTTTTCGATGATCAGTTCGCGCAACTCATCGTTCAGATTGAGGATCTCGGCCACCGCCTTGCGGCCGCGATAGCCGGTGCCGCGACAGTCACCGCAGCCGTTACCGCGCCGGAAGGCGAAGCGCGCCAGGTCGCCGGCGTCGAGATGGAAGCGCTCGATTTCGGCCTCGCTCGGCGTGTAGGGTTCACTGCAGCGCAGGCAATTGACCCGCAGCAGGCGCTGCGCCCAGATGCCATTGAGCGCCGAGGCAAAGGCGTAGGGGTCGATGCCCATGTGTGTGAAACGACCGAAGACGTCAAAGACGTTGTTGGCGTGTACCGTAGTCAGCACCAGATGCCCGGTCAGCGCCGACTGGACGGCGATTTCGGCGGTTTCGCGGTCGCGGATCTCCCCGACCATGATCTTGTCCGGATCGTGACGCAGGATCGAGCGCAGGCCGCGCGCGAAGGTCAGCCCCTTCTTGTCATTGACCGGAATCTGCAGGACGCCGGGCAACTGGTATTCGACCGGGTCTTCGATGGTGATGATCTTGTCGCGACCGTTGTTGATCTCGGAGATCGCCCCGTAGAGCGTCGTCGTCTTGCCCGAACCGGTCGGTCCGGTAACCAGCAGCATGCCGTAGGGTTCCTCGACCAGCCGCCGCAGCGCTTTCAGCGACAGCTCGTCAAAGCCCAGCGAATTCAGCGTCAGCGAACCATGCGCCTCGATCACGCCGCGCTTGTCGAGGATACGCACGACCGCGTCCTCGCCGTGGATGCAAGGCATGATCGACACCCGCAGGTCGATGTCCCGCCCCGCCACCTCGACCCGGAAACTGCCGTCCTGCGGCGTTCGCCGCTCGGCAATATCGAGTTCGGCAAGGACCTTCAGTCGGGAAATCACCTGCTCGGCGAGCGCCACGCCGCTGATCTGCGCCACCGTATCGAGAACACCGTCGAGGCGGTACTTGATGGCGATGCCGCCGGGGGTGCTTTCCAGGTGGATGTCGCTTGCCGCCGCTTTGACCGCGTCATAGACGGTGGAGTTGACCAGCTTCACCGCCGGGCTCGAGGCTTCGCTGACCGAAGCGAAACTGAGGACCTCGGCCGTGCGGCGCTCGGGCGCGTTGCCCGCCTCGTGCACCAGCGAACGCACCGCGTGCACGGACTCCTCATGCTTCGACAGGTAGGCCTGGATGTCTGCGGCCAGCGCCAGGCAATAGTGCACCGGCGTGCCGGCCAGGCTGCTCAGCCAGACCATGCAGTCGGTATCGAAGGGGTCCGGGATGACGCCGATGATCTGACTGTCGGCAGCCGCCTGCGGCGAGCGCAGCAACACGCAGCCACGCGTCTGTGCCTTGACCATCGGCAGCAGGTCGAAAGCCGGCGCGCAGGCCAGCATCGCCGTGGTATCCATCACCGCGAGGCGAAAACGCTGCGCCAGATGATCAACCACCTGCCGCGGCTCGATCCCGGTCAGCGCCTCGAGTTCGGTGACCACCGGCCGCCTCGATGCCAGCGCCAGACGCCTGGCCTGCTGCAGAACTGCGTCATCGAAGCTGTCGCGGACGCCAAGACCGGGTGCGTTCATTGAAGCGTCCCCGCCAGGTCGAAAATCGGCATGTAAAGCAGGATCACGATCAGGCCGACCAGGAGACCGATGGCAGTCATCAGCACTGGCTCGAAAACCTTCGTGAAGCGCTCGATCCAGCGCGAACTCTCGCCTTCGTAGAACAAGGCGGAGCGGGTCAGCATGGCTCCGAGTTGACCCGATCGCTCACCGACGCGCAACATGCGCAGGGCAATCGGCGTCGCCAGACCGCTGCTCTCGAAGCCCTGCGACAGTGTGCCACCGTCCGAAATGATGCCGCGCGCGGCGAGCAGGCCCGCGCGCGTGTTCGGTGACACGGTGTGGCCGACGATATCGAGCGCCGCCAGGATGGGAATGCCGCCTTCGAGCAGCATGCCGGTGGTCAGGTACAGGCGCGACAGCTCGATGATCCGGACGCGTTCGCCGATGCCGGGCAACCGTGTCAGGAAAACGATCCAGCGGCCACTGCCAATGAAGCGTCGCAGCCAGTAAGCGGCCGCCAGCGCGAGCAGCAGCACGGTCGTGAAAACGGTATCGGTATGCTGGCCAACGAACTGACCCCAGTCGAGCAGCAACTGCGACAGCCAGGGCAGGGAACGGCCACTGCCCTGATACACCCCCGCGAAGCGCGGTACGACGTAGCCCATCAGAAACAGGGTCACGCCGCAGCCGACGACCAACAGGATGATCGGGTAGATCGCAGCACTGACCACCCGGTTGCGCACCGTTTCGAGCCGTGTCTGGTAGTCGATGTAGCGCGACAGGGCGCGCGGCAGGTCGCTGGTTCCCTCGGCGGCCCTTACGATGCCGACGTAGAGCGGCGGGAAGACGTCGGCCTGCCGAGCCAGCGCGGCCGAGAAACGCAGGCCCTCGCGCAGGTCGCGCATCAGGCGTTCGAGCACCGAACGCGCGGTCGGCGAGGACTCCTTCTCGAGCAGCGCCTCGAAGGCCTCGACCAGACTCAGCCCGGCTTCCAGCAGCGCCAGCAGTTCGGCGCTGAACAACAGCAGCGAGAACGACTTGTTGCTGCGACCCGGAAACGCTGCCGACTGGCTGGCTGACCCGCGGGCGGCCGTGATCGACAACGGCTGCAGTCGCTTCTGCTCGAGCAGCCTGCCCACTTCCCCCGCGTCCGACGCCTCGACGCTGTGCGTCTCGATCAGGTTGTCGGCCGACAGGGCACGAACTTCAAAGCGCATGACGGCTCCAGCGCACGCTCATTGATTGCTGACGTCGGCCGCATCGCCGGTACCACCGGGCTGGCCATCCTTGCCATAGGAGGTGATGTCGAAGTCGCCGTTGGCGCCCGGAGCGCGGTACACATACGCCCGGCCCCAGGGATCCAGCGGCACGGCTTTCTGCAGATACGGCCCGTTCCACTTGGCGGCATTCGCCGGCTTGGTCAGCAGCGCGTTGAGGCCCTCTTCGGTGGTCGGATAATGACCGACATCGAGCCGATAGGTGTCGAGTGCGCGCGCAAAGGCCTCGACCTGCGCCTTGGCCACCCCCTGCTCCGATTTGCCCAACTGCGAGAAGTATTTCGGGCCGACGTAGGCTGCCAGCAGGCCGATGATCGTCACCACCACCAGCAGTTCGAGCAGCGTGAAGCCACGGGCGCGGCGCCCACCGGCGCGGTAGCTTCGGCCCGCGCCAGCAGCAGCCGGGTTGCCCGGGTGCGCGACCGCTTCTTCACTGTTCCGCCAAACAGTCCACAAGTCACCGTTTACTGATCTATTCACTGCGTTCGTCCCGTGCTGATGCCGGCAGAACTGCCGGCAGATGGCGCATCGTCTCGCGATTCGGCGGCCGGCACTCTCCGTTACGGCCGCGCCCTGGCCGGCATTATAGGCCTACCGGGCAAGGGCGAGCTCATCCCGATGCTGATTTAGCGAACTTTTGCCGTGTCGTTGCCCGGCTGCGACGTTCCGGGCGGCAGCGTCACGCTGGCTGAACCCGCAGCACGCAGACTTGCCGGGCATCCCTGGCAGTTTGCCAGTAGCTCCCTCCGAGCTGCTTGCCAGCGTCTGCTACGAGGACAGCGCGCGCCCCGCGTACGCCTGGCCGAACGCATTCGCCGGGAAAGCCTGCCTGACTCCCTGGCCCGCCCGGCCGGCAGTACGCTCGCCGAGCAGCGTGATGCAGCGCTTCATCAGCGGGATATCGATTTCGTGCGCTTCCACCTTCCGGCCGATCCCCTCCAGCAGGGGGATCGAGAGAACGCCACCGAGATGTTCGCGGAACTCGCAGAGCGCTTTCTCGACATCCAGCCAGGACAGCGCCGGATGGCTGAGCGTAAAGCCCAGGGTGTCCAGCAGCGTCAGAATCCGATGCAGATCGATTTCGCCGAGGATGCCCAGATGCTGGGAGTACAGCGAGTCGAGCGCGATGCCGATGGCGACCGCCTCGCCGTGCTTGACTTCGCTGGCCGACAGTTCCTCCAGCCGGTGAGCCAGCCAGTGGCCAAAGTCCAGCGGCCGCGACGAACCGGTCTCGAAGGCGTCGCCACCGTGGCCAATGTGTTCGAGGTGCAATTCGGCGCAGCGGACGATCATTTTGTGCATCGCCGCCGGTGCGAAGCGGGCCAGGCTGGCACGTTCGTCATAGAGGAAATCGAAGAAATCGCGATCCCGGATCAGCGCCACCTTGACCGCTTCGGAAATACCTGCGCGCAGGTCACGCTCGGACAGCGTCTGCAGGAAGGTCGCGTCGTTGATGACCGCGAACGGCGGCGCAAAGGTCCCGAGGAAGTTCTTGCGGCCGAAGGCGTTGACGCCGTTCTTGACTCCGATGCCGGCATCGTTCTGGGCAAGCACGGTGGTGGGCAGGCGGATCAGTCGCACACCCCGGTGCGCGGTGGCAGCAGCGTAACCGGCAACGTCCAGCACGGCGCCGCCGCCGATCGCGATGATGAACGAGTGGCGGCAGATCTTGTGCCGCTCGACGAGCGCGTGAATGCGCTCCATCTCGGTCGGCTCATGTTTGCAGATTTCACCGCCGCGGATCTGAAACGGCGGGCTGACGAAGGACATGACCGATCCATACGCCTCACCGTACTGGCTGATTCGCTCCAGCAAACCCGGGGTCAGGCGCACGACCTCGCTGTCGATGACCACCAGCGCACGGTTGTGCTCGTGGCCACCCTGGCGGATCACGTCGGCCAGCAAGGAGTTATGCAAGTCAAAGACATCCTCGGCAAAAATGACCGGGAAAGAGTAATTGACGCTGAATTGCTGCTGGAGGACTTGCATGGCTTTCCCCAAAGGCGGAGGATCGGACCCGACAGGGTCACAGGCTTGGGCCAGGCGCAGGGGGCCCAGGATGGGGGCGGTTTGGTGAACGGCTGCGCCTCGCCCAACCAACAACTTGACTCTGATCATGATTGACTTCCCGGCCGTGCGTCGGCGTCGAGGTAGCGATGCCTGCGTACGCGGGCCATGATCCCGGATCACCCCATGGCAGGGCGACTCACCAAGCACGAAGCATGGATCGTGCCAAAAATATAAAACGCCATTTTATTAGGGGCCTACGACGCGAGCTCGGGAAATGGACCGGGCCGGGTACAAGTGACTGTAAGAAAAATCGACACTCCCGGCAGCGTCCTGCGGTTCTCAGATGCTGGGACCGGCAGAACCCTGTGTCAACGCGTCGGCGTTTGAGTCGGCCCTGAAGCCCGCGACTGGGCGACAGCGAGTTTCCGAAGATTGACCGTCGCTCGGGCGAGAAGCTATACTCGCCGCGCTGCCAACGAAGCCTGATCCAGCCTTTTTCCGTCATGAGGTCGCCAGACACCCGCTGTCGATGCCCGATCAGGCTCACGAGGCCATCCTCGAGAGCGGGCGGCCGGTCGCTACCATCGGCCCGTGGACGGGTTTAATGCGGGGTCTATTCGGAGTCGCTCAATGCTGAAACCTGATCGCATCATCGGAATGACGAGTTCCTTCTTCGATTCCTGCGTGCTGTTTACCGCCTCGGATCTCGGCGTCTTCGCCAGCCTGGCTGAGTCGGGCCCGATGGATTCAGCCAGCCTGGCCTCGGCACTGCAACTCGATCAGCGGGGAACACGTCTGCTGCTCGATGCCTGCGTGGCGCTGGAACTGCTCAACAAGGAGGCGGAGATCTACTCGAATACCCCGGAGACCGCCATCTTCCTCGTGCCCGGATCGCCCGGCGATCTGTCCGCGGCGATTCGCTACAATCGCGACGTCTATGCCGCCTGGGGCAAACTCAATACGCTGGTCAGGACCGGCAAACCCGTTGAGAAACCGGAGTTCCACCTCGGCCAGGATGCGGAACGGACGCGAACCTTCGTTCTCTCCATGCATCATCGGGCGCTGGCCATCGGTCGGGCAGTCCTCGAAGAACTCGATCTGACCCAGTGCAAAACCCTGCTTGATGTCGGCGGTGGTCCCGGCACCTACTCCGTCCTGATTGCACGACGGCATCCGGCCATCGCCTGCACCGTTCTCGACCTGCCGGATGTGGTCAAGGTGGCGGAAGAACTTATCGAGCAGCAGGGCTGCGCGGCACAGGTCAGGACGCTTGCCGGAGACTATCGCAGCACGCCTTTCCCTGCCGGCAACGATGTCATCAACTTCTTTGGCATGTTCCACCAGGAGTCGCCGGACAGCATCCGTGCGCTTCTTGGCAAGGCCTATGCCGCCCTGAAGCCCGGCGGCATCGTCAATGTGATGGACATGATGACCGACAGCAGCCACACCAGGCCCAAGTTCAGCGCGCTGTTCGCGGTCAATATGGCGCTGACCACCGAAAACGGCTGGGTGTTTGCCGATTCGGAATTGACCGGCTGGCTGCAGGAGGCCGGGTTCACCGACATCCAGGTGAAACCCTTGCCGCCGCCGATGCCGCACAGTTTCGCCACCGCCCGCAAGTAGTCGGCGAGACGCCGCTCCCTTTCGTCTGCCGAACAGGCAACACCCCCCGAGTTTACGCGACCAGGAGACCCCGTGAAGCCCGTCAGAATCGCCGTCAGCGCACTCCTGCTCAGCGGCGTCATCGCCTCCCTCTCATGCCGCGCTGCCGATGCCGCGGCGCCGGCAGCGCCCGCCGGCCCGGGGGACGCAGGCGCGCAGCTTGCCCCGGTCGAAACCGCCAAGGGCGTTTTTCGAATCGGTGACGTCCTGATCAACAAAGCCGAGCGCTCGATCAGCTTTCCCGCCGAAGTCAACATGGACAAAGGCATGCTCGAGTACCTGCTCGTGCACCGCAAGGGAAAAACGCATGAAAGCCTGTTGCGAACATCGGTCGAGCCCTACAACCTGAAGGTCGCTTTTCTCCTGCTGGGCTTCGAGCCGACGGACCAACCGCTGGCCGGGCAAGGCGATCCCGCAACGCCCAGCGGTGAGCGCGTCCGCATCACCCTCAGCGCGGATACCGGCTCCCGCAAGGAGGTCATCCCGGTTGAAAAATGGTTGATCAACCGCTTCGGCGGTGTTGCGCGAGACGTCGAACCCCTGAACTGGGTCTATAGTGGGTCTATTCTTCATCAGGGCCGCTTCATGTCCCAGGAAACCGGCCAGATCGTCGCGATCTGGCATGACCCGGTCGCGATGATCGACAATGCGTCGCAGGGAGGCCACAGCAACGCCATCTGGTTTGTCAAAGAGGGAACTGCGCCCGCCGTCGGAACCCCGGTCCAGGTGATCATCACCCCTGCCAAGTAACCCCCCCACTGGAGATTCTCATGCGAAAGTACTCGGTCCTGTTGCCTCTAGCTGTGATGGCGTTCCTGCCCCTGGGCTCGATCGCCGCCGAAAAGGTCGTCGCACAAACCACGCCGGACCTCTCCCTGCGAGTCGAGGTCGAGAATTCGATCGGCAAGGGGCTCACCTGGCTGGCTGGCAAGCAGAACCCGGAAGGTTACTGGGCCCAAAGCGAGCACCCGGCGGTGACCGCGTTGATCCTTACCGCTTTCCAGGGCGACCCCTCGAAGTTCTACCAGAAGAAGTACCAGAAGAACATCAAGGCGGGCTATGACTATCTGGCCACCAACGTCAAGCCTGACGGCAGCATCTACAGCAAGGGCCTGCCAAACTACAACACCGCGATTTCGATGACGGCATTCATGGTGGCGAACAACAAGGCCTACGAGCCGATCCTGAAGAATGCTCGCAAGTATCTGATCAGCCAGCAGGACGACTTCGGCGAGAAGGGGATGGGCGATCATCCGCTGGATGGCGGCGTCGGCTACGGCGGCCGCGGTGCCAAGAATTCCGACATCAACAACACCACCGCCGCCCTCGAGGCGCTGTACTACACCCGCTACCTGAAGAGCGACGTGGCCAATGATCCGGACGCCAAGGACCTCAACTGGAAGGCCGCCGCGCAGTTCATCACGCGCAGCCAGAACCTGCCGGGCCAGAATGACCAGCCCTGGGTCAGCGGCGATGCCGAAAACAAGGGCGGCTTCATTTACTTCCCCGAGAACAGCAAGGCGGGAGAAATGCCGGTTGCCGATGGCAAGGTGGCTTTCCGCTCCTATGGCAGCGCGAGCTACAACGGTCTGCTAAGTTTCATCTACGCCCAGATGGACAAGAACGATCCGCGCGTCGTCGCCGTCAAGGAATGGCTGACCCGCAACTACTCGCTCAACGAGAACCCGGGCCTCGGCAAGGATGGGCTGTTCTATTACTACCACACGATGGCCAAGGCGCTCACCATTGCCGGCATCGATACCCTGGTGATGAAGGACGGCAGCAAGGTCAACTGGCGTCAGGAACTGGCCAAGCGTCTGCTCAATCTGCAGAATGCCGACGGTTCGTGGGTGAACAAGGAGAGCGCCCGCTACATGGAAAGCGACCCCCATCTGGTCACCGCCTACGCGACGCTGACCATGGAAATCCTCTATCGCGGCCTGTAAGTCTCTGACGGCCCGGAGCGATCCCGCCAGCTCCGGGCGTCAGCCCAACTAGCTCCCGGCGTCAGCCCGATCGACGTCGCACTCCAGTTGCATCGCGGCACAGCGGTGGCACATGAAGCCGTCCCAGATGTGCAGCCCGTGTTTCCGGCGGATGGCGTGACAGCCCAGGTTCAGGGTTTCGAAGTACTGGTGCAGGCGGTCAAGATAATCGGGATGATCGCGTCCGCCGACCGGCCAGTACAGCGAGTAGATCGGAATGATGCCGCGCGAGCACAGGGCTTCGGCGCCTTCCAGTGCCAGCGCTACCGCCTGCTCTCCGGACATCCCGTGCTCGGGTTCCAGTTCGATGCCACCGACCATCGCGCTATAGACATGCCCCGCCCCCCAGAGCGCCACAGCCTGCTCGAGCGCGCGGATCCAGCGGTCATAGCCGACGAAATGGTGCTTGCCCGGAGAGATTTTGGCGAACAGGGCTTCTGACCAGACCTCCAGGTTGAAGCAGACATTGTCGACCAGTTTCTCGGTGTGCAATTCCTTCAGGATATCCTCGGGCAGGGCGCCGGAGCCGCACGACACCGGAATTCGCCGCTGATTGACCGCCTGCACCTGCCGGGCCACTTCCAGGTAACGGCGGCCCTCCTGACGCCAGTCCGGCAATGCCCCGCCGACCAGGTAAAGGTGGCGGATGTCGCTCTCGGCCAGCACGGCGCGCAGGGTTTCCTGCATGCGGGCATAGGTTTGCTCGGGCAAGGAAACCTGGCCCGTCTTCTGGCCGAGATGCGCCACCCGTTCGTCAGGCGCGCCGTAGGCGCAGAAGGCGCAGCGCATCGAAACGCCGTCGATCTTGTGCAGAAAATACTCGCAACCGGGCGCCAGGTTGATCACCGCCATGTCACCAAGGAGTTCGATGCCGGTCCGGGCCATCGGAAAGCCGTCGCTGGTCTCGGCCTGCATCCAGCGCGGCAGCGGCGTAAACTGCACCGGCACCGGCACCGCTGGCTCGCCGTCCTTGCACAGGCGGTAGCCCGCCTCCCGGTCGCCGCTCACCACCCAGGGCGAGTCACCGTTGCCCTTGATGCGGATCAGCGTGTCATCCTCGAGGGTCAGCAGGTAGGGAATGCTGGCCTTGCCAGTGCCGGTGGGATCGGGTTCGCCCGGCTGAAAGCGGTAGGGATAATAGTTAGGGAAGGCATGCTCGGCTGCCTTGCCCAGCGCCGCGCTGTAGCGGATCCCGTGAAACATCATCTCCAGCTTGAAGCGAGCGGAAGGGGGTAAAGTGCTGAGCGTCATGCTGCGCCTCGCTATCCAGGGTTAACGGTTGCTGTTAGAATCGCTGACGCTTTGCGTTGAGATGACTGCGGGAAACCGGCCCACCCCATGCCTGCGCGTTTGCGTCTGATTATAGTCGTTTTGCTGGCCGTGCTGATTCCGGTCGTGCCCTTCGTCCTGCTCGGCGAATTGCCGGGCGAGCGCTGGCTGTCGGCCGCCGACGACAACGCGCTGCAGTTCGCGTTGACCGGCGCCGGTTTGCTCGCCGCCGACGCGCTGCTGCCGGTCCCTTCCAGCATCCTCGGCACGCTGCTCGGCGCCCGCCTCGGTTTCCTCGCCGGCGCGCTCTCGGCCTGGCTTGGCATGCTCGCCGGCAATCTCCTCGCCTACGCCGGCGGCCGCTTGTTGTTGGGCCGCCTGCGGACGCCCCTGCCGGAGACGCCGACCCTGACGGTGCTATTTCTCAGCCGACCGGTGCCGGTGCTGGCCGAAGCCGCGGCTATCGCCGCGGGGGCGGAACGCGTCGCGTTCTGGCCCTTCGTCGGCGCCTGCGCCGCCGGCAACGCGATCTACGCGGTGGTACTCGCCGGCAATGGCGCCGCTCTGCTGCCCGGCGCGCTGGCCGGTCCCGGCCTGCTCATCCCGATGGCCCTGCCGGCAGTCGCCTGGTGGCTGTGGCGGCGAAGAGCGCGCACCGTCAAGGTCGCAACATCCGACTGACCAATCCTCCTGGAGACACCCACATGTTCTATATGCTGATCAGCCGCACCCGCCCCGGCCTCACCGCCGACGATTTCGCGCAACTTGGCAAGCTGGCGCAGGGCTTCTACGATGGCATCCCACCCGGACTGGTGCTGCACAAGGACTGGGCGGCCAACGACGGATCGCGCACCTTCGCGCTGCTCGAAACCGAGGACCCGGCCCTGCTGGAAGAGATTCAGGCGCCGTTTCGGCCCTATGTCGATATGGAACTCGTGCCGGTAACGCCGGTGACCGGGTGGACCAAGTAGCGCCGTTCGGATCAAGGACACTCTGCATCGAAAGATAACGACGCAGTCACGCCGGTACCGTACCTGATCGAGCATTTCGCCCACCTGCTGCCTGAAGTGGCCGCGCTGGTCTCGGTGATCTTGGCGACTCCATTGGTATAACCATGCGGGTCATTGTGTCCCGCTGGCCGATGATGATCGGCGCCCCTTGGAATTACCTCTACTGTCCCTTTATTTCCTTTAATTCCATTGATTCGTTGACAACTTGACGAGACGAGCTGCCAGTGGATAATGTAGTACTCAACACTACAAACTGGTGGCCTTTATGAGAATCGTTTCAGCAGGGGATGCCAATCGCCAGTTTTCCAGAGTCCTACGTGAGGTTGCCCAAGGTGAGGTGTTTACCGTACTCTCGCGTGGCAAACCAGTGGCGACGATTTCACCGGCACGTTCAGACGACGTTCAACGCCAGGGAGCGAGGCGCAACCTGCTCGAACGACTGCGCCAGAAAGAAGCCATCGGCGCACGAGGCTGGATGCGTGAAGAGCTCTACGAGCGCTGACGATGCGAGTCGCACTCGATACCAACATCCTGGCCTATGCCGAAGGGGTTGGCGACGAGCTTCGTTGCCGCATGGCCTTCCAACTCATCGAGCGCTTGCCGGCCAATCGGGTTCTGCTGCCCGCTCAGACGCTCGGCGAACTCGCCCGTGTGCTCACGGGAAAAGCCGGGCAATCTCCGGCAGCTGCCCGTGAGGCAATTCTCGCCTGGGCCGACAGCTTCGAGGTAGCTGACTCGACGTGGCCGTCGTTCCAGGCCGCTTTCGACCTGACTGTTGACCATCGACTGTCGATCTGGGATGCGGTGATTCTTGCGGTCGCTGCCGAAAACCGCTGCCGCCTGCTCCTGAGTGAAGATTTCCAGAATGGATTTGTTTGGCGCGGCGTGACAGTGGTCGATCCTTTTGCCTCTCCAGCCTCAACGTTGCTCGTAGACTTGCTGCTCTGAAGGAAATCGCGGCCGTCAACTGGCGCAATTGGCAATTCGGCAATTCGCAATTCCAATTCGGGGACAGTATATTTAACTCTACCCACAGTGCCGATCAGAAGGAAACGCGCTACTCGCCGGTTTCCGATCTCAGCTTTGGACCGCGCTTCTGCGGCCACAGCCTGCGGTCGAGCTGCGCTCACTGATCGCACTTCGCAGCCCATCGGAATGCTGCGGCACCATGATCAGGTGGACATGGTTCGGCCATCAGGCAGTAAGCCCAGACCTCCGTCCCGGTACGCGCGCACGAAGCTGACCTCAGCGCAAGTACTCGCGACAATCGTCCTCGGAGAAAAAGTCTGCTGGCACCGGTTACCCCGCTGTGTCACGTGATGCGGACAGCCCGATGCCACTACCCTCGTAATTCTCGCCACCGTCGTCGTCCTGGCCGTGTTTGTCATTCCGGGGAGTTGAATATACTGTCCCCGAATTTCAATATACTGTCCCCGAATTTCGAATTTCGAATTTCCAATTTCCTGACTGTCGGAAAATCTTACAGTTCAGTTCGGTGTCTCTGCAGAGCCACTTCAGCCTTTTATCTAAATCAATTACATAGAAGTCGAAGAGCAATTAGGCATGAAACGTGCGTGGTTTTTTGGGAGCGCCGGTTACGTGCCCTGGCGGAGCGACGACGCGGGAACGCTGCCCATCAGGGCGGTCTTGAAAAGAAAGATTTGAGAGGGTACTTGTCATGAAACAAAGAAGCATCACCAAGGCGCTGGTCGCCGCGTTCCTTTTCGCGGGCGCGACGGGCGCACAGGCCGATTACCAGGCCTTCAAGGACGACGTGAACGCCGCCATCGACGATGGCATTCAATACCTGCGCGCCAACAACCGCTTCACCAACGGAAATGAAGGCACAGGCCTAGCTCTGCTCGCTTTGCTCGAGAAGGAAACCATCCCGGCGGGCTACAACGGCTTGTCGGCCAGTGACCAGCTTCTGGCGCAGAATGCGGCCTGCATCCTGATTGACAGCGGCTCCTTTGGCGACCGGGCCGGCTTCTACTCCTACTACGACGGCCAGGTCATGATGGGGCTCTCAGTCTATCTCGCCACCGGCGGCCCAGACACACCGACCGCGTCGGCCGGCTACAACTGCACGGGACGTTCGGCGCGGGCCACCATCGACAAGGTCGTCGATCGCACCCTGCTCGCGCAATCCCCGGAGGCGCCCGCCTACCAAGGTCGGGGCGGCTACTGGGATTACACCGGGTACGGCCAAGACTCCTCCACCACCCAGCTGACGCTTGCCGGACTCTCCGCCGCCAAGGGGTTCTACGCGGGCATGGGCGAGTCGCTGGACAAACCTCGCCTCCCGGGGATCACCACCGCCCTCAACAAGACCTCTCTGGCCTACTCTCTCAACGGAAAGCAGAACACCGGCGCGCAGTTCGATACCTGTGGCGCCGGTTGCTTCGGGCACGGCTATCAGTCCAATTACGGCGCCGCCAACAACAGCTCGCAGCAGACTGCCTCGGGAACGTGGGGCCAACTGGCGGGCGAGGGCAAGACCGTCAACGACCCGGCCATCCAGGGCTATCTGCGTTGGTTGCAGAACGCCTATAGCTACACCACGAACATCCGTCCGGATAGCTGGCCACCCGCCTACTTCTACTATCTATGGTCGTCTTCCAAGGCCTATAACATTATCGAGCATTCCGGTGTAGCCCCGGCACTGGGCAACATCGGCCCGACGAGCATCGGGACTCTGCCGGTCGTCGCGGGTCGGGAAGAGAACAGGGTTCCGGCCAACGATACCCGTCCCGCGCCACGAGGAGTGGGGGCCGCAGGCTACTACAACGGCACGCCCAAGGGTTGGTATTACGACTACGCTTATCGGCTGATGTCGCTACAGAACGCCGCCGGCCTATTCCCGAACCCTAATGGTTCGTGGAACTCGGGCTACGCGGATCAACCCTACGCCATCCTGGTCCTGCAGCGCTCCCTCGGCGGTGCCTGCGCCGACAGCGACGGCGACGGCGTGTGCGATAACGTGGACAACTGCCCGAGCAAGGCTAACCCGAACCAAGACGACAAGGACAAAGACGGTGTCGGCGATGTTTGCGACAACTGCCCGACCGTACCGAATCCCGATCAGAAGGACAGCAACGGCAACGGCGTCGGCGACGTCTGCGAGGCAACGTGCGACGTGGATAACGACGGCGACGTCGACCAGAACGACCTCAGCCTGATCAGCAGGAATCGCGGCAAGCTGCCCCCGGGCATTTATGACACGAACAAGAGCGGCAAGGTTGACCCCGCCGACGTCAAGTTCTGCATCCCGCTGTGCACACGGCCCAACTGCGCCACCTCGCTGACTGCCCCGTAACCTTCTCTGCCTCCCCCCGGCCCCGCCGGGGGGGATTACAGGACTCAACCTTTAAGGAGCTTCTCTCATGAAAAAGACTCTTCTCGCCCTGGCCTTGGCGGTCGCCGCCGGCGGCGCCCAGGCCATTGGCGCCAACCCGATAACCCTGGATGCCCTGATCAATGGCGGCAGCATCAGCGCTGGCGACAAGCTGTTCAGCAATTGGTCGCAGACATTCTTCGGCGCGTCCAATCCTCAGGGTGCAATCGACCCCACCCAAATCCTCGTGACACCACTTTCCGACGGCGGAGACAACCCCGGACCGGGCATCAATATCGACTTCAGTAACCAGATGACGGTGACCGGCGACGGTGTCTACGCCTATCGCGATTTCACGATCGAATTCAACGTATCGACGATCGGGGACAAGCAGATCAAGGACAACTCGCTCGACTTCGGCGATCTTCCCAGCGTCCTGACGTGGACCGTTGACGGCCTCAACGACTTGGGCATCGCTGTCGAGGAGTGGGTCTACGACCTCCAGGGCAACCAGCTGGCCCACAAGTTCATCGAATTCAGCGTATTGGACGACGTGCAGACTCGCAACTGGCCAGACTCGGCGGCGTTCGCGCCACAGGACGAGATCCGGGTCAAGAAGAACTTCCTTGTCTGGTCCGTCGATGACACGGACACGGCCACCTTGGGTGGGATCAAGCAGCGCTTCTCGCAGCAGGACATCCCCGAGCCGGCATCGCTCGCCCTGCTGAGCCTGGGTCTGGTTGGCCTGGGTGTTGCTCGCCGGCGCCGGAGCTGATCCCGCCGTTGTTCGAAGTGCGGCGCGCCAGCTTCGGGCGCGCCGCCCGCGCTGCCGGCTTGTCCGGTCCCTGCCTGGCCCTGATCCCGACCCCGCGCCGCAGCCGCCACCTCCCACTGGGCGTTTGAAGAGCAAAGAAATGTCGGAAAATTTTACACTTGCCCGGGCGCCGCTTCGGACGGAATTTGACTTGCTCGTTAAATCAAACGCATGGATAGCTATGGCGAGCCAGGTGCGAAACTTGCTTGGGATACCGGGAGCGCCGGTTACGTATCCGGGCGGTGCGACGACGCGGGAACACTGCCCACGAGGGCGGACTTCAGCATCAGGGACAGAAAGGGTCAATACAATGAAATCAACTTTGAAGATAAGTGCGCTTGCGGCCGCCGTTTTACTGACGGTGGGCAGCACCGCTAACGCCGTGGTTACCAACTTCAGCACAGACGTCGCCGCATCGATCGACAAGGGGCTCGTCTGGCAGGATGCCAACGGCGCGTACACCGGCAGCGCCGGGGATGCCAGCGGGTTGTCGCTGCTGGCTCTGCTCGAGAAGCGCCAGGGTGCCGATCCCAATGCCCTGAGCCAGGGCTACGCCGCTGCGTCGGTGGCCGACAAGGCACGCATGGACAGTGCCGTGGCTTTCATTCTGGCTAGCCACGTGCCGGCAGGCTTTTATGCCTACCGTGACGGGGCGGACATGATGGCCCTGTCGGTCTACCTGCTAACCGGCGGCCCCAATCCGGGTGTTCCGGCGGCCATCAATACCATCTTCGATCGGACCATTCTCAACCAGGGTGGGCACGGTTATTGGTGCTACACGGACGGTAGTTGCCTGGACTCCTCCACCACCCAATTGGTCGTGGCGGGCTTGGCGTCAGTGCGCAGTGTTTATTCCTCCGTGGCCCATGCCGACGCTGCCAGGCTGGCTCAGCTGAATACAGCGGCTACCGCGGCCAAGAATGCCTACGTGGCCAATGGCCTCGCCGGGGAAGTCTGCTCGGCGGGCGGGATACTGACCGCGACGGAGCGTGGCCATGGCTATAACGTCGGATCGTGCAACTCCCCCCAACAGACTGCCTCCGGAACCTGGATTCAACTCGTTGGCGGGTCCACGCTGAACGACCCCAGCATTCAGGGCTACCTGGAGTGGCAGCGCAACCGCTACCGCTATACGAGCACGGGCCCGTCCGACTCAGACGGTTGGCCGTCCTATTGGTATTACCTGTGGAGTTCCTCCAAGGCCTACTCTTTCATCGAGGATTCCGGCGCGACGCCGATCCCTCCCACGAACCTCACCCCGGCCAAGATCGGCATTCTGCCACCCGGCGATGCGCCAGCCTTTGCCGCTCGCGAAGTCCATCTCGATTGTGCTGCCATACCGCGCGTGCCGCTGTTCGGTGCCGGTGCTGCCGGCTATTACTGCGATCCGGCTGAGCCAAAGAGGGTTTACTTCGACTACGCTTACACGATCCTGACTCACCAGGTGGCGAGCGGCCAGTACATCGACTTTGGCGGTACGAGCCGCTGGAACGATTATTCGGCCCAGGCCTATGCCCTGCTCGTGCTCCAGCGCTCGGTTGGTGGTGGCTGTATCGACAGCGACGGCGACGGCGTGTGCGACTCCGTCGACAACTGCCCAGCCAAGCCCAACCCCGACCAGAAAGATACTGACGGCGACGGCGTCGGCGATGTCTGCGACAACTGCCCGACCGTGCCGAATCGCGATCAGAAGGACAGCAACGGCAACGGCGTCGGCGATGCGTGCGAGGCCACGTGCGACGTGGATAACGACGGAGATGTCGACCAACTCGACCTCAGCCTGATCAGCAGGAATCGTGGCAAGCCGGTGCCCAGCATCTATGACACGAACAAGAGCGGCAAGATCGACCCCGCCGACGTCAAGTTCTGCGTCCCGCTGTGCACACGGCCGAACTGCGCCACCTCGCTGACTGCCCCGTAAACGTCTCTGCCTCCCCCCGGCCCCGCCGGGGGGCATCACGGATTCAACCTTTAAGGAGCTTCTCTCATGAAAAAAACTCTTCTCGCCCTGGCCCTGGCGGTTGCCGCCGGCGGCGCCCAGGCCGTTGACACACAAACTACCCTGACCGCTTTGTTAAATGGCGGCACCATCACCGCCGGCGACAAGCTGTTCAGCGATTGGTCGCGGATATTTTTCGACTCGTCTGACCCTGCTCGCACACTCAATACCGACAATGTCGAGGTGTCGGCACTCAACGACGGGGGCTTGAACCCCGGTCCCGGCCTGAAGTTCAACATCCTGAATAACGAATTCAGCGTCACCGGTAACGACCTCTATGCCTACCTCGACTTCACGTTCGGCTTCAAGGTGAGCGTCCTCGATCCGAACCTGCGCGTAAAGGATAATTCGTTGCAGATGGACAGTGCATTGCTCACCAATTTCGGCGACAACGGATCCTTCATTCTTGAGACCATCGGGACCGCAGCCGGTCTGGATGACCTCGGAACAAAGGATGTCGAGTTCAGCTATCTTGAAGGATCGGGAATAACCCAAAGGACAAACGATAGTGCCGACTTTCCACCACAAAGCGAGATCTGGGTGACCAAGAACATTCTCGTCTGGGCCAGTGGCGCTAATGAGCAGGCAGCCCTCTACGGTTTCAGCCAGCGCTTCTCCCAGATTGCGGACATCCCCGAGCCGGCATCGCTTGCCCTGCTGAGCCTGGGTCTGGTCGGCCTGAGTATCGCTCGCCGGCGCCGGAGCTGATCCCGCCGTTGTTCGAAGTGCGGCGCGCCAGCCTCTGGCGCGCCGCACTTGCTTTCGGGTGGCCGGTCCCGGCCTTGCCCTGATCCCTACCCCGCGCCGCAGCCAACGCCTCCCACTGGGCGTTTGCAGAGCAAAAAGTTGTCGAAGAACTTTACACTTGTGTCGCGTGCCGCTGGGGACTGATTCGGACTTCGTCCGTAAATCAATCACCTGCGTGTCTTTGATGAATCAGGCACAAACCTTGCTTTAGCAACTGCAAGCGCCGGTTGCGTATCCGGGCGGTGCGACGACGCCGGAACACTGCCCATCAGGGCGGTCTTGAAAACAATTTGAGAGGGTACTCACTATGAAACAACGCAACATTACCAAGGCGCTGGCCGCCGCGTTCCTTTTCGCCGGTGCGGCCAGCGTGCAGGCCGCCACGCCGTTCGAAATGGACGTCGGTACCGGCATCGATCGCGGTATCGAGTGGCTGGCCAACAACGGCGCCTTCAACAACCCCAGTTCAGCTGGCGATGCCCATGGCCTGCCGATGCTCGCCCTGCTCGAGAAGCGCGCCAGCGGCGACCCGAACGATCCACCCCAAGGCTACACCGGCGCCAGCGCGACCGACCAGGCCCGCCTGCGCACTGCCGCGGCCTACATCCTGGACAGGGTGAACGAAACCGGCTTCTACTCCTACCGGGACGGCAACTTCATGATGGCGCTGTCGCTCTACGCCCTCACTGGCGGCCCGGACAGGGCGGCGCTCGGACTCGCGGGTCCGGACTACCAGACGATCAAAGAGGCCATGGATGCCCTCGTCGACCGCACTGTGGCAAATCAGCGCCAAGCCCCCGCCTATCCCAATGCGATCAATCAGGGGTACTGGTGCTATAGCAACAATGGCTGCGAAGATTCGTCCACCACGCAGTTCGCCGTGGCCGGTCTGGCTGCGGCCAAGGCGTTCTACTCCGAAGCGGCCAATGCCGACCCCGTCCGGTTGGCAGCCATCAATGCGGCCCTCTTGCGCGCCAAGACGGCGTATGAGCTCAATGCGGCGACCGGGTCGGACAATGGCAGCTGCAACGTCCTGACGGCAACGGAACGTGGTCACGGCTACAACTCTTTCAACTCGAGCGGCTACAAGCCCTCGCTGCAGCAGACGGCCTCGGGCGTCTATATCCAGCTCTTCGGCGGTTCGAACGTCAACACGGCGTCGGTGCAGAACTACCTGGAGTGGCTGCGCAACCGCTACCGCTGGCAGGATCTCGACAACCTGGGCAACTTCTGGTCGGGCAATTCCTACTGGTACTACCTGTGGAGTTCATTCAAGGGCATGGAGCTGATGCGGCTCTCCGGCATCAACCCAACCGGTACCAACCTGGGTCCCGATAGTCTCGGCACGCTACCGGCGGCGAATGCACCCGCCTGTGTCGTTCGCCAGGAGCACAAGGACCTCGCGACGTTCCCGCGTGTGCCGAGCTTCGGCGCAGGTGCTGCGGGGTATTACGCGGGTGAGCCGAAATCGCAGTACTCGGACTACGCGCACCAGATCCTGACGCACCAGTGCTTCGATGGCGCGGCACCGATCAACGGTAATGATGGCTTCTTCGGCTGCAACGTGGCACCCGGACGGTGGGACAACTACGCTTCACAGGCCTACGCCCTGTTGGTGCTGCAGCGCGCCACCGGCGGCGCCTGCGTGGATACCGATGGCGACGGCATTTGCGATGATAAGGACAACTGCCCGAGCAAGGCAAACCCCGACCAGAAAGATACGGACGGCGACGGCGTCGGCGATGTTTGCGACAACTGCCCGACCGTACCGAATCGCGATCAGAAGGATAGCAACGGCAACGGCGTCGGCGACGTTTGCGAGGCCACGTGCGACGTGGATAACGACGGCGACGTCGACCAGAACGACCTCAGCCTGATTAGCAGGAATCGCGGCAAGCTGCCCCCGGGCATTTATGACACGAACAAGAGCGGCAAGGTTGACCCCGCCGACGTCAAGTTCTGCATCCCGCTGTGCACACGGCCCAACTGCGCCACCTCGCTGACTGCCCCGTAACCTTCTCTGCCTCCCCCCGGCCCCGCCGGGGGGCATTACAGGACCCAACCTTTAAGGAGCTTCTCTCATGAAAAAGACCCTTCTCGCCCTGGCCCTGGCGGTTGCCGCCGGCGGCGCCCAGGCCATTGACACTCAGACTACCCTGAAAGCACTGCTGGAAAACAATGGCAGCATTACCGTCGGCGACAAGCTGTTCAGCAATTGGACGGACAAACCGGTCATTTCGTCTGATGGCCGCTCCGTCAACACCGCCAACATCAGCGTTACAAGTCTTGACGACGGCGGTGACTATGGCCTGCGTTTCTCGATCTCGGGCAGTGACTTCTCCGTAACCGGCGATGGCGTTTATGCCTTCGTTGACTACTCGTTCGGTTTCATGGTGACCGCGCTCGACGCCAGCCTGAAAATCGCGGGCGTCTCCATGGACAACCTTGGGGCTAGCTATGGCTTTTCCGCGCCAGGTCAGGGCAATGAGGATGCCGGCAGTTTCATCCTGGAGTCGGTCGGTACCGCCGCCGGGTCGGACGATCTGGCTGTCATCGACGTCGAGTTCAGCGATCTGGACGGGCAAGGTCAGACGGCCAAACTGCAAGACGCCAAGTCCTTCGCCCGGCAGAGCTCGGTCTATGTCACCAAGAACATTCTGGTGTGGGCTACGGCTGGGACCGAAAATGCCAACCTTTTCTCCTTTGACCAGCGCTTCTCCCAGACCGCTGACATCCCCGAGCCGGCATCGCTTGCCCTGCTGAGCCTGGGTCTGGTCGGCCTCGGTGTCGCTCGCCGGCGGAAGAGCTGATCCCCTCGTCCCGGACGCGGCGCGCGCTTCGCGCGCCGCCCGCTACCCGCGCCATCCACCACTCCCGCCCGCCTGTCCTGGCTGGCTTTGCCTGACCCCGACGCCATGCACACGCCAATGCTCCGCCACACCCACCGTATCTGCCGCCTGATCGCCCTGGGGCTGGCATTCGCCAGCGGCACGGCAGTAGCTGCGGGCAGCGATCCGTCGGGGATACGCCTCACCGGCGTGGTGATGGTGCCAGGCGAGTCCGAATGGGCGGTAATCGAGTTTCCGAATGGCGAACAGCAGATCGTCCGGGCCGGCGACAAGCTCCCCCAGATCGGCTCGGTCGCGAAGATTCTGCCCACCGGTATTCGCCTTGACACACCGAAGGGACCCCGGGTCGTGGAGCTCGAGTGGGGAGCCGGTGGCGGCACGCCGCCGATGGCAGCCGCTGCCGCCCCGGTCCCGTCCCAGCCGGAGGGCCATATCACCGCGGGTTCGATCCAGGCAACGCCCGAAGTCCTGAGCGCGATCGGTCGCGTCGCCGCCCGCGCTGCGGCCAGCGACGCCGACCTGACTCACGCGCTGGTCCCCTTGCTCGATTTGCCGCGCGATGCCCGCGTGTCGGGCTTCTTCCCGGGCGAACCCGAGCGTGAGGCGAAAGGACCAGCCGAGGTCAACGCGAGCCTGGCACGAGGGGAAGTCGTCCGCCTGAACGTCGAGGCAGGCGGGAAAAAGCAGACGGTCTACATGATGCCAGGTCAGACCGCCGGGACGAGCCCGACCGGCAGTGTGCCCAGGAAATAGCCGGATGGTGAGGCCGGCCGGGTCGCCCGCCTGCCCGCACGCCGTTTAGGGGCTCCGCGTTTCTTCCCTGGAGGCCGGGGCTGCATTGGCCGCAGGAAAGGCTCCTGGCCGCTGATCGACCGGCGCGGTGGCGCTGCAAAGTGGATGCTCAGCGCCGTCCGGGCGTCGGGCCCCGTCGCAGGCCTCGGCTTCGCCGCCTGATTGACCGCAGTCTTCGCCGCAGCATATACTTTTGCCCGCGTGATCGAATTTCCCATGCTTCACGCCAGACAACCACCACGCCGTTGACGGCCGTGAGCCGCCTTCCAACTGCGGGTTTCATTTCCGGGGTGACCCGCCGACCACGGCCTGCAGCGTCGGACCACACTGCCCAAGGAGAACCCAGATGAATGACCCCTACCGTCCGCTGACGGCGCCTCAAGTGCTCGATCTCTATTTCATCGAGAACCGCTCGCGAGTGCTCGATATCGCCTCGTTTCTCGACCGGATCGACCGCTATGCGGGCGCTGACGAGGCCCGGGCCGAATACCGCTACCAGGCGTTGATGCGAACGCTGCGATTGCTCGTAGAGTCGCCGGGCGACCGGACCAGGGAGATTCAGTTGTCGCTCAGCGACCCGACCAGCGAGCCGCTCGACAGCGCGGTTGGGCTGAAGGCCTGGGGCGCGTGGGAGGGAGTACCACATGAAGGCAATTGACCCACACATTCACATGGTTTCGCGGACCACCGATGACTATCTGAAGATGGCCATCAGTGGCATCCACACCGTCGCCGAACCGGCTTTCTGGGCGGGGTTTGACCGCAGTTCGGCCGACAGTTTTCGCGACTATTTCCATCAACTGACGGTGACCGAGCCGGCGCGGGCAGCGCGCTTCGGGGTCCGGCACTATTGCTGGATCGGCCTGAACTCCAAGGAGTCGGAGAACCTGAAGCTCGCCGAAGACGTGCTGGCGATCATGCCGGAGTTCATCGACCGGCCGACCGCGCTGGGCATCGGCGAGGTCGGGCTGAACAAGAACAGCCGCAACGAGATCGCGGTGCTGGAGAAACAGCTGGCGCTGGCCGCCGAGCGCAACGAACTGATCCTGATCCACACGCCGCACCTCGAGGACAAGCTGAAGGGGACGCGGATCATCATGGACATCATCCGCGCGGACGCCAGAATCGATCCGGCTCGCGTGCTGATCGATCACGCCGAGGAACATACCATTGGCGAGATCAAGGACCGTGGTTTCTGGTTCGGGCTGACCCTGTACCCGAATTCCAAAGGCAGTCCCGAGCGGGCGATCGACGCCGTCGAAATCTACGGTACCGACCGGATCTGCATCAATTCCTCGGCCGACTGGAGCGTCAGCGATCCGCTGTCGGTTCTGAAGTGTGCGAACGAAATGCGTCGCCGCGGACATCCCGAGCCGGCGGTCAACCAGGTCTTCTACGAGAATCCCAAGAGCTTCCTTGGCCAATGTCCAAAATTCCAGGCCGACTGATCACCTACTGCAGCAACATCCATCCCGGCGACAGCTGGGTGGAAACCTTCACCGCCTTGCGACAGCACGTGCCGGCGGTGAAGGCAGCGGTGTCACCTGAACAGCCGTTTCCGATCGGCCTGCGGCTTTCGCAGCGGGCGGCAGTCGAACTGACCACCGGGGAAAACCAGCGCTTCACCGACTGGCTGTGCGAGAACGACTGTTTTGTCCCGACGGTCAACGGTTTCCCCTACGGTTCCTTCCACGGCGAACGGGTCAAGGAACAGGTTTACCTGCCGGACTGGCGGCGTCCGGAACGTGCGGCGTATACCATTTGCCTGGCCGACCTGCTCGCCGGATGGTTGCCGGAGGGCATGACCGGGTCGATCTCGACCGTCCCGGTCGGCCTCAAGGGCGCCTTCAGCAAGCAGGACTTGACGGCGGTCAGACAACAGATCCTCACCGTGCTCAGCCATCTGCAGGCGCTGCGCCGGGCCCGGGGAGTGCGGATCGTCCTCGCCCTGGAGCCGGAACCCGGATGCCTGCTGGAAACCACCGACGAGGTCTGCGACTTCCTTGCCGCGCTCGCTCTGCCGCCCGACCTGCGTGACCTGATCGGCGTCTGCTATGACTGCTGCCATCAAGCCGTGGAATTCGAGACGCCCGCCGCTTCGCTGGCGCGGCTGGCGGCTGCCGGGGTCCGGATCGCCAAGGTCCAGGTTTCCTCGGCACTCAGGCTCCTGGCGCCCACGCCGGCAACGCTGAAACCTTTCGACGAGCCCCGCTATCTGCATCAGGTGGTGGTCAGAAGCCGGAACGGCGACCTGTCGCGTTACCAGGATCTGCCCGAGGCGATTGCCGGGCACCCGGTGGCGACCGGCGACGAATGGCGCTGCCATTTCCACGTGCCGATCTTTGTTGCCGAGGCCGGTGGCCATGGCACCACGCGTCCATTCATCGAGGAGATCCTGCCGCTGCTGCCGCCACAGCTGCTGCTGGAAGTCGAAACCTATACCTGGGAGGTCCTGCCGCCCGAGCTCCGCAGCGGCTCGGTAACGGCGTCGATCATTCGCGAACTTCACTGGCTGGAGGCGCAGCTTGATGCACCGCACAGTCGTCCTTGACGTCGTCGGGCTCAGCCGGCGTCTGCTCAGCGGCCAGCAGACGCCGCGGCTGTCGGCCCTGCTTCCGAACAGCGCGCCGATCCGGACCATCATTCCGGCGGTGACCTGTTCGGTCCAGTCGACCTACCTGACCGGGCGGCTGCCGTCGAGCCACGGCATTGTCGCCAATGGCTGGTATTTTCGCGACCTTGGCGAAGTGCTCTTCTGGCGCCAGTCGAATCGCCTGGTCCAGGGGGAGAAGCTGTGGGATGAAGCGCGCCGTCGCGATGCGGCCTTCACCGTGGCCAACACCTTCTGGTGGTACGCCATGAACACCGACGCCGACTACACCGTCACGCCACGCCCGCTGTACTGCGCGGACGGCCGCAAGCTGCCCGACTGCTACAGCTTTCCGCTGGACTTGCGGGCGCGCTTCACCAGCGACTTCGGTCCCTTTCCCCTCTTCCAGTTCTGGGGGCCAGCCACCTCGATCGCTTCCAGCGAGTGGATCGCCAGGGCGGCCATGGCCATCGAAGAGCAGTTCCGGCCGAGCCTGCAACTGGTCTACCTGCCGCACCTGGACTACGGCCTGCAGAAATTGGGACCACAAGGCGACATCGCCCAGGACCTGGCGGAGATCGACGCGCTTTGCGGCCGCCTGCTCGACTTCTTCGAGGAGCGCCACTGTCGCGTGGTGATCCTCTCCGAATACGGCATCACGCCGGTCAGCCGGCCGATCCATCCGAACCGCATTCTCCGGGAGGCCGGACTGATCTCGCTGAAGGTCGACCTCGGCCGGGAGACCCTCGACCCCGGGAGCAGCCGCGCCTTCGCCGTTGCCGACCATCAGTTGTGCCATGTGTACGTGCGCGACCGGAAGGACATCGCGCGCGTTCGCGAGCTGTTCACCGGGCTGCCGGGCGTCGAACAGGTGCTCGACGACGCCGGCAAGCGAGCCCACGGCCTTGACCACGAGCGCTCCGGCGAGTTGGTACTGCTGGCGGCCGCGGATAGCTGGTTTACCTACTATTGGTGGCTGGCCGACGCGATGGCGCCGGACTATGCCCGGACGGTGAACATCCACGCCAAGCCGGGTTACGACCCGTGCGAGCTGTTCCTCGATCCGGCGATCGCTTTTCCCCGGCTGAAGATCGCCACGACGCTGGCCAGGAAGATGCTGGGCTTCCGCTATCTGATGGAAGTGATTCCCCTCGATGCGACGCTGGTCAAGGGCTCGCACGGCCGCCTCACCGACGATGACGCCGACGGACCGCTGCTGATGAGCAGTGCCCCGCAACTGCTGCACAAGGACGTGATCGCTGCCACTGACGTTCATGATCTGCTGCTGCGCCATGTCTTTTCCGCTTAGCCGATGAACTCGTTCAAGGCCTATCTGGCACTCTGTCGGGTCAGCAACCTGCCGACGGTATGGACCAATGTCCTGGCCGCCTGCCTGCTCGCCGGCGGCGGCTGCGAGGCCGCGTCGTTCATGCTGCTGGCGCTGGCGCTGTCCTGCTTCTACCTGGCGGGGATGTGCCTCAACGACCTCTGCGACGCCGGGCATGATCGGCAGCATCGACCGGGTCGGCCAATCGCTTCCGGTCGGGTGTCGCTGAATGGCGCGCGCCTGCTCACGTTGACGCTCTTTGCCGCCGGTTTCCTGCTGCTCGCGGCCGCACCGAAGCCGAGCGGCCTGGCGGCCGCAGTACTCCTGCTGCTGGCGATCGTGGCCTATGACTTTCACCACAAGGGCAACCCCTTCAGCGTCCTGCTCATGGCTCTCTGCCGCCTGCTGGTCTTCGTCGTCGCCGCCCTCGCGCTGACCGGCGAGCTGGCGCCACCGGTCCTGGTCGCCGGCGGCATCCAGTTCGTCTATGTCGTCCTGATCAGCCTCGTTGCACGGCATGAGAACGCTCGTCCGACCCCCTTCGCGTTTCCGGTCATCCCGGCCATGCTGGCCGGCATCTCGCTGGTGGACGGCATTGTCATCGCCAGCCTGGTGTCGTTTCCCTGGTTGCTCGCCGGTATAGCGGGCGCGCTGCTCACCTGGGCCGGTCAGCGATTCGTTCGCGGGGATTGACAAGCACCTTCCGTCGGAATGAACAGCGCTCACGCTCCTGAACCCGGATAACACCCACACAACACCCACACAACACCCACATAACACCCAAATGCCACCCAGATACCACCCGGCAAGCCAGCCGCGACTGGGCCGGCCACTCCCCTGAAAACAAAAGATGACTATCGATATTGAAACCGTGACCGCCGAGGTGCAACAGGAGGCTGCTTTCCTGGGCCGGATCATGGCTGCCCTGGAAACGGTGATCGTCGGTCAGCGCTTTCTCGTCGAGCGGATCCTCGTCGCCCTGCTGACCAATGGGCACGTGCTCATCGAAGGGGTGCCCGGACTGGCCAAGACCAAGGTGGTCAAGGGCCTGACCAAGCTGGTCGACGCCCGTTTCCAGAGAATCCAGTTCACGCCCGACCTGCTTCCCGCCGACCTCATCGGCACCCTGATCTACAACCCGAGAGACGGTCTGTTCACCACCCGCAAGGGACCGATCTTCGCCAACGTCGTCCTCGCCGACGAGATCAACCGGGCACCCGCCAAGGTGCACAGTGCGCTCCTCGAAGCCATGGAAGAGCGGCAGGTAACGATCGGCGACAGCTCGTACCCGCTCGACGACCTGTTCCTGGTCCTGGCGACGCAGAACCCGATCGAACAGGAAGGGACCTACCTGCTGCCGGAAGCGCAGATGGACCGCTTCATGCTGAAGATCGTCATCACCTACCCCTCGCGCGACGAAGAGCGCGAGATCATGCGTCGCGCGGGTCGCACGGGCAAGCCGGCCGAACTGACGCCGCTGATTCATCCCGACGACATCATCCGCATGCGGGCACTGGTCGATACCATCTACCTCGACCCGAAGATCGAGAAATACATCATCGACCTCGTCTTTGCCACGCGGCAGCCGGCGGACTATGGATTCGCCGAACTCGCGCGCTTCATCACCTACGGTGCATCGCCGCGGGCGAGCATCAATCTGGTCCTTGCCTCCCGCGCGATGGCCTTTCTGCGCGGCCGCGGCTATGTCGTCCCCCAGGATGTCAAGGACATCGCGCCTGAAGTCCTGCGCCACCGGATCATCCCGAGCTACGAAGCCGACGCCGAGGGGATCACGGTCGACTGGCTG
Source organism: Candidatus Accumulibacter necessarius (assembly GCA_017302435.1). Lineage (GTDB taxonomy): Bacteria > Pseudomonadota > Gammaproteobacteria > Burkholderiales > Rhodocyclaceae > Accumulibacter > Accumulibacter necessarius. Next base: position 29,986 of record JAFLDL010000045.1, read on the forward strand.
ATCAACCGGCTGCTGGCCGAGACCGAGGTACCGTGAGCCGATGGCCAGGAGCCAGCAGCCCCGCGAAGTAGCGTCCTGGTCGGCGGCCGACGTGCGCCGTCTGGAGATGCTTTCATCCCACCTGGTGACGAGCATCTTTGCCGGCGCGTATCGCAGCGTTTTCCGCGGACGCGGGATCGAGTTCGAGGAGGTCAGGGAATACCAGCCAGGGGACGACATCCGCAGCATCGACTGGAACGTCACGGCCCGCTGCGGCCGACCGTTCGTCAAGCGCTTCGTCGAGGAGAGGGAAATGACCGTCATGATCCTCCTCGACCAGTCCGCCTCGCTCGATTGCCGTACTCCCCGGCGAGCAAAGAGTTCGCTGGCCGCCGAAATCTGTGCCCTCCTGGCGTTCGTCGCCGTGCGCAGCAACGACCGGGTCGGGCTGATCACCTTCACCGACCGCATCGAGCGCTACATCCCGCCGGCCAAGGGTTCGCGCCACGCGCAGCGACTCGTCGCCGCGCTGCTGCAAGCCCCGGGCGGACAGGGAACCGACGTCGCCGCAGCCCTCGGCTACCTCGAACGTGTGCAACGGCGTGGCTCCCTGCTCTTTGTCGTCTCGGATTTTCTCGCGGCCGATTTTCGCCTGCCGCTGGCCGCGGTTGCCCGGCATTACGAGGTGATCGCCGTTTCGGTGAGCGACGCGAGCGATGACCAGTTACCGGCGGTCGGCCTGCTGCGCGTCGCCGACCCGGAGAGCGGCACCCGGCATCTGGTCGACACCGCTGCGGCCGAGGTACGCGAGCGCTATCGGCAGCATGCGGTGACGCGACGTGGCCAGTTGAACCAGGTCTTTGCCGATACCGGCGTCGAGCACCTGATCGTCGACAGCGTCGTGCCGCCGCTGCAGGCCCTCGGCCGCTTCTTCCACAGTCGCCGGCAGCGGCTGAGTCGCTGACCATGCGGCGCTTTCTGATCCCGCTGGTGTTTGCGGCGGCCAGCCTCGGCGCCGCCGAAAGCCCGCCGGGCACGCCCGCGCCACCCGCGGCGGCAGCCATCCACGACATCCGCGGGCCGGTGGCGGTGGACAGTCTGCCGCCTTTCGCCCTGACCGGCGGCGCCCTGCTGTTCGCCGGCGGCGTGTTCTGGCTGCAACGCAAGCTGCGCCGCCGGCAAGCCACCGTCCGGTCGCCTGGGGCGGACGGGCAACCCGAGGCCAGCGCGGTGCTGGCACGCCTTGCGGCCGACTACCGACGGGGCGCCTGCTCAGGCAGCCAGTTGATCGTCTGCCTCGACGACCTGCTGCGCAGCACGCTCGCCGACCGGACCGGCATCGCGGCGCAGCGGCTCACTTCATGCGAACTGCTGCCGCAGGCCGCCGCTTTCCTCGACGAGCCGGGACAAGGCTTGCTCAAGCCCCTCGTGGCGCTCGGCGACCGGGTCAAGTTTGCCGCCCATCAACCCGATGCGAGCGAAATCGACGGCGCGCTGACTTCAGCCGCCAGGCTGTTCGACGGCTCGCTGGCAGGACCGGCCTGATGCGCTTCGCCGACCCCCAGATGCTCTTCCTGCTGCTGCTGCTGCCGCCCTGGGCGCTGCTGCGCCGCCGCCGGGAGCGCACAGCGCCTTCCCTTCTGCTGGCGGCCGGTGCCCGGATCGAGGCGCTGCCCAATACGCTGCGCGCACGCTGCGCGCGAGCGCTTCCTCTGCTGCGCCTTCTGCTGCTGACGCTGGCGATCGTGGCGCTGGCCCGACCGCAATTGATCGAACGCGAAGTCAAGGTGCACAGCGAGGGGGTCGACCTGGTGGTGGCACTCGATCTGTCGACCAGCATGCTGGCCGAAGACCTGGCTGGCGGCGAACCGCGGAAGAACCGGCTGACGATCGCGAAGGAGGTCCTGGCCGGCTTTCTGCAGGGCCGGCGGGGCGACCGGATCGCCCTCCTCGCCTTTGCCGCCCGCCCCTACCCGGCGGCACCGCTGACGCTTGACCATGACTGGCTGCAGAGCGCGGTGGCGCAACTGCAGACCGGAGTGATCGAAGATGGTACGGCCATCGGCGACGCGATGCTGGCGGCGCTGAACCGCCTGCGCAGCGCGGCGAGCGAGGGCAACGCCGGGCAGGCGCAAAGCCAGGCGATCATCCTGCTGACCGACGGCCGCAGCAACGCCGGCAGCAGTACCCCCGAGCTGGCGGCGGCGGCAGCGAGGACGCTGGGGGTCCGGGTTCATACCATCGGTATCGGTGCCAGCGGTCCGGCGGTGATCCCGGTCGACGACCCCCTGGGCGGAACAAGCTACCGGGCGGTGCAGGCCGACCTCGACGAGAGCACGCTGCGCGAGATCGCCAGCAGCACCGGCGGCAGCTATTTCCGGGCCGACGATCGGGACGTCCTGGCGAAAGCGTTTGCCGACATCGACCGGCTAGAAAAGCGGCGCATCGAAGAGAAGGTCTTCTTTTCGTACGAGGAGATGTTCCCCGCGCTGCTCCTCGTCGCGCTGGCGCTCGGCGTGGCCGAACTGGGCCTGCGCACGACCCTGCTGCGGACCCTGCCCTGAGATGAACTGGGCCGACCCTGCCTACGCCTGGCTGTGCCTGCTGCTCGTGCCGGCAGCGATGCTCCTGCGCCGGACGGCCCGACGGCGACGGCTGGACCTGCTTCAGCTGGCCGGCGACGATTCGCCGGCACAGCGCCCAGCCTGCCGACCTGTCCTCGTCGCCCTGTTGCCGGCGGCTGCCTTCCTGTTGATCGTTGCCGCGCTTTGTCGCCCACAGTGGGGGCTGATCACGCTGCCGCAGCCGAGCACCGGGCTGAACATCCTGGTGGCGCTCGACGTTTCCCGCAGCATGCTGGCCGAGGATCTGCAGCCGACCCGGCTGGCGGCGGCCAAGGACGCGGTGACCGGATTGCTCTCGCAGTTGCAGGGCGACCGGATCGGCCTGATCGCGTTTGCCGGCAGCGCCTTCCTGGTCTGCCCGCTGACCAGTGATTACGGCACTTTCGCCGCGATGCTCGCCGACGCCGGCCCGGACACCCTTCCCCTCGGAGGCACCTCGCTGGGCAGCGTCATCAGCGAGGCCAGGCGGGTCTTTGCTGCCAATCAGGGCAGCAGCAACACCTTGATCGTGGTCAGCGACGGCGAAGACCACGGCGGTGATCTCGGCAGCGTTGCCGGCCTGCGCGACGCCGGCATCACGGTGCACGGCATCGCCGCCGGCACGCCGGCGGGCAGCGTGATCCGGCTTGCCGACGGCCAATTCGTCAGGAACCGCCAGGGCACGCTGGTCAGGACCCGTCTGCAGACCGAAGCCCTGCAGCAACTCGCCGCTGCCGGCGGCGGCCGCATCTTCGACCTTGCCGCCGACCCGAAAGCACTCGAGACGCTCTACCGCAACGAACTGGCCGCCAGCGAGAAGCAGGAAAGCTCGAGCACGCGCCAGCAACTCGCCGAGCGTTTCCAGTTCCCACTCGCTCTGGCCTTGCTCCTGTTGCTCGGCGAACCTCTGCTCACCTGGCGCCAGAAGCCATGATGCGGGCGCTCACAAACACGCTGCTGGGCCTGGTGGCGGTGGCCGGACTGACCGTCACGCTGCGCCAGGACCTCAGCAACCTGGCCTTGTCTCAGGGCACGGCACGCCTGCAGTCCGGCGACCCGAGCGGCGCCGAGTCGGCGTTCAATCGGGCGATCAGCCTTGGCAGCGACGCCGCGCCGCTGGCTTACAATCTGGGCGTCAGCCTCTATCGCAAGGGGGATTTCGTGCGCGCGCAACAGCAGTTTGCCACCGCCCTCGCCACGGCTGGCCCTGATCTGTCCGCAGCCATCCACTACAACCGGGGCAACAGCCGGTTCCGCCAGGCCGAGCTTCTCGCGGCCAGTGATCCGCAGGCCGCCAGGAGTTTGCTGAGCGAAGCCATGGCCGACTATGGCCAGGCGCTGGCCGGCGAGCCGGACGCCACCGATGCTGCCGGCAATCTCGCCGCGGTCCGGCTGCGGCTCGCGGCACTGGACAAGCAAGTCTCGCCGGAAGGCAGCCGCCGGCCGCCGACAAGCGACGAAAAACCGGCCAGGGAAGCGGCCAAAAACCAGGACAGCAAGGCCGCGGGCGAGCGGACAAAGGCGGATTCGTCCAGCCCGCCGCAGGCAACGACGGCGGACGCCGCGCAAGCGGCTGACGGCGCCGATGATGCGCTCGGCAAGGGGAAACCACGCCGGGATCTGACGCAGCCGGAGGTCGAACGTCTGCTCAATGAGGCCCGCGGGCGAGAAAGGCCGGCAGGCATGCCGCATGCCGGGAATCCCGCCGGCAAGCTGGCGCAACCGGACAAGGACTGGTGAAGCAATGAGTCGATGGCGGAGCGGGAGGGTAATTCGCGCCATGCTCGTGGCGCTGCTGCTTGGCACAGGCCCGTTCGGCCAGAGCGCCGCGGCGGCATCGGCGAGCGATGCGCCCGACGATCACTTCATCCTCGAGGTCCTTCCGAAAAAAAGCCGGGCTTATGTGCACGAAGCGGTGCCGCTGACCGTGACCCTGCTCGCCGGCCCGGTGTCGATTCGCAACGTCCAATATCCCCGGCTGGTCGGAGAGGCCTTCCGGACCGCCGACTATGCCCCCCCGCGACAGGCCAGCACCACCCGCAACGACCGCGAATACGCGGCCTACCAGTTTTCGACGACGCTGGTGGCAAGCCGCAGCGGAGAAATCGAACTTGGGCCGGCCGAGTTGCAGTTTGACCTGCTGGCACCGGGCAGCGGTGCGGCCGCCTTTTTCGGTGACAGCGAGCCCCGCCCGGTGACCGTCCGCTCGCAGCCGGTCCGTTTTACCGTCCTGCCGCTGCCGGCGAAGGGAAAGCCCGCCGATTTTTCCGGCGCGGTCGGGCGCTTCACCCTGGCCAGGGAAGTCTCGCCGAAGGCGATCCAGAGTGGCGATCCCGTCACCCTGACGACGCGCATCGAAGGGGCCGGAAATATTGACAGTTTCTCCTGCCCGGCGCTTTCCTTGGCGGGCGTGCGCGCTTATCCTCCGGTTGCGAGTTTGACCGCAAGCAGCCTGGTCTGTGAGCAGGTGCTCATTCCCGAAACGGCCACGGCGGTCGAGATACCGGTGCTGAGCGTCAGCTACTTCGACCCTCGGCGCGAGCGCTATCAGACGCTGACGAGCCAGGCGATCGAGATCCCGATATTGCCAGCGACGAGCCCGGCGAGCGCTGCCCCGCCAACCGCAGTCACCGCCGCAGCCGCCGCCGCCGTGGCGCGGGAAACCAGCGACCCACCGCCGGTCAGCGCAGCGCCCTGGGCACCCCTGGCCGCCGTTACGGCAGCCGTCGTCGCCGCTGTGCTCCTGCTGATCGTCGTCATTCAGCGGGCGAGGCGTCGATCAGGGCACTCCCGCCAGCCACCGCCGGTCGCCTCGGCAGCACCAGGACCGTCCGTCGCAGACTGGCTTGCCGAGGCCGAACGCGGGCTCGCGGCGAACGACCCGGCCGCCTTTCATACCGCGGTGTTCCGTGCGCTCCAGGGGCATCTGGCTGCCCGCCATGGCGTCCACCCAGCGGCCATCACCGAAGAGATCGTGGCCCGCGTCCTGCGCCCGGCAGGGGTCGATGACCGCCGCCTGGAAGCGTACGCTATCCTGTTCGCCATCTGCAACCACTCGCGCTATGCGCCCGGGGCAACGGCAGCGCAGCCGATGCCGGAAACGCTGCGCCGCGCCCGGGAAGCGCTCAGAGAAAACTAGAGCGGCGAGAGGGGCAAGGCCGGCGGCTGCTTCATCGCGCGGGAAGCAATGGTCAAGGGGTGCGCTCCGTGGCACCCGGCGGAAGCAGCGGGTCGCCCTGTGTGGCGCTGGCTGGCGACAGGAGCTGTCGATTGACCGCCGCGCCCTGCGGCGAGCCGAGCGCCGCCGGTGCCGACGAGGCCGGGTTGTTCTGCCCGCCGGCGGCTGTCGGTGCTGTGCCAGGTGCCGCGGCGGCA
>JAFLDL010000046.1 GCA_017302435.1 Candidatus Accumulibacter necessarius
GCCACGCCAGCCGGCAAGGCTGAGCCCGCCAAGTCCCCACCGGCGAAGAGCACGGCCGACGAGAAGAAGGCGGCCAAGCAGGCAAAGAAGGACGCCGAAAAGCAGGCGGCGGCAACCAAGGCTGAGGCCAGCGCCGCCAAGAAGTAGTTTCGCTTGCTGGTCCGGCACGTGGCAGCCACCAACCCCGCTCCGGCGGGGTTGGTCGTTCACCCGGGCAGGATCAGGTTCGAGTGCCGGTAGCGGCGGTTTGCCGCCATCATTGGCACGATGCTTGATACACTCCTGCCCTGCGTCAACAAGCCGATCCCATGCGCCCCCTGCCATCGCTGCTGCCCTTCCTGTTTGTTTTCCTCTGGAGCACCGGTTTCATCGGCGCCAAGTTCGGGCTGCCGTACGCCGAACCTCTGACCTTCCTGCTCGCCCGCTACGTTCTGGTGCTCACCCTGATGACGAGCTTCGCCCTGGCGACGCGTGCGCCATGGCCGAGCGATCGGCGTCAGGCTTTCCATATCGGTGTTTCCGGCCTGCTGGTGCACGCGCTGTATCTGGGCGGGGTGTTCATGGCCATCAAACAGGGTCTGCCGGCTGGCGTGACGGCTCTGATCGTCGGCATGCAGCCGCTGTTGACGGCGTGTGGCGCCGGCTTCCTGCTCGGCGAAAAGGTGTCGCCACGGCAATGGCTGGGGCTGGTGCTCGGTTTTGCCGGCGTCTCGCTGGTGGTTGCCAACAAGCTCGGCGACCTGCCGCTGGCGGCGATGCTGCTGCCGGCATTCGCGGCGCTGCTTGGCATCACCCTGGGCACGCTGTACCAGAAGCGCTTTTGCCCGCGCTTCGACCTGCGCAGTGGTTCGGTGATCCAGTTCCTGCCGACGGCGGTCGTCACCGCTGTGGTTGCCTGGAACACCGAGAGCATGACCATCGACTGGACGCCGGAGTTCGTCTTTGCGCTGCTCTGGCTGGTGCTGGTGCTTTCCTTCGGTGCCATCAGTCTGCTCAATGTGCTGATCCGCAGCGGCAGTGCGGTCAATGTTGCCAGCCTGTTCTACCTGACACCGCCGAGTACGGCCGTGATCGCCTGGCTGGTTTTTGGCGAAACACTTGGTGGGCTGGCGTTGGCCGGCATGGTGCTGGCGGTGGGTGGCGTCTATCTGGCGCGGGCGCGGACGTGATGGGCGATTCCGCCAAGCCGCTGCTGCGCATTCTCGGTATCGACCCCGGCCTGCGCATTACCGGCTTCGGTCTGATCGAAAAGGCGGGCAACCGGCTGACCTACGTCGCCAGCGGCTGCATCCGGACCGACGTCAGGGATTCGCTTCCCAGCCGTCTGGGAACGATCCATGCCGGCCTGCGCGAACTGGTGGCCAGGCACCAGCCGGATCAGGCGGCGGTCGAGATCATCTTTGTCAACGTCAATCCACAGTCGACACTGTTGCTTGGCCAGGCGCGTGGCGCGGCGATCACGGCGCTGGTGGCGAGCGGGCTTGGGGTCTCCGAGTACACCGCTCTGCAGGTCAAGCAGGCGGTGGTCGGCAACGGCCACGCCGACAAGGTGCAGGTGCAGCACATGGTCCGTCGCCTGTTATCCTTGTCGGCAGATCCCAGGCCCGACGCCGCCGATGCGTTGGCCTGTGCGATCGCGCACGCGCACGGCGGGCAGGGGTTTGGTAGCCTGGCGAGTGGCGGCCTGCACGTGCGCAATGGCCGACTGATTGTCGGCAAGGCTGCGGCAAAGTGAGGGAGAACAACCAATGATCAGCCGGCTGACTGGAATCCTGCTGGAAAAGAACCCGCCGCAGGTGGTGGTTGACGTGCAGGGTGTCGGTTATGAGCTCGACGTGCCAATGAGCACTTTCTACAACCTGCCGGCGAACGGCGAAAAACTCAGTCTGCTGACCCACTTTGTGGTCCGCGAGGACGGGCACTTTCTATACGGCTTCGCCAGCGAAGCCGAGCGCTTTGCCTTTCGCCAGTTGCTGAAGATCTCTGGCGTTGGTGCGCGCCTGGCTCTGTCGGTCCTTTCCGGACTGTCGGTGGGCGATCTAGCGCAGGTGGTGGCGCGGCAGGAGGTGGGTCGCCTGACCAAGGTGCCGGGGATTGGCACCAAGACCGCCGAACGCCTGCTGCTGGAGCTCAAGGGGAAACTCGCCGACGCCCTGCCGAGCAGTGTCGTGTCGCCTGCCGGGGCGCACAGTGACATCCTCAATGCGCTGCTGGCGCTGGGTTACAATGACCGCGAAGCGGGCGCCGCGATGAAGCAGTTGCCGGCCGACAGCACCACCTCCGACGGCATTCGTCAGGCGCTCAAGCTGTTGTCAAGGGTCTGAATCGACAATGAATCCCGGTCACAAACAACTCATCCAGATCGCGCTCGTCGCGCTCCTGCTGGTCGGCTGTATTGCCGTGCTGTTGCCGTTTACCGGTACCCTGCTTTTCGCCATAGTCATCTGTGTCACGACGCTGCCGATCCGCAATCGCCTGCTCCGGATCTGCCGCGGGCGCAGCAATCTGGCGGCGTTGCTGGTGTCGATCCTGCTGCTGTTGCTGCTCGTCGCGCCAGTTGCTCTACTCTCGGGTTCGATTGCCGACGGCGTCGAACTCGCGATCCGTTATCTGAAACCCCTGATGGAAAATGGCCTTCCCGCTGAGCCGCCGGCCTGGCTGGCGAGATTGCCGATCGTCGGTCGCGATGCCGGCGCCTATTGGCATGAACTGGTCGCGAGCCGGGAGGAGATGAACAACCTGCTGCATCAGTTCGTTGACCCAACCCGCAAGCTCGCGCTGGCCACCGCCGCGCTGCTGGCGCAGGGCCTGCTGCAACTCGTGCTGGTGATCTTTTTCGTCTTCTTCATTTTCCGCGACGCACACCTCTATGCTGACGCCCTGCACATCGGCAGCCGGACACTTGCCGGTGACCTGGGCGAGCGCATGCTGGCGCTGGTCGAAGGCACGGTCACCGGGGTCATGGTCGGCATCGTCGGCACCGCTGCGGCGCAGTCGGTCGTGGCGATGGTCGGCTTCCTCATTGCGGGCGTACCAGGCGTTGTCATCCTGACGGTGGCGACCTTCTTCCTGTCCATGGTGCCGGTGATCGGTGCAACCCTGATCTGGCTGGGGGCTGCCGTCTGGCTGTACAGCGAGGGACAGACCGGCTGGGCCGTGTTCATGGTGCTCTGGGGAATGTTCGGGATCAGCAGCGTGGACAACTTCATCAAGCCGATCCTGATTTCACGAACATCCAGCCTGCCGCTGCTGTTGATTGTCGTCGGCGTCTTTGGTGGCGTGCTGGTCTTCGGCTTCATCGGCCTCTTCCTCGGGCCGACCCTGCTGGCGCTGGGGCAGGTCTTGATCCGCGAATGGCTGGCGCACGCCGATGCGCAAGTGCCCGCCGCGGAGGAGCACCGGCCGCGATGATAGAGACCGACGACCTCGGCAGTGTTCCGGTGGACCGGCTGATCTCGGCCGAATCGAAATCCACCCAGGAAGAAGCGATCGAGCGCGCCCTGCGGCCTCGACGCTTGGCAGATTACGTCGGCCAGGCGAAGATCCGCGAGCAGTTGACGATTTTCATCGAGGCAGCCAGGAGGCGCAGCGACACGCTCGATCATGTTCTCCTGTTCGGTCCGCCAGGCCTTGGCAAGACCACGCTGGCGCATATCATCGCCGCCGAGATGGGCGTCAACCTGCGCTCGACTTCGGGCCCGGTGCTCGAACGCGCCGGTGACCTGGCCGCCATCCTGACCAATCTCGAACCGCGCGACGTGCTGTTCATCGACGAAATTCATCGCCTGTCACCCGTCGTCGAAGAGATCCTGTATCCGGCACTGGAAGACTTCCAGATCGACATCATGATCGGCGAAGGTCCGGCAGCACGCTCGGTCAAGCTTGATCTGCCGCCGTTCACGCTGGTCGGCGCGACCACCCGTGCCGGGATGCTGACCAACCCGCTGCGCGATCGTTTCGGGATCGTTTCCCGACTCGAGTTCTACACGCCCGAGGAACTGACGCTGATCGTCACGCGCTCGTCGCAGTTGCTCAAGGTGCCTGCCGATGCGGGCGGGGCGCTGGAGATCGCACGGCGTTCGCGCGGTACACCACGCATCGCCAATCGCCTGCTGCGTCGCGTGCGCGATTTCGCCGAGGTCCGGGCCAGCGGGCACATTACGCAGGAAGTCGCCGATCTGGCCCTGCTGATGCTCGATGTCGATCACGGTGGGCTCGACGTCATGGACCGCAAGCTGCTGTCCGCGGTCATCGACAAGTTCGGCGGCGGCCCGGTCGGCGTCGATAACCTCGCCGCTGCCATTGGCGAGGCGCGCGATACCATCGAGGACGTGCTCGAACCGTATCTGATCCAGCAGGGCTTTCTACAGCGTACGCCGCGCGGCCGGGTGGCGACGGCGGCGGTGTACCGTCACCTCGGTCTCGACGCCCTCCTCGGCGAACCCCAAGGTGAGCTCTGGCGGGCGCCCTGAGCGCTTCCCCCTGGTCACAAATACTTACATTCGCGACAAGGATGCTGCCTTAGAATCGGCGCCGGCAATGAGACACCAGCAGAAACCCAACGCGTTCACCATCCCCGTCCGTATTTACTACGAAGACACCGATGCCGGTGGCGTCGTCTACTATGCGAATTATCTGAAGTTCTTCGATCGTTGCCGGACCGAATGGCTGCGTGAGATCGGCCATCAGCAGGCGGACCTGCTGCGCGATCCGGGCATCGCCTTTGTCGTCCGCAGCGTCAGCGTCGAGTATCTGAAGCCGGCGCGGCTTGACGATCAACTGGTCGTCGGCCTTGAAGTGGAGAGGATCAGTCGCGCGCAGATCTTCTTCCGCCAGCACATCCGGCGCGCCGATGAGACGGTGGAGGGAGGCTGGCAGGAACTGGTCCGGGGCGCCATCCACATCGTTTGTGTAAACTCCGCGCTGATGAAAACGACTTCTATCCCCGCAATTCTGCGTACCAAACTGGAAGCACTGCAATGAATGTCTCGCAAGACCTCTCGATCCTGCACCTGATCCTCAACGCCAGCGCCGTGGTTCAGGCAGTGATGCTGCTGCTGGCCGGCGTCTCGTTCATGTCCTGGTATTACATTTTCCGCAAGTGGTTCACGGTCAAGGCGGCGCGCGCGCAAACCGAACAGTTTGAGCGTGACTTCTGGAGCGGCGGCGATCTCAACAGCCTCTACCAGAGCGCGATCAATGACCGGCACAGTACCGGCAGCATGGAACGTATCTTCGAAGCCGGCTTCCGGGAATTCACCAAATTGCGCAGCCAGAAAAACCTTGACCCGAAAGACGTGATCGACGGCTCGCGGCGCGCCATGCGTGCGACCTATCAGCGGGAGATGGACAGCATCGACTCGCACCTCGCCTTTCTCGCTTCGGTTGGCTCGGTGAGTCCTTATGTCGGCCTGTTCGGCACGGTCTGGGGGATCATGCATTCCTTCCGCGGCCTTGCCAACGTTGGCCAGGCGACACTCGCTGCGGTTGCCCCAGGGATTGCCGAAGCGTTGGTGGCGACGGCCATCGGCCTGTTTGCGGCCATTCCGGCGGTGGTCGCCTACAACCGCTTCGCGCATGAGATCGACCGTCTCTCCTCGCGCTTCGAGTCCTTCATGGAAGAGTTCTCGAACATCCTGCAACGGCAGATGAGGTAAGGCCATGCGTCCGCGTCGTCTGAAAAACGAAATCAACGTCGTTCCCTATATCGACGTCATGCTCGTGCTGCTGGTCATCTTCATGGTGACGGCGCCGATGATGACCACTGCCAGCATCGACGTGCCGTCGGTCGGCAAGGCTGCGCAGCCGCCAGTCGAAGCGCTGCAGGTGATCGTCCGAGCTGACCGGACGCTGGCGCTGCTGGCTCCGGGAAAGCCCGAACGCCCGCTGAGCCGGAGTGAACTCTCCGACGAGATTGTCGCCGCGCAGCGGCGGAATCCCGAGCAGGCGGTTGTCATTGCCGGTGACAAGAACGTCAAGTATCAGGCGGTGCTCGAAGTCATGGACGACCTTCAGCAAAAGCAGGTCAAACGGATTGGCCTTCTCGTACAGCCGACAGGCAAGTGAGTTCCTGATCTGTGGAAGCTGTCGAAACCCTCACGCGGCCGCCGCAGGACGACCCGGCAAAATGGCCATCGCTGGTCCTGTCGGCGGCCGTGCACTTGGTCCTGATCGGTGCACTGTTCCTGGGCGTGCAATGGAAGAGCAAACCACCCTCCGCGGTTGAGGTCGAGATCTGGCGCGCGGCACCGGCGCCCAAGGTCGTCAGTCAGCCGGAGCCAGCGCCGGAGCCGAAGCCCGAAACAAGGCCTGCGCCGAAACCGGAGCCCAAGCCGGAACAGAAGCCAGCATCCAAGCCGGAACCGAAGCCGGAACCGAAGCCGGAACCGAAGCCTGAACCCAAGCCTGAACCCAAGCCTGAACCCAAGCCTGAACCCAAGCCTGAACCCAAGCCTGAACCCAAGCCTGAACCCAAGCCTGAACCCAAGCCCGTGGCGAAAGCAGTCGCGAAGCCAGACCCGAAACTCGAGCCCAAGCTGCCAATCAAGCCGGACATCCCCCTGAAAGAAGACAAGAAGCTCAAGGAGCCAGCGAAGAAGGAGGAGCCCAAGACGAAAGAGGCACCTCGAAAGGAAGACCCGAAGGCGAAAGAGCAACCCAGGAAGGAAGATCCAATACCGAAGGATCCGCCCAGGAAGGAAGAGCCAAAGGCGAAAGAACCAAAGACGAAAGAACCGAAGCCGGAGCCTGAGCGCCGCCCGAGTTTTGACGATGAGCTGAAGCGGGATCAGAAGCAATTGCAGCAGCAGAAGGCAGCTCAGGAGCAACTTGCCCGTGCTGATGCCGAGGCTCGCCAGCTCAGGCAGTTGGCGGCCGAGCAGGCGGGGGTGGACCGGAAGCGCGGGCTCGCCGAATACGTTGACAAAGTGCGCGGCAAGATCCGTGGCAACATTTCGCTGCCGCCCGGCATCCAGGGTAATCCGCAAGCCGAGTTCGAGGTCACGCAGCTTCCCACAGGGGAGGTCCTCGACGTCAAGCTGCGCCGCTCCAGTGGCAATCCGGCGCTCGATGCGGCCGTCGAGCGTGCGATTCGCAAGTCGTCGCCATTGCCCAAGCCAGCGAACCCGGATCTCTTCGAGCGCGTTCTCAAAATTCCGTACAAACCGCGCGACGACTAGTTTCGCCGGGCGGCACCCTGCCGACGACTGCCGATCATTGACTTGAACGCCCATCAGCTCGACATCTTCCTCGATTCTCACGAGGTCACCCTGGCCAACGAGGTAGTCGCGGCCTTGTGTGCTCACGACAGCGAGCGAACGGCGCAGAGCATTGCTCGACTGCGGGCGGAAGCCCCCCAGCGGCCTGATTTGGCGGTTTTCGACAGCCTCAACGCCTTCCTTGAACTGACTCGGGAAATCCACACGGCGGGGCTCGATGCTGATGCTCTGGAACTGACCGTTGAAGTTCTCAATACCCGGATTGTTCCTGCTGCGGGTATTCTCGGCAGCGCGGCCAAGGGATTTCTCGCATTCCTTTGGCTGCAACTGGCACGCGCGGCAACACATCCGTTCGACCGCGAGCGGCCGCACCTACATGCTGCCGATCTGTTTCTGCGTGCGCAAGCCTACGACGCCGCAGAAGCCGCCGCAATCGGCATTGCCGGAGCTGATACCGATCGCGCCGTATTGCGCTGGCGGGCGATCGCCCGCTATCGTCGGGCTGGACTGAAGGCTGCACGAGGGGAGATTCTTGCGTTTGCCTGGTACGCACCCGACGCTTTTCCCGATCTGCTGCGGGAACTCGGCGACTCGCAGCTTGACAAGGATTGGCTCGCCTTCAAGGCAGAAGTCGAGGATTCCGGCAACGCGTGGCTGCCAGCCTGGTACCTGCTGCGGCACCCGGCAGTGAGCGCCGAAATCGGCAGCGAACCTGCATCGGGACTGCCGCAGGCGATCGAGAGCAGGCCGGCGCGGCAGGCCTTTGGTCTCCTGACCCGTATTCTTGACCTCGAAAAGCAGGGCCACAGTCGGACCCTGATCGAATATCGGGCGCGACTGAAGGCCACTGATGCCAGCTTCTTCGCCATTTATATGCGGTCGCGAGAGGTTCAGCATCGATAGGCACACCTTCGCCGCGATTGCCGCTGATCGGTCACCGTTCGCAAGATAACGTTTGGTTACAAATCAGGAGCATTTGGAGGCGATATAATCGCGAATTCTGTATTGGACTACGCCATGCTTGGAATCGGACTCAAACTGCATCGTCTCGTCCTGCTGGCCGTCAGCGTGATCGCCTTGCTGCAGACGCCGGCATATGCTCAGCTGACCATCGAAATCACCGGCGCCGGCGCCAATCGCATTCCAGTGGCAATCGCCGATTTCGGTGGTGATCCTGGCTCGGCACGCACGGTGACCTCGGTGATACGCGCTGACCTGGAACGTAGTGGTCTGTTCAAGATGATTGACCCCGGCGGTCAGGTGGTGACCGAAGCTTCAAGCCCGGTTTTCACAGACTGGAAGAACCGGGGTGCTGACGCGCTGGCGGGCGGCAGTATCGGCGCCAGTGGCGATGGTCGCCAGGAGGCACGCTTCCGTCTTTACGACGTCAACAAGCAAGCCTCGCTTGGCGGCTCGGCTTTTGTGACCTCTAATGCAATGTTGCGCGCTGCCGGCCACCGTATTGCCGACATGATTTACGAAAAGCTGACCGGTGAGCCCGGCATCTTCTCGACCCGCGTCGCCTATGTGGTCAGGGCAAGCGCCTCGCGTTACGAGTTGCACATCGCCGACGCTGATGGCCAGAATGCCCAGGTGGCGCTGATCTCCAAGGAACCCATCATCTCGCCTTCCTGGTCGCCTGATGGTGGCCGTCTGGCCTACGTTTCCTTCGAAAACAAGAAGCCGGTGGTCTATGTCCACTCGTTGTCCTCCGGGAAGCGGGTTGTCGTAGCCAACTTCAAGGGCTCCAACTCGGCACCCGCGTGGTCGCCTGATGGCCGCAAGCTGGCCGTGGTCCTGAGCAAGGACGGCGGTTCGCAGATCTTCACCGTCAACACCGATGGCTCCGGCGCGCAGCGACTGACGACTGCCAACGCCATCAATACCGAGCCCAACTTTTCGCCCGACGGGCAGTTCGTCTACTTCACGTCGGATCGTGGTGGCAGTCCGCAGATCTATCGCATCGGGGTTGGTGGTGGCGATGCCCAGAGGGTGAGCTTCGAAGGCAGCTACAATGTCACCCCGCGCCTTTCACCTGACGGCAAGTCGATGGCCTTCATCAGCCGCCGGGAGGGCAGCTTCCGGCTTTCCGTGATGGACCTTGCCAGCCGCCAGGTGCAGGTGCTGACCGATTCGCACAAAGATGAATCACCGACTTTTTCACCGAACGGCAGGATGATCCTGATCGCCACCGAGATGGGTGGCCGCGGCGTGCTCTCCGCCGTTTCGATTGATGGTCGTATCAAGCAGCGTCTTTCCATTGCGGCGGGTGATGTTCGCGAACCGGCATGGGGTCCCTTCAACCGATAACAAGGCATTTTGATTCCGAATCTTCCGCAGGAGAAATTCATGAAACAACTCATCATCCCGGCTGCTCTGGCACTTCTGATGGCCGCCTGCAGCTCTACTCCAGACAGCACCGACCAGACCGGCGCGCCCGTCGAGACACGCGGCGGTGGGCCGGCGGTGGCGACTGTGACGACTGGCGGAGTAGAAGGCGGCAGGCTTCCGGCCGTGCTCACCGACCCGAAGAGCATCCTGTCCAAGCGCAGCGTGTATTTCGACTATGACAGCTACGAAGTGAAGTCCGAGTACAAGGACCTGGTGACGGCTCATGCCAAGTTTCTGGCCGAAAACCGCCAGTTCAAGATGCTGATCCAGGGCAACACCGACGAGCGCGGCAGTCGCGAGTACAACCTGGCGCTCGGTCAGAAGCGTGCCGACGCGATCAGAAAGATGTTGAGTTTGCTTGGTGTTGCTGAAGGTCAGCTCGAGTCGGTCAGTCTGGGCGAAGAGAAGCCGAAGAATGAGGGTCACAACGAAAGTGCCTGGGCCGAGAATCGTCGCGGTGACATGCTCTACAGCGGTGAGTTCTAGGATGCTGGAGCTGTCGATGCTCCGGTTGCCGGGCTCGGCGCGCCTTTTGCCGATTGTTCTGCTGTTCGCATTGCTCGGCGTACGAGACGCGCAAGCCGGGCTCTTCGATGATGAGGAAGCCCGGCGTCAGATCAAGGACTTGTCCATCAAGGCCAACGAACGTCTCGACATTGTTGCCAAGGGACAGATCGAACTCGCCAATCAGATTCAGGCGCTACGCGAGGAGAACTCGCGTCTGCGTGGTCAGGTCGAAACGCTGACCTATGAGCTCGAGGCAGCCAAGAAGCGACAGCAGGATTTCTACGTCGACCTCGACGGCCGCCTGCGCAAGCTCGAACCACAGCCTGCGGCAAGCGCTGAACCAAAGCCAGCCGATGAGAGCAAGTCACCGGTGGTCGAGACGGCAAGAAAGGCCGCGAGCGATCCTGCGGCTGAAGCGCGCCAGTACGAAGCGGCGCTCAATCTTTTCCGGGCCAACAAGCTCAAGGAAGCGGCAGCGGCCTTCGATGCCTTTGCCAAGACACATCCGGATAGCAGCTTGACGCCGAGCGCGTACTATTGGCTGGGCAATGCCCACTACTCGCTGCGTGACTGCAAGAAGGCGATCGAAGCGCACCGCGTAGTGGTCAACAAGTGGCCGGCCAATGCCAAGGCGCCCGATGCGCTGCTGAACATGGCCACTTGCCAGCAGGAACTTGCCGACGCCAAGGGCGCAAAGAGTACGCTCGAAGCGCTGGTGGCGAAGTACCCGGACAGCAGCGCCGCCGCGACCGCCAGGCAGCGCCTGAAAAAGTAGCCTGGTGAAGGCATCGGTCGGACCGCTTTCGCTGAAGATCAGTGAAATTTTCCTGTCCCTGCAGGGTGAAAGCTCGCGTTCCGGACTGCCGACCGTTTTCGTGCGCCTGGTTGGCTGCCCGCTCCGCTGCGTCTGGTGCGACACTACCTACGCCTTCAGCGGCGGGCAGACGATGGCGCTGCCCGAAATTCTCGCCGCGGTGGCGTGCCATGAGGTGCCCTACGTCTGTGTGACCGGTGGCGAGCCGCTCGCCCAGGCGGCGTGCCTGCCACTGTTGGGTCAGCTGAGTGATGCGGGCTATGCCGTGTCCCTTGAAACCTCTGGCGCCCTCGATATCGGCGGCGTTGATGCACGGGTGTCGCGCATCGTTGACCTCAAAGCCCCCGGTTCCGGCGAGTGCGAGCGGAATCGCTGGCAAAACCTGGCTCTGTTGACTGCCAGGGATGAACTCAAGTTGGTGCTCACGGACCGCGCTGACTACGAGTGGGCCCGCCAGCTGATTGTTGACCGCCAGCTCACCGGGATCTGCCCGGTGCTTCTGTCGTCGGTGGAGGGGGACCTGCCGGCAGCGACACTCGCCGAGTGGATACTCGCCGACCGCCTGCCGGTACGTTTTCAGCTGCAGATCCACAAAGTGCTGTGGGGCAGGCTGCGGGGCAGGTAAGTGCCGTCACGGGGGCGATGGACGAGCGCCTCGCTGGTCCCTTGCCGCCCAGGCCAGACCCCGGCGCCATGTCGTTTGCCCGGCTCCGCGACTCGGCGCAGTCCGTGCGTCTCCATCTTCAGATTCCGCCGCGTTCGGAAATCCTGACGTTTCTGGAAAAAAAGGGCCGGGCGTGGACACGATATCAATGGATGGGCGAACCACCGACGCCAGAAAGCGGTATATTCGCCACCCCATGAGCGGGCAACTTTCACTTGGTAAGCAGCGGGCTGTCGTTCTCCTGTCCGGAGGGCTTGATTCGGCCACCACGTTGGCGATTGCGCGCGAGCGTGGTTTCGCATGTTATTGCCTGTCGATCGACTACGGCCAGCGGCATCGTGTCGAACTGGACGCGGCTGCGGCCGTTGCCCGAGCGTTCGGGGCCAGTGAACATCGGGTGCTACGCCTTGGGCTCGACGAGTTTGGCGGCTCGGCGCTGACCGACACGTCTATTGCGGTTCCCGTTGACGGCGTGCAGCCCGGAGTTCCGGTGACTTATGTGCCGGCGCGCAATACCGTCATGCTGTCGCTGGCTCTGGCATGGGCCGAGGTTTTGGCTAGCCGCGACATATTTGTTGGCGTCAATTCGGTCGACTATTCCGGCTATCCGGACTGCCGGCCGGAGTACATTGCGGCCTTCGAAAGGATGGCCAATCTGGCTACCAGGGCCGCCGTTGAAGGCGCGCTGCTGCGCATTCATGCGCCGCTGATCGATCTCGCCAAGGCACAGATCATACAGCGCGGCAATGCACTCGGCGTGGACTATGGACTCACGGTTTCGTGTTACCAGGCGGACGAGGACGGGCGCGCCTGCGGGGTTTGTGACTCCTGCCGCCTGCGGCGAGCCGGTTTTGCCGCAGCCGGGGTGGCTGACCCGACGCGCTACGCCGCCTGCATGATCGCTTAAGGGCTTGTATGGCACCGCTTGATTCAACGAACAGCGTTCTGTGGTTCGCCTTTGCCCTCGGGCTCGTTTTCGGCGCTGTGGCCAGCCGCACGCGCTTCTGCACCATGGGCGCCATCGGCGATATCGTCAACATCGGCGACTGGAGTCGCATGCGCATGTGGCTCCTGGCGATCGCGGTGGCCATTCTGGGTACCTCGGCATTGCATGCCGGAGGCCAGATCGATCTCGGCAAGTCGATCTACCGTACGCCTACCTTCACCTGGTTATCGTACCTCGTCGGCGGCGTCAGCTTCGGTTTCGGCATGGTCCTGGCTTCGGGCTGTGGCGCCAGAACGCTGGTTCGAATCGGCACCGGCAGTGTCAAGGCTCTGGTGGTGTTCATCGTGCTCGGTCTCGTGGCCTATATGTCGATGCGTGGCGTGCTCGGCGTCTTTCGGGTGAAGGTGCTCGAACCCGTTTCTCTGCACCTTGCTGGCGGCCAGGATCTGCCGGCGCTGCTAGCCGCCGTCGGGGTAGCACCGACTGTGGCGTTACCACTTTGCGCGCTGTTGATCGGCGGCGGCCTGCTGCTGTTCGCTTTCCGGTGGCACGATGGACTGACCCTTGACGGCCTCCTCGGCGGCATCATCATCGGTCTCGTTGTCGTCGCTGGCTGGTACGTCAGCGGGCACCTCGGCTATGTTGCCGAGGATCCGGACACGCTGCAGGAAGCATTCATCGCGACCAACAGCGGTCGTATGGAGTCGTTGAGCTTCGTCGCGCCGCAGGCCTACACGCTGGAACTGCTGATGCTGTGGTCGGACAGCAGCCGGCGGCTAACTTTTGCGATCGCCAGCGGGCTGGGTGTCGTCGTCGGCAGCCTGGGTCATGCGCTCGCCAGTGGCAGTTTTCGCTGGGAGGGGTTTCGCGATCTCGAGGATACCGCCAACCATCTTGCCGGCGCCGCGCTGATGGGTTTTGGCGGCGTAGTCGCCATGGGCTGCACGATCGGCCAGGGCATCAGCGGTGTGTCGACGCTGGCTGCGGGTTCCTTCCTTGCTCTCTTCGCAATCATTGCCGGCGCGATACTGGCGCTCAAGTATCAGTATTGGCGGGCTGAGCGGGCGAACTGAGAGCGATGCGTCGGCGAGACTGTCCGCTGCTATCGACGTCTGCTTTGGCTGCGCGAAGGGCGCGCGCGATAAGGACCTTGTCCACCCGATTCCGATCCATATCGACCACTTCAATACGCAAGTCGCCGAGCCCAAAGTGATCCGAGGGCAGAGGGATACGGCCGAGTACGTACATGACAAAGCCGCCCAGGGTATTGAAGGCATTCTCGTCTTCTCCCGGCAGGTCGCCCGGGATCTCGAGAGCTGTCTTCAGACGTTCGATGGTCACGCTGCCATCAACCAGCCACGAGCCGTCTTCGCGAACAACAATATCGTTCTCCTCCGGGGCATCGGAACTTGGCAGATCGCCGACGATCGATGTCAGCACATCGGTGAGCGTCACCAGACCCTGCAATCCACCATACTCATCGACCATCAGCGCGCACTGTTGGCGTGCTCGCCGGAAAGTCTCAAGTAACTGTGTCGTCGTCACGCTGGCTGGTACATAAAGGGCTGGGCGCACAAACGCCTCGATCGTCAGCGGTTCGCCGAGAAGCGCTCCCTTCAGGAGATCGCCGGTGCGCAGAACGCCGACGATCTGTTCCAGTCCATCGCGGCAAATCACGATGCGCTTGTACGGACTGTCGGCGAGACGCCGGCGGATCTCGTCCTGGCTGTCGTTCAGGTCGATCAGGTAGATGTCCTTGCGGTGGGTCATGATGGCACTGATACGCTGCTCGTCAAGGCGCAGCACGTTGGAAACGATCGCCTGCTCACTCGCATGAAAGATACCGGCTTCGGCACCCTGGCCCATCAGGACCTTGATTTCGTCATCAGTGACCGATGATTCCTGCTTCCGGCGGGCACCAAGCAGGCCCAGCAGCAGGCTGGACGACGACGAGAGCAGCCATACCAGGGGGCGAGCCAGTCGCGCGAGCAGGTTCATCGGCCGTGCTATCAGCGAAGCGACGCGTTCGGGCGCCAGCAGCCCGAGGCGCTTGGGGACCAGCTCACCAATCACGACCGAGAAATAGGTCACGATGATGACGACCAGCGTCATCGCGATACCGCTGGCGTAAGGCGCCAGCGACGGATGCGTGCTCAGCCATCGGGCCATCGGCGTTGCCAGTGTCGCCTCGCCGATGGCGCCACTGAGGATGCCCACCGTGGTGATGCCGACCTGCACAGTGGAAAGGAAGGTTGCGGGCTCGTGGTGAAGCGCCAGCGCCGAGCGGGCACCGACGCTGCCGTCGTCAGCCAGCTTTTTCAGGCGTGACTGTCGCGAAGAAACAACAGCGATTTCAGACATCGCCAGGACGCCGTTGAGGAGAATCAGAAAGAGCAGTAGAGCAATGTCCATCGGTAGGTTCCAGGTCTGCAAGTCAGTCGGGATGGCTGGCTGATAGCTGCGGCGAGCGCACCCGGGAACAGCATTATAAGGGCCTCGGTAGAAGGTCACCCTGTGCGCGACGGGAGCGCAGGTCTGGCGATGCCATGAGGATTTCTGGCGGTGCCTGGCTGCCGGCGGCGGCGGCCGCCGCTCGCAGTGGGTTGACCAAAGCGAGATTAATCAATAGACTGCGCAGCCTCCAGTAAGAAAAAGCACCTCGCAGCTGTTCAGTTGCGTCCTCGCCGCTCTGTTCGCAGGCTGTCAAAGCGAACAGAGTCCCGGCCTCAGGGGCAAGTACCCCCCAAGTATTCGAGGCTTTGCACCCGCCTGTAACCGTCCATCGTCGAGCCGTTCTGTTGGCGCGATGACCAAAGTGAAGGAGAGAGCATGTCCGCAACAATTTCACTCAGAAGCATAACGGGGCGCCGTGTTGACGCCAGTTTGAGTTTTGTCCAACACAGCCTGATCATCGTTGGGCTGATGGTTGTCCTGGGCACTTTCAAGCCCTGGGGCAGCGATGGCGATGTCCCTGACCAACCGCAAGCCACCGTGGCGGAGCGTTCGCCAAATGAAGTTTCCGGAGCGGAAGCCGCCAAGCCTGTGTCGGCTGCGCTGCCGCTACGACTGCAGCGCGCCCTGGACTTCGTTTCGCGTCGCTATCGGGTGGCTCCCGAAGCGCTGGTGCCGGTGTTCGAAGCCGCGCAGACCGTCGGCCGCGAACGTCGCGTCGATCCTCTGCTGATCATTGCCATCATTGGTATCGAGTCACGCTTCAATCCCTTCGCCGAAAGCGTGGTCGGTGCGAAAGGCCTGATGCAGGTGATCCCGGGCTATCACCTGGACAAGGTGCCGCAGGGTGCGGGCGAGCAGCCTTTTCTTGACCCGGTGACCAACATCCAGGTTGGCGTGCATGTCCTCGAGGACGCGATCCGCTGGCGTGGCAGCTTGACGGCGGGCCTGCAGCATTATGGTGGCGCCCCGGATGACCCGGAAACCAGATACGCGAACAAGGTGCTTGCCGAGAAGGAGCGGCTTGAGCAAGCGGCGCGGCGAGGCCCTGCTGCGCGGGCCTGAGAATCGCCAGTGTCGCGTTTCGTTGCGCTGTCGGTCGGCCTATCTCGCCAATCCGGCACCCGTGATGCGCCGGATCGCTTGCCGGGCTTCAACCGAGAGGACAAGCTCCGAGTGGGCGAGCGGCGTCATCAGCCGCTGGTCAAAGTGGAGCAGCCCCTTTTCGTCCTCGCGCAGAAATTCCGCTTCGATGAGGTTGGTGATGAAGGCGGAGAAGGTCGCTCTTTCCGGAAACTCCGGTGTATTGAACTGGTAGAGCAGTGATAGCCGCTGCGCCAGGAAATGACAGGAGTTTTCCAGTGCCTGGCGGGTCAATTGACCCGTTCCATGTTGCTGGAGCAGCGACAGGGTAAGGAAGTGACGTTCGAGCAGCGGGCGAATGGTTTCGCCGAGCAAGTGCAGCTCGGCAAATTCCTCACTGATCGGTTCCGGTGCTGCGAGTACCCCTGAGTCTTCAGAGCGCGCAACCAGGTTGCGCGCAAGCAGCACGCCGATGACGGCTTCCGTAGCCGCCGGGAGTTCGTCGGGATGCCAGCGAAGGAAAAGTTCAGCTCGCATCAGGCTACAGATGCCACTCACTGCCTGGGCGACCCGTGCTCCATCAAGCCGGCGGTTGTGGCTCAGCAGGCAGGCCACGAGGGCTGGCAGGGCAAAAAGGTGCAGAACGTTGTTGCGAAAATAGGCCAGCAAGGGTGCCTGTTTTTCGCGCACACGGATCAGGTCGCCCAGTGGATCGGCGAAACGTTCGACGATTGTCAGCCGCTCGGCGTAGGCCACGATCTGCGACGGGTCAAGGTCGCAGGTGACGCTGGTCGGTGTGTACGGAGCCTCGCGGGCGAGGGCCTGATAGTGCTCGATCATGCGCTGCAGTGCGTGTTCGTCGGCGGTATGCTTGGGCGTGGCCAGCAGTGCCAGAGCCGTCAGATTGACCGGATTGATTACCGCTGCCTCGTTGATCCGCTGGGCGAGCTCGGCTGCCGCCTCGCGTGTGGCGGTGCGCGACCATGGCGACGGCGACGCGCCGTCTTCCTCGCGCCATCCCGGGTGGTGTGCATCGAGAAAGCCGGCCAGGGCCAGCGGTTCGCCGAAATTCACATGCACCTGGCCAAAGACACGCTTGATGCGGCGAAGGCTTGTCAGGATTCCCCATAGCGATTCACCTTTCTTGGGTTTTCCCGCCAGTTCACCGAGATAGGTGCTGCCTTCAATCACCTTTTCGTAACCGATGTAGACCGGTACGAAAAGCAGTGGTCGCGCGTGTTCACGGATGAAGCTCTGCACGGTCATCCCGAGGATACCGGCTTTTGGCGTCAACATTCGTCCACTGCGGCTGCGTCCGCCTTCGATGAAGTACTCGATCGGGAAGCCGCGGGCGAGCATCAGGTGCAGGTATTCGTGGAACACGGCAGCATACAGCGGTTCCCCCTTGAAGCTGCGGCGCAGAAAAAAAGCACCGCCACGGCGTAGCAGCGAGCCGACAAGCGGCAGGTTGAGATTCGCGCCGGCAGCGATGTGGGGCGGCGTCAGCCCTTGCCGAAGGATGATGTAGGATAGTAGAAGGTAGTCGATGTGGCTACGGTGACAGGGGACGTAAACGATCTCATGCCCGGGGGCGATGCGCGTCACGACGTCGAAGCGATGCAGTTGAATGCCATCGTAAAGCTGGGTCCATAACCAGGAGAGGAAGAGCTCCAGGGCGCGCACGACCCCGTACGAATAGTCGGAGGCAATCTCCAGTGCGAAGTCGCCTGCCCGTGCTCTGGCTTCGCCAGGCGAGATGCCGTGTCTTTCCGCTTCGCTGACGATCGCCGCGCGGACCGGTTCGCCGGCAAGCACGGCATCCACCTGGGTATTCCGGTGCGAGAGGTCGGGCCCAATCGCCATCTGGCGCTGGCGGCGGAAATGGACCCGCAAGATGCGCGACAGCTTGCGCAGCGCCTGCTCCTCTCCCAGCCCACCCTGCAGAAGATCGCGCAGCGATATGGGGGAGTTATAGCGGACGAGCACGTTGCGGCCGTGCAGCAGAATGGCCAGTAGTTGCCGCCAAGTGCCTGGCGGGCGCCAGGCTTCCGAGAAGAGCGCCTTGAGAACGGAATCCTGCTTGTCCGGACTGCGTCCCCAGAGGATGACCACGGGTAGCAGTTGCACGTCGAGCAGCGGATCGGCCACCGTGTGACCGATCAGACTGGCCAGCAACGGAGAGTAACTGCTGTTGTCGCGCGCTCTGCCGGTCAGGCTGCGGTCACGATTCAGGAAGAAGAACGAGCGGGGCAGGCGCTGCCTGCCCAGCACGATCGGTGCCTCCGCGCGTGGCAAGCCGGCTCGCCGCGACTCTTCGAAGAGCACCAGCAGGTTCGAGAGGTGCCTGTCCTGCAGGACGTAACAGACTGGCTTCGTTGGGTTGAGGCCCAGCTCTTGCAAGTTGTCGGGAAAAACCGAAGTTCGTACCCATAGATACAACAGGCGGCGAGCCAGTGGGATCAACCAGCCGGAGACCTTGAAGGCGTCAGCCATGATGGGCACGCGGTCGGCTGCTGGAAGCCGCTGCTACTCCTCCTCGACGACCTTGTGCTGCGATGCCAGTTGCTGTTGCGTTGCCGGTGGTACCTGCGCGTAGTGCGAGAAGGCAATGCTGTACGAGCCCTGCCCCCCGGTCAGCGATTTGAGACGCGACTGGTAGCCTTCCAGTTCGGCCAGCGGCGCCTCCCCGGTGATCGCCATTAGCCCGGGGCCGCGCGGTTGGGTGCCGGTCAGGTGACCACGCTTGCTCGAAAGGTCGCCAGTGACGTCTCCCGTCAAGGCATCCGGCGCAAGGATTTCGATATCCACGACCGGCTCAAGGATGATCGGCTTGGCGGAGCGAATGGCTTCGATGGTGGCCTTGCGGGCAGCAGTGAAAAAGGCAATGTCCTTACCGTCGACCGGGTGCGTCTTGCCGTCGTGGACGGTGACGCGCAAATCCTCCACCGGGAAGCCAGCGACGACGCCGTCGGCAAGCGCTTGGCGAACACCCTTCTCGACTGCGGCCATGAACACTCCCGGAATGACGCCTCCCTTGACGATATCGACGAACTCGAAGCCGGCGCCACGTTCCAGCGGCTCGACCCGGAGCATGACCTCGCCGAACTGACCCGCACCACCACTCTGCTTCTTGTGTCGACAGTGACCTTCGGCCGAGCCAGTAATTGCTTCACGATAGGCAATCCGAGGCGGTTTGGTGTCGAGTTCCAGCCTGTACTGCTGGGCCAGGCGCGTCAGCTTGGCGCGCAGGTGCATCTCGCCGAGGCCGCGAATGACCGTCTCATTGGTTGTCGGATGACGTTCTACCTTGAAGCACGGGTCCTCGATCTCGAGCTTGTGAAGGATCTCGAACAGACGCTGCTCGTCAGCCTTGCGCCGCGCATGGACCGCCAGGCCCTGCATCGGTTGCGGGAATTCGAGTGGCTTCAGGTGAATATGATCTTCGTCATGCGTGTCGTGCAAAACGCAGTCGAACTCGATTTCCTCGACCTTCGCGATGGCGCCCAGATCACCAGGCAACAGCGTATCGACCTCGACATATTCCTTGCCCTGAAGGCGATAGATGTGGCCGACCTTGAACGGACGTTTACCATCACCGACAAAGAGCTGCGAGTCCTTCCGGATCGTACCCTGATGAACACGGAAAACGCCCACCTTGCCGATGAAGGGATCGCTCACCACCTTGAAGACGTGGGCCAGCACGTGCTTACACGGGTCAGGTTCGGCGTGAAAGGCTTCCATCGGTCCGTCGGGCTCGCCGCGGTAGAAGGGCGGCGGGTTCCCTTCGGTCGGATTGGGGGCCAGCCTGGCGAGGACGTCAAGTAACTGCGGGATGCCGGCGCCCGTCTTGGCCGAAACGAACAGAATCGGAATGAGGTGGCCAGCACGCAGTGCCTTTTCGAAGGGCAGGTGCAGTTCGTCAGGACTCGGATCAACACCTTCGTCAAGGTAGCGTGCCAGCAGGTCCTCGTCTTCCTCGACTATCTGGTCGATCAGCGCCCGATGCGCTGCCGCAACTGATTCGAAATCGCTCTCGCCATCGTCGTGCCCGAGAACCTCAACGACTTCACTGGCCTGCCTGGCCGGCAGGTCGAGTAACATGCATTCACGGCCGAAGCGCTCACGGATCTCTCCGACCAGCGCCGGGAGGTTGACGTTCTCGGCATCGATCTTGTTTATGACAATCATCCTGCAAACACCTCGAGCGGCTGCCAGCTTCATCATCCGCTCGCTCGATAGCTCAATGCCGTTCTGTGCGCTAATTACCACCAAGGCTGTGTCCACAGCCGCGAGAGCACCAATCGCCTGACCCGCGAAGTCGGGAAAACCCGGTGTATCGATCAGGTGGACCTGTACCCCTTGCCAGCAAAAGCTTGCCAGCGCAGCATTCAGTGAGTGGCCAAACTCCTTCTCTTGCGGATCGAAATCGCAAACTGTGCTGCCCTTTTCGACGGCTCCCCGGCTGGTGATGGCGCCGGCTGCTGCAAGCAGGCTTTCGGCTAGCGTCGTCTTGCCGGCGGCACCGTGGCCAACAAGAGCAACAGTGCGAAGGTTACTGGTGGCGGTCTGGCCCATTCATCATCTCCCATTGAAGTCGAATGCAGGTCGCAAATACGAGAATAGCCCCATGGCATCACGGTTGCGCGTGCGCTCATCATTTTACCCCTGCCGGGGCAGCAGCGCTTGTTCGCCGTGGACTCGCGTCGCGAGTGTTGTGCTTTGTGTTAACTGCGTGACTCGGCTACATTTACGCGCTTTACATTCATGCGCACCGCGTCAGGAGGCACAATGGAAAACGATCCGCGCAAGGCCGATCTTCGCGAAGCAGCCCTCGAGTATCATCGTTACCCCACGCCGGGGAAGATTGCTGTGCAGCCTACGAAGGGCCTCAGCAATCAACTCGACCTGGCGCTCGCTTATTCTCCCGGCGTTGCTTACGCTTGCCACGCCATCGTTGATGACCCTGGTACTTCCAGTCTTTACACTTCACGCGCCAACCTAGTCGGCGTGATCACCAACGGCACAGCTGTTCTCGGCCTTGGCAATATCGGCCCGTTGGCTGCGAAGCCGGTGATGGAAGGTAAAGGTTGTCTTTTCAAGAAGTTCGCTGGTATCGATGTTTTCGATATTGAACTCGCCGAAAGCGATCCGGATCGACTGATTGACATGATCGCGGCGATGGAGCCGACGCTCGGCGGCATCAATCTGGAAGATATCAAGGCTCCGGAGTGTTTCTACATCGAGGCCAGACTCAAGGAACGGATGTCGATTCCGGTTTTTCACGACGATCAGCACGGCACGGCGATCATTTCCTCGGCAGCAATTCTGAACGCGCTCAAGGTCACCGGCAAGAAGATTGCCGAGGTGAAAGTGGTTTGTTCGGGAGCTGGCGCGGCAGCCATTTCCTGCCTCAATCTGTGGTGCGACCTCGGTGTTCGGCGGGAGAACGTCATCGTCTGCGACTCGAAAGGCGTGATCTACGTCGGCCGTGACGCCAACATGGAGCCGACCAAGGCGCGTTATGCGCGCGAGACCGACGCCAGAAGTCTGGCGGATGCGATGGTGGACGCCGACGTTTTCCTCGGTCTGTCGGCCGCCGGTATCCTCGAACCCGCCATGCTCATTACCATGGCGGAGCAGCCGATTGTTTTTGCGCTCGCCAATCCAACGCCGGAGATCATGCCTGAGTTGGCCCGAGAAGTGCGTCCCGACGTGATCATGGCCACCGGCCGTTCGGATTATCCCAATCAGGTAAACAATGTCCTGTGTTTCCCGTTCATCTTCCGCGGTGCCCTCGATGTCGGGGCGACCGGGATCAACGAGCAGATGAAAATGGCCTGCGTCACGGCCCTTGCAGCCATGGCGCACGAAGAGGTCAGCGATGAAGTGGCGATGGCCTATCCTGGTGAGGAGCTCACTTTTGGTCCGGATTATCTGATCCCCAAACCCTTCGATCCGCGTTTGATCACGACCATCGCGCCGGCAGTCGCCGAGGCGGCGATGAGTTCGGGCGTAGCCACCCGACCAATTGCCAATCTGAAGGCTTATCGGGAGAAGCTGAGGGACTTCGTCTACCGCACGGGCGTCGGCATGCGCGCGGTTTTTTCCGCGGCCAAGCGCGGGCGCCGAACGCGCATCGTCTATCCTGACGGCGAGGAAGAGCGGATGTTGCGCGCCGCACAGATCATCATCAATGAAGGTCTGACGCGGCCGATCCTGATTGGCCGCCCGGACGTGATCTCTGCGCGACTGCAGAGGATCGGCTCGAAACTGGTGGCTGGCACCGATTTCGAGGTCGTCGATCCAAACAGCGACGGCCGCTACAAGGAATGCTGGACGGCCTATCACCAGTTGCGGAAGCGTCAGGGGGTAACTATGGACATCGCGAAGACCCGCCTGCGCAGCAACAATACCATCATCGGCGCCATGCTGGTCCGGCTCGGTTACGCGGACGGAATGATCTGTGGTCTATCGGGTCGCTTCGGGCATCACCTGCGGCAAGTTGACGAAATCATTGGCAAGGCGCCGGGCTGCACGACGATGGCGGCGATGACCCATCTGTTGTTGCCTGGTCGCGCCCTGTTTCTCTGTGATACGCACGTCAATGCCGATCCCAATGCCGAGCAAGTCGCTGAAATCACCTTGATGGCTGCAGAAGCGGTTCGTCGTTTCAAGATCAGGCCGAAAGTGGCTCTCCTGTCGCATTCGAACTTCGGATCCTCGCAGACCCCTGCCGCTCGCAAGATGGGGGAGGCCGTGGCGATCATCCGTGCCAGGGCGCCTGATCTGGAAGTTGACGGAGAGATGCACGGTGACAGCGCGCTTTCTGAAGCAATACGGGCGCAATCAGACCCGGAGTCGCCTCTTGCCGGTGAGGCCAATGTGCTGGTGATGCCCAACCTGGACGCCGCCAATATCTCGCACCACCTTCTCAAGATGACCGGAGGCGACGGCATGGCGGTCGGTCCGATCTTGCTCGGGGCAGCACGGCCGGTGCATGTCCTCTCTCCCACGTCGACGGTCCGCCGTGTGGTCGATATGACCGCATTGGTGGTGGTGGACGCGGCAAGCAAGTAGGTGCTTCAGGGGCCAGGGGTTCCGGAGTTGGTCGTCTTGCACCGCCACGGAACCCGATTTCCTAAGTCGCAGGAGCTTGGCTGCGTAGAGGCGTCTGCAGGTCGCAGCCCAGCCCGGAGGGCGCGATCCTCGCCTGCCAAGCCCTCGGGGGAGCCCCTTCTTCTTTACAAAACCCCCCAGTCAATGCATCATCGGACCGACTCTCGGTATAGTCGGGGCCTAATGGTCAACAACGCGTTGCAGGGTCCAATCGCGAAAAATGGCAGCCAATCCGCAACAATCACCGCTTAGCGGCTTTGCCCGTGCGCTGGTACAAGCAGGTCGACTCAAGGAAGCCGAGGCCGAGTCACTGCTTGCGCAGGCGGCTGCAAAAAAGACTTCGCTGATCGAACAGGTGGTTAGCGCCAAGAAGGCGACCTTCCTTGAATTGGCGCGTTTTGCGGCAGACAAGTTCGGTTTTCCCCTGCTCGATCTGGCAGCCTTTGACGATGCGAACATCCTGAAGAATGCGATTGACCGAAAGTTGATCGCAACTCACCGCGTCGTTCCACTCAACAAACGCGGCAATCGCCTGGCAATTGCCATCGCGGATCCAACCAACCTACGTGCGCTCGACGAGATTCGGTTTCAGACCGGGTTGGCGGTGGATCCGGTTGTTGTTGAGGAAAACAAGCTCGGACCCCTGGTCACGAAGCTGTCGGAATCGACCGAGGAGACACTGAGGAGTTTCTCCACCGAGGATATCAACCTCGAATTCAGCGATGAAGAGGCTCAGGCCCAGGACAAGGCAGATGATGCGTTAAGCCTTGATGTCGATGACGCGCCGGTCGTCAGGTTCATTCAGAAGATGATGCTTGACGCCATCAGTGAAGGTGCCTCGGACATCCATTTTGAGCCCTACGAGAAAAGCTATCGGGTCCGTTTTCGGACCGATGGCATTTTGCGTGAAGCGGCTGCGCCGCCCCTGGTCATCAAGGAAAAGATCGCCTCGCGCATCAAGGTGATCTCGCGTCTCAATATTGCCGAGAAGCGTGTGCCACAGGATGGCCGCATGCGTTTGGTGCTTTCGAAGAGCCGGTCGATCGACTTTCGTGTCAGTACCTTGCCAACGATGTATGGGGAGAAGATCGTCCTGCGGATCCTGGACCCGACCTCGGCCAGCCTGGGCATCGACGCTCTGGGATATGAACCTGACCAGAAAGCGGTGTTGCTTGACGCCATCAATCGGCCATACGGAATGATCCTGGTGACCGGACCGACCGGTTCGGGTAAGACTGTTTCGCTCTACACCTGCCTCAACATTCTGAACCGGCCGGGCGTCAATATCTCTACCGCTGAAGACCCTGCCGAAATCGCATTGCCCGGCATCAATCAGGTCAATGTCGATGACAAGGCTGGATTGACCTTTCCGATAGCCCTGAAGGCCTTTCTCCGCCAGGATCCCGATATCATCATGGTTGGCGAGATTCGCGACATAGAGACTGCGGAGATTGCGATCAAGGCAGCGCAGACCGGTCATATGGTTTTGTCTACGCTGCACACCAATGATGCTCCGGCTACGCTGACTCGCCTGATGAACATGGGCATCCCGACTTTCAATCTTGCTTCGAGCATTCTGCTGATTACTGCGCAACGGCTGGTCCGGCGGCTGTGCACCTGCAAACGACCGCTCGAGACACCGGTCGAGACACTGCTCAACGCCGGGTTCACGGAGAGCGACCTGGATGGCAGTTGGATACTCTACGGCCCGGGCGAGTGTGATCGCTGCAAGGGAAGCGGTTACAAGGGGCGGCTGGGTCTCTACGAAGTCATGCCGGTGACTGAGGCGATTCAGCAAATCATCATGGCCAACGGAACGGAACTTGATATTGCAGTCCAGGCCAGAAAGGACGGGGTCAATGATCTTCGCCGTTCCGGCCTGCTCAAGGTCAAGCAAGGACTGACCTCTCTTGACGAGGTCCTTGGCAGCACCAACGCTTGAGAAAGAGGGAAGTATGGCGACCGCAGCAAAACACACCAGGAAGATCGCGTCGGAAGTCAAAGAGCTTGTTTTTCTCTGGGAGGGGAAGAACAAGGCTGGAAAGACCGTTCGTGGCGAGCAGCGCGCTTCCAGCCAGACCGTTGTTCAGGCCACCCTGCGCCGTCAGGGGATTCAGGTCAGCAAGATATCCAGACAGCACTTCAAGGGTGGACGGAAAATCACAGACAAGGATATCACCCTGTTTACGCGCCAACTGGCGACGATGATCAAAGCTGGCGTGCCGTTGCTCCAGACGTTCGAAATCGTCGGTCGCGGGCACGATAACCCGGCCGTAGGCAAGTTGTTGCTGGATATCAAGGCCGATGTGGAAATCGGCAGTTCGCTTTCGCAGGCGTTCCGGAAGTACCCACTGCAATTTGACGCTTTGTACTGCAACCTTGTGGCTGCTGGAGAACAGGCAGGTATCCTGGAAACCCTGCTGGATCGCCTGGCCAACTACAAAGAGAAAATGATCGCCATCAGATCCAAGATCAAGGCAGCGCTGTTTTATCCGGTGGCAATCATCGTTGTCGCCTTCATCATTACAGCGGTGATCATGATCTTCGTGATTCCGGCATTCAAGGAGGTCTTCAAGAGTTTCGGTGCCGATCTGCCAACGCCAACGCTCATCGTGATCGGCATGTCGGATTTCGTTGTCGAGTACTGGTGGGCGTTGTTTGGCGGTATCGGCGGAGCGATCTTTGCCTTCTTCTATACGTGGAAGCGATCGGAAGCCATGCAGATCGCTTTCGACCGCATCTTCCTTCGCCTGCCTGTTTTTGGCAGCATCATCCGCAAGTCGGTCATCGCGCGCTGGACACGCACTCTGGCGACGATGTTTGCTGCCGGCGTCCCTCTGGTCGAGTCGCTGGAGTCCGTCGGCGGTGCTGCCGGCAATTATGTCTACAAGGCGGCGACACGGCAGATCCAGAGCGAGGTGAGCACCGGCACCAGTCTCACTTCAGCGATGCAGAATACCGAGCTTTTTCCGAACATGGTGAATCAGATGGTCGCCATCGGCGAGGAATCCGGCGCGCTTGATTCAATGCTGGGTAAGGTGGCCGATTTCTTCGAGGCGGAGGTCGACGACGCGATTGAGGCTCTGGCCAGCCTCATGGAGCCGATGATCATGGTTGTTCTAGGGGTGCTGATTGGCGGTATGGTGATCGCGATGTACCTGCCGATTTTCAAGCTGGGCGCTGTGGTCGGATAATGCTGGGTGCGCTGACTGCCGATCTGGACCCGACCCAGTTCACTCTCATCGGCGGTGTGGTCGGCCTGCTGGTCGGTAGTTTTCTCAACGTCGTCATCCATCGTTTGCCAAGAATGATGGAGCGAGACTGGCGCCTTCATTGCGCGGAGCTGCGCGGCGAAGAATTGCCCGAGGAGCAACCGTTCTCGCTGGTATGGCCGCGCTCGCGATGCCCAGCCTGTGGTCACGCCATTACGGCGATGGAGAATGTTCCGGTCCTGAGCTGGCTATACCTGCGTGGTCAGTGCTCAGCTTGCCACGCGTCGATTTCTCCCCGCTATCCGCTGGTCGAGACCATCAGTGGCCTGTCTTGTGCCTTTGCCGCGTTTCACTTTGGCTATGGCTGGGCGGCGTTGGGCGCCATGTTACTTATCTGGTGCCTGGTCGCGCTGACCTGCATCGACTTCGATACACAGCTGTTGCCCGACGCCATCACGCTGCCCCTGCTCTGGGCTGGATTGCTGTTCAATTTGTTCGCCACCTACACCGACCTGCAGTCGGCAGTGATCGGGGCGGTTGCTGGCTATCTCTCGCTATGGTTGGTTTACTGGGCGTTCAAGCTGATCACGGGCAAGGAAGGTATGGGTTACGGCGACTTCAAGTTGCTCGCTGCGCTTGGCGCCTGGCTGGGGTGGGAGATGTTGCCTTTGACCATTCTGCTCTCGTCGCTGCTCGGCGCAGTGGTCGGCATTGCCCTGATCGTTGTTGCCAAGCGTGGGCGGAACGTGCCGATTCCTTTTGGCCCTTACCTGGCGACAGCGGGGGTCCTTGCGCTCTTCTGGGGGAAGCCGCTTACCCGTGTTTACGTTGGCTTGCTTTAGCCTTCTGAACACGCAGCTGTACTGATCCTTGTCCGCGGTGAGCGTCTGGACCCTCCTCAGGTTCGGGTATAATCGCTGTTTTACCAGTGCCGTCTGAAGGTTAGTCATGCCGATTTATGCCTATCGCTGCGCATCCTGCGGTTTCGAAAGAGATCATCTGCAAAAGCTGAGCGACCCGGCTCTGCGGATTTGTCCGGAATGTGGTCAGACTACTTATAGCAAGCAGGTGACGGCCGCAGGTTTTCAGCTGAAGGGCAATGGCTGGTACGCCACCGACTTCAAGGGTGGCAACAACAAGGTGCCGGTCTCGACCGAAAAGCCCAAGAGCGCTGAGAACTCCGAGAGTTCGGAGAACAAGGGGAGCAGCAAGGAGGGTGCGCCGAGCCCTGCCTGCGCTACCGGAGCCAATGCGTGCGCCGGCAACTGATAAAACGATACTTCATTACCGGACTTTTGATCTGGGTGCCTTTGGCGATTACCGCCTGGGTGCTCGTGCTGATCGTTGGCACCATGGATCAGTCCTTGCGCTTGCTACCCGAGGCGATCCATCCGCGAAGTGTTTTGGGTTTCGATATCCCGGGTGTCGGGGCAATCCTGACCTTGCTTATCATCGTCCTGACCGGGTTGCTCGCTGCCAACTTCATCGGCCAGCGGTTGGTTGTCTGGTGGGAGATGTTGCTAGCACGCATACCGGTAGTCAATTCGATCTACAACAGCGTCAAACAGGTTTCGGACACCCTCTTCTCTTCATCCGGCAACGCTTTCCGCCAGGCACTGCTGATCGAGTATCCGCGTCGTGGCGCGTGGACCATCGCCTTCCTGACCGGCAAGCCGGGCGGGGAGGTGCTGCGGCATCTCGACGGCGAGTACGTCAGCGTGTACGTGCCGACGACCCCGAATCCGACCTCGGGCTTTTTTCTCATGTTGCCCAGAGCGGAAGTCATCGAACTGGAGATGAGCGTAGACACGGCGCTGAAGTACGTGATTTCGATGGGCGTCGTAGCTCCGCCGTTGCGGCAACCGGCAGTGAATGCTGCTGGCAGCGATATAGCTATCAATTGACTGAGGTAACCTGGAACAAGTATGCGGACTCATTATTGCGGACAAGTCGATGCACAGATCATCGGCCAGGAGGTGACGCTTTGTGGCTGGGCACACCGGCGTCGTGATCACGGTGGGGTGATCTTCGTTGACCTACGCGATCGCGAGGGGCTGGCACAGGTCGTTTGCGATCCGGACCGTCCGCAGATGTTCAAGACCGCCGAGTCGGTGCGCAACGAGTTCTGTCTGCGAATTGTAGGCAAAGTACGTGCCCGGCCGGAGGGGACGGTTAACGTCAACATCGCGAGCGGTGAAATCGAGATCCTTTGCCACGAGATGGAAGTGCTGAACCCGTCGGTGACGCCGCCTTTTCAGCTGGATGACGAGAATCTGTCGGAGAACATCCGGCTGTTGCACCGGGTGATCGACCTGCGTCGTCCGCAGATGCAGAAGAACATGCAGCTCCGATACCGGACTGCGCGTGCCTTCCGTAGCTTCCTCGACAACACCGGCTTCATCGACATCGAAACGCCAATGCTCACCAAGAGCACTCCTGAGGGGGCGCGTGACTATCTGGTTCCTTCGCGCGTGCATCCCGGGCAGTTCTTTGCGCTTCCGCAATCCCCACAGCTATTCAAGCAATTGTTGATGGTCGCCGGCTTTGACCGCTACTACCAGATCACCAAGTGTTTCCGCGATGAGGATCTGCGTGCTGACCGGCAGCCGGAGTTCACCCAGGTCGACATCGAGACTTCGTTCATGGGCGAGGGCGAGATCATTCAGCTCATGGAGGAACTGATCAGGGCGGTATTCACGGAAGTGATCGCGGTCGAGTTGCCGAATCCATTTCCGCGTTTGAGCTACGCTGAGGCAATGGATCGCTATGGGTCCGACAAGCCGGATCTGCGTGTCAGCCTCGAACTCGTTGAAGTCACCGATGTGCTCAAGGACGTGTCCTTCAAGGTCTTCGCCAGCGTTGCCAACAGCGATGGGGGCCGGATTGCCGCCCTGCGCATTCCGGGTGGCGCGACCCTGACGCGAGGCGAGATTGATGCCTACACCCAATTTGTCGGCATCTACGGCGCGCGCGGACTGGCCTACATCAAGGTCAATGACGTGACCCAGCTCAACGAGATCGGTCTGCAGTCACCGATCGTCAAGAATCTGCACGCCCTGGCGCTGCAGACCATCGTTGCGCGTACTGGCGCGCAGTCGGGCGACCTGATTTTCTTCGGAGCCGACAAACGCAAGGTGGTTAACGATGCACTCGGCGCGCTGCGCGTCAGGATCGGGCACGAAAAAGGTTTTGTCAATGGTCGCGCCTGGGAGCCGGTGTGGATCGTCGACTTCCCGATGTTCGACTATGATGACGAAGAAAAGCGCTGGACTGCCTGCCATCACCCCTTCACCAGTCCGAAAGACGAACACCTGGCGCTGCTGCAGAGTGAGCCCGGAAATTGCTTGGCCAAGGCTTACGATCTGGCGCTGAACGGTTCCGAACTCGGTGGTGGCTCGGTGCGGATTCACCGTGCGGCAGTGCAGGAGCAGGTCTTCAAGGCGCTCGGGATCGGCGATGAAGAGGCGCAGCTGAAGTTCGGCTTCCTGCTTGATGCGCTCAAGTATGGTGCCCCGCCACATGGTGGCCTGGCTTTTGGTCTGGATCGCATCGTCACGATGATGGCCGGCGCCGAGTCAATCCGTGACGTGATCGCTTTCCCGAAAACCCAGCGTGCGCAGTGCCTGCTCACCGATGCGCCGAGCAGCGTAGACGAGAAGCAACTGCGGGAACTGCATATCCGCCTGCGTCAGAAAGTCGAAACGCAGGTTGAGATTGGCAAGGGCTAGTTGTCCGTGCAGAAAGTAGCCGCTTTCATTCGACTGCTGCTGCTGGCCATGCTGGTCGGTGGATTGGCAGCTGCGACGCAGGCGCGTGAAGCGCGCTATCTGGCGAGCATCGCGGTGTCCGAGCTGCCGCCAGAGGCTGTGAATACCCTCCGTCTGATCCAGCAGGGTGGGCCATTTCCTTATCCGAGCAAAGACGGCAGCACTTTTGGTAATTTCGAAAGATGCTTGCCCTCGCAGCCTCGAGGCTATTATCGTGAGTATACCGTGCCAACCCCGGGGAGCCGCGACCGCGGCCCGCGACGCATAGTTGCTGGCGAGGGGCGCGGCCGCGATGTCAGCACCTCGGGCGAGTACTACTACACCGACGATCACTACCGCAGTTTCCGCCGGATACGCGAATAGTCATGAGCCAGAACAAGTTGCTGAAACTGCTGGAAGATACCCCGCAGGCGGGTATCTTCCATTTGCCACGGCGTAGCCAGGCGGCAGTCAGAGCGGCTGCCGAAAGCGCGGGCTGCGCCTGCTTTGATGTCAGTTTCGCAGAGTCTGACCGGATTGACATCGTGTTAAGCAGGGTCGGGTATGCGCTCGACTTTCCCGAATGGTACGGGCAGAACTTCGATGCCCTGAAGGATTGTCTGACCGATTTTTCCTGGTGTGAAGCAGCAGGATACGTGCTGTTTATCTCTGGCGCCGAGAGCCTGGATGCGGAAAACCCGGCTGCTTTCAAAGCCCTCAACGATGTGTTTGCCGCGGCGATTGCCGAATGGCGGGTGCATGATCTCCCGATGTGGGTGTTTTACGAGCTTCGTGCTGACGGACTGGCGGTTTTCCCGCCAACGGCATGAGGCGGTACAAGCGACCGGTTTCGGTACTGGTCCTGATTCATACTCCGGACCTGCAGGTGCTGCTGCTCGAACGCGCCGCGCACCCCGGTTACTGGCAGTCGATCACCGGCAGCCAGGAAGCCGGCGAGCGACTGCCTGAAACGGCCATCCGCGAGGTCGCCGAGGAAACCGGGATTGCCGCCTCGGTCGATGAACTGCATGATTGGCAGATTACCAACAGCTACGAGATTTTTGCCGAATGGCGCCACCGTTACGCGCCAGGGGTGTTACACAATACCGAACACGTCTTCGCGTTGCAGCTGCCAACGGAAAGGCCGGTTGCTATCGCTCCGGGCGAGCATCTGAACTACTGTTGGCTGCCATGGCGCCAAGCGGCCGCAAAGTGCTTTTCGTGGAGCAATCGCGACGCGATTCTCATGCTGCCGGAGCGGCTGGCAGAGGGCTGAGTCGCTGTTCCAGGCAGGCCGGACAGAGGCAGCCGGCGCTGGCCTCCGGCACGCGGGCAAGCGGCGGTACCTGCATGCACCAGCAGGACGAAAGGCCCGCGGCGGCGCCACAGACAAAGCTCTCGCCGCAGTTGGTGCACAGGCTCTGCAGTGGGTTTTCCGGCGGTTTGGACATGACCCGCTCAATCCTGAGCCAGCAGGCCTTCAGCGACCCAGCACTGGAGAAAGCCGGCGGCGGTCTGTGCCGGTTCCGGATCGCCGCTTTCGGCAATCAGCGTGCAGCAGTCGGCAAAGCTGGCGACTCGTGTCAGGGCGCGCAGGAGCGCTGCTTCGCAGGCGTCGGCCGATCGCCAGCGGCAATCGAGGTCTGAGCGCCAGATCAGCAGCACATGTGGCCAGGGCAGCGGCTCGTCGCCGATCGCTTCGGCATCCGCGTTGAGGTCTTTCCAGATCGGTTCGACCCTCCACGTCAGATCGAGCAGCTGCAGCGAGGGCACTGGCTTGAAATGCCTTTGCGGCCACTCTTCCGGTGGTAGCGCAACGAGTTCGCCAACGCCGAGGAGCGTCGCATCCGCGGCATCGAAAGCCGTGCGCATTGCCCACTCCATGCGCGCGAGGTCGACCAGCGCGGGGTGCGGCAGGTGCTCTGGGGCGGCGGCGAGAAACTCCGCCAGCGAATCGCCGAACCAGCGGATCGAGCGGAAATGCGAGGGGTGTTCGTCCAGGTAGGCGCGCGCCAGAAGGTCGAAAGCCTCGTCGCCGAGCGCCCTCTGCAGGACCGGATAGTTGTCGCGCAGGGCAGCTGTCAGTCGGGCGCGGTAGGCCTGCAGGTATACCGCAAGTCCGCTCTCGAGCTCTTCGCCCTCGGCAGCAAACAGGCCCGGCGTGGGATCATCGAGTAGAACCGCCTTCTGGAAACGCTCCTGCAGGGCGGCGAGCGTGCTCATGCCGCCTGCCTGTTTGCCGCCACTGTCTGTTGCGCCAGCGAACGCGCTGTATCGAGTTCGGCGACGAGCCGATCTAGCGGCGGAATGTGGTCGTCGCGCTCGATCATCGTCGGCACTTGGCCAAAGCGGCCGACGGTATGCGCGTAAAGGTCCCAGACCGCTGCGCAGACCGGGTGATCGTGGGTATCTATCAGGTAGCCGCCATGGTCCTCGTGCCCGGCGAGATGAATCTGGCGAACGGCGCCAGGCGGCATCGCATCGATGAAGACGCGCGGGTCGAAGCCATGATTGACGCTG
The DNA here is from genome assembly GCA_017302435.1 of Candidatus Accumulibacter necessarius. Taxonomy (GTDB): domain Bacteria; phylum Pseudomonadota; class Gammaproteobacteria; order Burkholderiales; family Rhodocyclaceae; genus Accumulibacter; species Accumulibacter necessarius. The sequence goes on from JAFLDL010000046.1 coordinate 32,668, forward strand.
CTCACGTAGACATTGTTAACGTCGAGCAGCAGCTCGCAACCGGTCCGCCTGACCAGTTCGCGGATGAACTCCCACTCGCTCATCTCGTCAGCGCGATAGCGCACATAGCTGGAAACGTTCTCCAGCAGGAGGGGCTGGGCGAGCGCGTCCTGCGCCTGCGCAACGCGCGGCAGCAGATGCTCCAGGCTGGCCTCGGTGTAAGGGAGGGGCAGGAGATCGTGCAGGTTCAGCGAGGAGGTTCCTGTCCAGCACAGATGGTCGGAGACCCAGGCCGGCTGTACGCGGTCGACCAGCGCGCGCAGCTGCCTCAGATACGACGCGTCAAGAGCATCGCTGCCGCCAATCGACAGCGATACCCCGTGCATTACCATCGGATAGTCTCGGCGGATTCTATCGAGGTAATGCAGGGGTTTGCCGCCGGGGACCAGATAGTTCTCGGAGATGACCTCAAGCCAGTCGACCGCCTGTGGCGCAGTGGCAAACTCCCGATAGTGCTCGGTACGCAGGCCGAGGCCGAAGCCCTGCAGGGGTTCACTCATGGGTTCGCATCTTCCCTCACGCTTGAAGTACCGGGTGACCGGTCACCGCATGGCGCCCCGGCCGCCCGTGTCGGCATCGAGCCTACTTGACCACCTTGCCTCCTGCATCGGTACATTCCTTGGCGCTGGCCTTGGTGACCCAGCCCTGACCCTTACAGGCATTCATTCCCTTGCACTCGTTCTTGGCAGTCTTGCAGTCGGAGTGGCCCTTGCAGGAGTTGATTCCGGCGCAGTGTACCATGCCGCCTTCGGCAGCCTGGACAGTCGGGGCCAGGATACCCCCGGTGGCAAAAAGGGCTGCCGCAGCCGCGGCGATGACGACACCAGACTTTTGATTTGACATTTGTTTCTCCTCTCGTTCGATGGGTTTGGTCAGAGCGCGCTGATCTGCAATCACTTCTCTGACACTGCTTAGACGCCGGAACTCCGGAATTACTTACAGGCGGTAGAAAAATTTCTCTGCCACCTACCGGACGATCGTCACCCAAAGGGCTGGTTGGAACCTTCCTTGACGTCGTCAGGGACGCTGAACCTCATGCTAGTCATTGCCAGCTTCTCTTTTGGACGACTTCAACAATTATGACGTTATCGCGGGACGGGCGCTGCCAGCCCTTCTTTCGAAGTCGAGGCGCCAGCTGAAGCGCTTCTCGGCACCGTTTTGAGCTTTGCCAGCGTCGCGCCGGCTTGTTGCCTGCAGCGCTCCGTAATTCTACTTTGTCAGATTCGTATTCGCCTTCCTGTGATCTGTGTTTGTCATGTGGTAGAATGCCATATGTCGTGATTGTTCAATCTATTCATGGAGTTGTAAATGACAATGTCAACTCCAATACGTAGATTGCATATCAGCGCTGGTCGCTTCGGCACTAGAGCACTTCGATTCGCACTTCGCGCCGTACCTTCACTGCTTTCAAAGCCGGACCCGTTCGGTAGAAGACACGGCGCGCCAGTATCTGCACGGGC
>JAFLDL010000047.1 GCA_017302435.1 Candidatus Accumulibacter necessarius
TCTCATCCGCCTCTCCCCGACCAAGCGCAAGGGCGGTCTCAAGGTTCAGCGCCTCATCGCCGCTACCTCCGATACCTTCCGCGCGGAACTGCTCGGTCTTGTATAAGATTCATGCAATTGCCCTGCCGCGCTAACCGGGACGTTCGATTTTGCCGCCACGTGTGAGACAATCGTGAGCCATTCACGCCACGTCCTGCCATTGCTGGCCGACGGCTGTGCGTCACAGACTCTCATACCAAGCCACGATCAGGCGGGCGTGCCCGCAAGACAGGATAAGCTTCATGCCCGATCTCGCTTCGCCGACTTTCTGGATTGCGGTCCTCCAGATCATAGCCATTGACATCCTGCTCGGGGGAGACAACGCCGTGGTGATTGCCCTGGCGTGCCGCAAACTGCCCGACGCACAGCGCAACAAAGGAATCTTCTGGGGCGTCTTCGGTGCCATTGGTCTGCGCGTCATTCTGATCTATTTCGCCCTCCAACTGCTTGCCGTTCCCTACCTCAAGATCGTTGGCGGACTGCTGTTGTTCTGGATCGGGATCAAGTTGGTCCTGCCGGAAGACGAGAACGAACACGGTAACGTGCAAGGCAGCAGCACGCTGGCCGGAGCGATCAAGACGATCATCGTCGCCGACGCGGTGATGAGCGTGGACAACGTGATCGCGGTGGCTGGTGCTGCCCACGGCTCGATTATTCTCGTCGCTTTCGGCATAGCGGTCTCGATCCCGATCGTGGTCTGGGGCAGCAAACTGGTCCTCGCCCTGATGGATCGATTCCCGGTCGTGATCACTGCCGGTGGCGCACTCCTGGGCTGGATCGGCGGTGGCATGTTGGTCACTGACCCGGCATTTCCGTCAGTCTGGCGAGAGATTGTTCCGCACACCGCTTACCTGGCGTCCGGACTTGGCGCGCTGCTGGTGGTCGTGGCTGGCAAGTGGCTGGCAAGCCGGCAACGCGCGCCACATGCAATCATTGAACTGGCCGCAGCAGGCGCCGAAAAAACGGAGAAAGGAAACTAGCAATGCCCTCTTTATGGTTGGTGCCCGTCGACGGCTCGCAGGCTTCACTGCGCGCCGTCGACCATGTCGTCCAGGAAGTGCTCAGAGACGCCTCTGGGCTGGAAGTAGTCCTGATCAACGTGCAGCCCCCCCTGCCCTCAGACGTCACCCGTTTCGTCAGCAGCACGGTCATCCATGACTACCACCGTGAGACGGGCGATGCCGCCCTGGCTGACGCTCGCGCCAAGCTGGAGGCAGCCGGGGTCGCCTATTCTCAGCACATCCTGGTTGGCGAGCCCGCCCCGACGATTGTCGACTTCGCCAGAGAGCGCGGCTGCATGCTGATCGTGATGGGAGCTCGCGGTCTGGGGACTGTCGCCGGAGTACTGCTCGGCTCGGTGACACAGCGTGTGGTCCACCTCACCGATCTGCCGGTCGTGGTGGTCAAGTAGGCTGGAGTAGAGCTGAGCGAAGAATCTTCGTGCTGGTCTGCTACAAAACGTAGCGTGACAGATCCTCGTTCTGCGCCAGTTCGGAGAGCCGGCTGTCCACATACCCGGCATCAATGGCAAGCCTCTCGACTCCTCCCTTGCAGGCGGAAAACGACACCTCTTCAAGCAAGCGCTCCATCACTGTGTACAGCCGGCGGGCGCCGATGTTTTCAGTCCGCTCGTTGACCGACCAGGCGATCTCGGCCAGACGCCTGATACCGTCGGCCGCAAAGTCGAGCGCCACCCCTTCGGTGGCAAGCAGCGCCTGATACTGCTTGGTCAGGCAGGCGTCCGTCTGTGTCATGATGCACTCGAAATCGGCCACCGAAAGCGAATCCAGCTCGACGCGAATCGGCAGGCGACCCTGCAACTCAGGAATCAAATCCGACGGTTTGGCCAAGTGGAAAGCACCACTGGCGATAAACAAGATGTGATCGGTGCGAATCATCCCGTATTTGGTCGACACCGTGGTCCCTTCGACGAGTGGCAAGAGGTCGCGCTGCACCCCTTGACGCGAGACGTCAACGCCGTGCGTATCGCTGCGGGAGGCAATCTTGTCGATTTCATCGAGAAAGACGATGCCGTTCTGCTCGACGTTCCTGACCGCATCGAGTTTGACCTCCTCGTCATTGACCAGCTTCGCCGCTTCCTCCTCGACCAGCATCCGGCGAGCCTCGAGAATCTTCAGCTTGCGCGATTTCTTCCGGCCGCCACCCATGTTCTGGAACATGCCCTGGATCTGCGCCGTCAGCTCCTCCATGCCTGGCGGTGCAAAGATCTCGGCCTGCATTGAAGGTGCGGCGACCTCCACCTCGATCTCCTTGTCGTCAAGTTCGCCCTCGCGCAACCGCTTGCGGAATTTCTGCCGTGTCGCGCTGTCCTCGGTCGCTTGCGCGTCATTGAAGAAGTTGCCGCGAGCGGGCGGTAACAACGCGTCGAGAATGCGATCTTCGGCCGCATCGTCGGCACGTGCGCGCACCGCCTTCATCGCGTGCTCCCGCCCACTCTTGACAGCAATCTCTACCAGATCGCGGATGATCGTCTCAACGTCTCGGCCCACGTAGCCGACCTCGGTGAACTTGGTGGCCTCGATCTTGATGAACGGTGCGTTGGCCAGGCGCGCCAGGCGGCGCGCGATTTCGGTCTTGCCAACACCGGTCGGTCCGATCATCAGGATGTTCTTCGGCGTGATCTCCTGCCGCAATGGCTCGGCCACCTGCGCCCGCCGCCAGCGGTTGCGTAGCGCGATGGCCACGGCCTTCTTGGCCTTGCCCTGACCAACGATATGCTTGTCCAGTTCGTGAACAATTTCCTGCGGGGTCATGGACGACATGATTATTCCAGCACCTCGATGGTGAAGTTCTGATTGGTATAGATGCACAAATCACCGGCAATCTGCAGCGACTTACGGACCACTTCGGGAGCGTCGAGTTCGCTATTCTGAACCAACGCGCGCGCCGCCGAGTGTGCGAAAGCGCCACCCGAGCCAATGGCGACGATGCCGTATTCAGGTTCAAGGACATCGCCATTGCCTGTAATGATCAAGGAATTCTCCCGGTCGGCCACCGCCAGCATGGCATCAAGCCGGCGCAGGGCACGGTCACTTCTCCAGTCCTTGGCAAGTTCAACCGCCGAGCGGAGGAGATTTCCCTGATGCTTGTCCAGCTTCGCTTCAAAGCGCTCAAAGAGGGTAAAGGCATCGGCCGTGCCGCCGGCAAAACCGGCGAGGATCCTGCCCTGATGGATACGCCTAACCTTGCGCGCGCTGGACTTGATGACGATGTTGCCAAGGGTGACCTGCCCATCACCGCCCATGGCGACACATTGGCCGCGGCGAACGGACAGAATCGTCGTACCGTGGTACTGGTCCATACGCAACTCCTGTTGGTGGTCCTAATTTCTGGCGAGAACGATCTCGGCAACGGCCTTCAGCCCGACGACGCGGAACAACTCGGCAAGCAGGTAGTTGGGATGACGGAATATTACCTGTCTCCCCTGCCTCTTCACCGTGGTGAGAAGGTTGAGCAGGGCACCCGCACTGAGGAAGTCCATCCGCGTTACCGCTGAGCAGTCGATCAGCACCGGATCGTTGGCAGCAGCGTACGCGAGCAAGTCGCCGAAACGCGAGGCCTTGACATCGCCTTTAACGACATACGCCTCGGGTGCCCACGCATCGGCGACGGCGGCAACGAGTGGCTCCGGCCCGGGCTCGGTTACCCGCCCGGCCTCCCAGGACGGCGGGGAAATTTCGAAAGTCACGGCATAGTTGATCGCCACATCCTCGAAAGCATCCAGTTGCCCGCGCAGTTGACAGAACTCGAGCTTAAGCAGCCAGCAGGCCCGATCTTCCGGTCGACCGGGCACGACCCGGTTATCGAGCAGAGCAGTGATGTAATCGCGGCCGAGCAACTCAATCTCCCGTCGACCTCTGCGCGCCTGTTGCATCAGAGCCAGGAGCCGCTCGCAACCGGCAGCATCAAGCTTGCGCACCCTTGACAGATCCAGACGAAGGAGCGGGTTCCGCTCGACTGCCTGGCGCACAGCCTCAAATCCGGCGTCGTTGTCGCCGGTCAGGTCACCCTTGAAGAACACCGTACCCGGCACCTTGGCCTGTACCTGCGCCCCACCGACGGCCTCCCGCCAGCCTGGTGGGGACTTCTCGAAAGACTCGGCGTATTCGAGTCCCAAAGCCTCGAAAGCGGCCTTTTGACCGGTCAGTCGGAAGAGGTCGAAAAGCATCAGCCACAAGCGCTCACCTGGACCGGATCGATAGGCGCGCGTCGCGTTCTCGAGCAGTAATCGGACTGTACCATCCTGCCCATTGGCATACAGCATGGCCGCTTCTTCCGCCTCGGCATCGATCGGATCCACTTCGGCTTCGACCTGAAACTCGGGCGCCGTCTCACTGAACAGGAATTCACTCAGATCCAGCGGCTGCGTGTCGGTCCTTGCAACCGGTGTGGCGAACGGAACGTCCGCCCGTGCCAAGCCGACCGGCGCAACAGCCGACACCCTGGGCTTGTCTTCCGGCAAAACTCCGGGAGTACCGCCCTTGTCGTCCATGGCGCGAGGACTGGCTGCCGGTCGGGCAACCATCTTCTTTTCCGGTGGCTGCTTCTTGAAAAACGAAAAAACCATGGGCAAGGAGAACTGCAGACGTTTTCGAGATGAACTCTACTTGTAACACATCGTTTCGCACACTGCAATTTCAATCCGGACCAAGCGCCGTTCAACGCTCGCGCAACGGCTGTCTGCTGCTCTTTCTGCGCATACGAGCAGTGGCACCACTGGCGCCCCAAGTGCGCCCGGACGAGCAACCGCACGTTTTGCCGAGCATTTGCATCCCGGTCAAACGGGCGACAGCATTTTGGTTTGGCACTGTTTCTTGTTAGAATCAGGAACTTCCGTTATGCCCATCCGCTGCCAGACAAAGAAGACTTTCATCATGCGTTCGAACTCTCCGAAGCCTTTGCCGGCGAAGTTTCCAGCCTGGATCTTCGGTCTGGTCATGTGTTGTGTATTCTCCTTGGCCATCGCCGACGAGTTTTCCGATGTTCGGCGTTTATTGAAGCAGGGGCAGACCTCGGAAGCACTGCAAAAAGTCGAGGCGCAGATAGCGAAACAACCGAAAGAATTACAGGGACGATTTCTCAAAGGGCTAATCCTCGTTGAGATGGGCCGCTCGGCGGAAGCAATTGGCGTCTTCAGGGAGCTGACCGAAGACTTTCCAGAGCAGCCCGAACCCTACAACAACCTTGCCGTTCTCTACGCCCAGCAGAAGCAGTACAACATGGCGCTGACGGTACTCGAGATGGCCGTCAGGACTCATCCTGGCTACGCGATCGCCCACGAGAACCTTGGCGATGTTTACGCCAGGCTTGCCAGCCACTCCTATGACCAGGCCCTGCAACTCGATCCTTCGAACAAGGCAACGCAGTTCAAGCTGTCGAAACTGCGTGAGTTCGACAGCGCGCCGTCGGGCAGCACAAGCAAGTAAGGCCCGACGACGAAACCGTTCGGCAAGTCCAGGCAGACGGCTGGAAGAGCGGCAACCTATCGGACCTCGATGGCGTGTCCCGTTGCCCGGCCCATGTTTCTGAACTGCTGACCTGAGCCCTGCCATGCTGTCGCCCCTCTTTCGCCGTCTGCTTGTCGCGCTTCTGGTGATGCTGTTGGCTGCCGCAGGCATCTGGTGGACAACCCGACCGAAACCGGTTGCCGTCGTGCTGAAGGAAATCGAACGGGGCCTGGTCGAATCGACGATCTCGAATACCCGTGCGGGAACGGTTGAGGCTTGTCAGCGTACCCGGCTGTCGACGATCAGCGGTGGCCGCATCGAACTGCTGGCAGTGAAGGAGGGCGATCGGGTAAGCAAGGGCCAACTGCTGATGAAGCTCTGGAACGACGATCAACAGGCACAGAGCGCGTGGCTGGCGTCGCAGGTGGCGACGGCTCGTAAACGCGTCAGCGAAGCCTGCGTCGTGGCAACCAACTCCGAACGCGAAGCCGATCGTCAGTCAGCGTTGCGTGCCCGAGGCTTTGTTTCAGGCGCCAGAGAGGAGACTGCGCGCAGTGAGGCGCTTGCCCGACGTGCCGGCTGCGAGGCGGCCAAAGCAGACGTGGCTCAGACCGAGGCGAGAGTCAGACTGAGCCGCGTCGAGCAGGGGCGGACGGTGCTCTACGCGCCATTCGCGGGTACCATCGCCAAGATCGTTGGCGAGGTTGGCGAGTACTCGACGCCGTCGCCGCCGGGTGTGCCGACGCCGCCAGCGATTGACCTGATCGACGACTCCTGTCTCTATGTCAAGGCACCGATGGATGAAGTTGATGCGCCGCGAATCGCCGCCGGGCAGCCGGTGCGGATCAGCCTCGATGCGCTGCCGCGGCAGACCTTCCCAGGCAAGGTCAGGCGCGTGGCGCCGTACGTCTCGGCGGTCGAGAAACAGGCGCGCACTGTCGACATCGAGGCGACCTTCGATGACCCGGCAGCACCGGGCAAGCTCCTGGTTGGCTATAGCGCCGATATCGAAGTGATCCTGGCCGTTCGCGCAAACGTCATCCGCATTCCATCGTCGGCGCTGCTCGAAGGTAACCGCGCGCTGGTGGCGGCGCCTGACGGCACCCTAGAAGAGCGCAAGCTGAGGACTGGCCTTGCCAACTGGGAATTTACCGAAGTGCTCGAAGGTCTGGTTACCGGCGAGCGGGTGGTCACCTCGCTCGAACGTGCAGGCGTCGCGGCCGGTGCGCACTATTCGGTCGACAGCAAGCAGGCAGCGAGCGGCAAGTAGTTGATGAGTATTCCGCTGATCGAACTTGCCGGCATCGAGCGGATTTTCCGACTCGGTGACAGCGAGGTACATGCGCTGCGCTGCCTCGACCTCTGCATCGCTGCCGGAGAGTACGTGGCAGTGATGGGCCCGTCGGGTTCAGGTAAATCGACCCTGCTCAATCTGCTCGGCCTGCTCGACCGCCCAAATGCCGGCACCTACCGGCTCGAGGGGCGCGACGTCACCACCCTTTCGGCGGAGGAGCAGGCACGCGTACGCAGTGAACGCATCGGCTTCGTCTTCCAGAGTTTTCATCTGGTACCCCGTCTGACCGCCGCCGAAAACATCGCCCTGCCGATGATTCTGGCGGGTATCGCGCCAGCCCAGCGCGCTGAACGCGTCGCCCACGCGCTGAGGGACTATGGCCTTGAGAACCGCTCCGGTCATCGCCCGGATCAGCTCTCGGGGGGGCAGCGCCAGCGCGTTGCGATCGCCCGCGCGACGGTCATGCAGCCAGCGTTGATCCTCGCCGACGAACCAACCGGGAATCTCGATCGCGCCACCGGAGAGGAGGTCATGCGCTTGCTCGAAGAACTCAACCAGGGCGGCGTCACCCTGATGGTCGTCACACACGATGCCAGCCTCGGCGCGCGCGCGCAACGCCAACTGCTGATGGAGGATGGCGCCCTGCAGCATGACCGGTGGCGCAGCAGCGAAACGGCTGCCGACCAATGCGCACGCCCGACCTGATCCGCTTCGCCCGCGACGCGGCTACCGGCAGCCCCTTGCGCACCTTCCTCCTGGTGATCGCGATGGCCATTGGCGTTGCCGCCGTGGTCGTTCTGACGGCCCTCGGCGATGGTGCGCGCCGCTACGTGCTGAACCAGTTTTCTTCAATCGGCAGCAATCTGGTGATCGTTCTGCCTGGCCGTTCGCAGACCGGTGGCTTCAATCCCGGCAACGCCATCACCAGCACGCCGCGCGATCTGACCGTCGATGACGCCCAGGCGTTGCGGCGAGCCAGCGCCGTGCACCGCGTCGCACCACTGGCCGTTGGCACGTCGGAAATCAGTGTCGGCGGCAAGCTGCGGGAAATCATGGTGGCCGGCACCACGGCCGAGTTCATCGAAGTGCGCCGCCTGACGCTGGCGCAGGGGCGTTTTCTGCCGCCGGGTGACTGGCGTCGCGGCCTGTCCGAAGCAGTCATCGGCGCCAGCATACGCGATGAGATGTTCGGCCGCGAGGAGGCGCTCGGCCAGCTTGTGCGCATCGGCGACCGTCGTTTCCGCATCGTCGGCGTCCTCGCATCGACCGGCCAGGGGCTGGGGATGAATACCGACGAACTGGTGATCATCCCGGTTGCCCTGGCACAGGCGATGTTCAACAGCAACACCTTGTTCCGCATCCTCGTCGAAGCCACGAGCCGGGATGCGATCGAACCGGCCAAGACGCAGGTCACCGAAATCATCCAGCTCCGTCACGAGGGTGAACAGGATGTAACGGTCATTACGCAGGACGCTGTCCTCGCCACCTTCGACCGCCTGCTCGGCACCATGACTCTCGCGGTTGCCGGCATCGCCGCCATCAGCCTCGCCGTCGCTGGCATCCTGGTGATGAACGTGATGCTCGTCTCGGTGACCCAGCGGACAGCTGAAATCGGCCTACTCAAAGCACTCGGCGCGACTGGCGCAACCATCCGCAACGCTTTTCTGACCGAGGCAGCGATGCTGTCGGTGGCCGGCGCCCTAGTCGGCTTCGCGCTGGGCCAGGCCGGCGCAGCAATCATCCGTCAGCTCTACCCGGCCTTTCCGGCCTTTCCACCGGACTGGGCAGTACTCGCTGGGCTGGGCACGGCGCTGACCACCGGCATCCTCTTCGGCGTCCTGCCGGCGCGGCGAGCGGCGAGGCTTGATCCCGTGCAATCCCTGTCTAGACGCTGAGCGCGGGAGCTGCATGCGATGATCCGCACGCGTGACTCGTTGCAACTCGCTCTGCGCGCGATCACCGCGCACCGCTTGCGCAGCTTTCTGACTCTGCTTGGAATCGCCGTCGGCATCGCCGCGGTAATCCTGCTGACTTCGATCGGCGAAGGCATCCACCGCTTCGTCCTCGCCGAGTTCACCCAATTCGGCACCAATGTCATCAGCATCGCACCGGGCAAGACCAAGACCTCCGGCCACTCGCCGACCGGCATCCCGACTTCGGTACGGCCGCTAACGCTCGAAGACGCCCGCGCACTCTCGCATCTGCCGCACATTACCGGCATGACGGCAACCGTCTGGGGCAATACCGAGGTGAATGCCAATGGCCGACTGCGGCGCACGACGGTCAACGGAGTCAGCGCAGACATGCTCAAGGTATTCAGCATACGGGTCCGCAGCGGCCAGTTCCTGCCACCCGAGGACGCTGACAACTCGCGCGCCTTCGTCGTTCTCGGTGCGAAACTCAAGGAAGAGTTGTTCGGGACTGACAATCCGCTGGGTGCGCGGATGCGCGTCGGTGGTCTGCAGTTTCGCGTCATCGGGGTCCTCGAAGCAAAGGGCCAGTTTCTTGGCATCGATCTCGACGACGCCGCCTACATCCCAACCGCCCGCGCGCTCGAACTCTACAACCGCGACGGCATCATGAAAATTGATCTGTCGTACGAGGAAGGCGTCCCTGCCGCCGGCGTCAGTGCCCTGGTCAAGGCAACGCTCAAGGCGCGCCACGGGCGTGAGGATTTCACCATCACCACGCAGGAAGACATGCTGCGCACGCTGTCGAACATCCTCGATGTCCTGACCATGGCGGTTGGCGCACTCGGCAGCATTTCGCTGCTGGTCGGCGGCGTCGGCATTGTCACCATCATGACCATCGCCGTCGCCGAACGGACCGGCGAGATTGGCCTGCTGGTCGCGCTTGGCGCACCGCGCCGCACCATTCTCGGTCTCTTTCTTGGCGAAGCCGTCGCCCTCTCGGCGCTTGGCGGGCTGCTGGGCCTGCTGCTCGGCATCGGTCTCGCACAACTGATCCATCTGCTGGTACCAGCTCTGCCGGTGCACACCCCACTCAGTTTCGTCGCTCTGGCCGAAGGCATCGCAATTGCGATCGGCCTGCTGGCCGGGGTGCTGCCCGCCACACGCGCCGCACGGCTGGACGCGGTCGAAGCCTTGCGCGCAGAATGAGGTACCTTGACGGGACGGCCCCCGAGCGGGGTTTCGCTGCTTGGGCAACGCAAAATGAGGAGTGAAGCGTGTTTTCAGTATATGGCTTGAGTGGTCCCATCTTCCGCGGCACTTTCGAAAGACTCAGTGAGGTCCCAGGGGTCTTCCCCAGCACCGCTGTCCAACCAATCGCCGGGGAAGAGCAGCCACTCCCATCCAGCGCCCCGACTGCGCAGGCTATCGGCGCCTACCGCGAGATGCTGCGCGCGGATCATGATCGTGGTCCGCTCTACCATGCCTACCAGATCATGCAGCGCCAGGTGGTCTCGGTGGCCAGCGATGACGCGGTCGAACGGGCCTGGCGAGTCCTCCTCGGACAGCGCATTCATCAGGCGCCAGTGCTCGACCCGGGCTACCGCCTGGTTGGCATCGTCAGCGAGCGGGATTTGCTGACCGTGCTCAACGTCGACGAGGGGCGAGTTCGCGATGTGCTGACCAAAAGGGTCAGCGACGTCATGAGCACACCGGTCGTCACCGCCGACCCGGTCACCGACATCCGGCGCATTGCGCAAGTGATGCTCCAGCATCAGGTCGATGGCGTACCGATCGTCAACGAAACGGAGGCCCTGGTCGGCTTCGTCTCGCGCAGCGACATCCTGCGTGCGATCATTGCCGACCCGCCGTTGAGCTTGTGGCGTTAAGCACAACACTGAAGGGCTGCGAGTTGCCGATCAACTCTTGCCCGGGAGAACCAGATGACTGATATGCCCATTCGCATCTATCACAACAAGCGCTGCTCGAAGAGCCGAGCCGCTTGCCAGCTGATCGCCGAAAGCGGTGTTCCTGCCGAGATCATCGACTACCTGACCATCCCACCGAGCCGTGAAGAGCTACGCGCATTGCTGAGCAAGCTCGGCATGCAGGCGCATGAACTCGTGCGCCGCGGCGAATCCGTGTTCAGGGAGTACTACGCGGGACGCACCCTGAGCAACGAGGAATGGCTGGACGCGCTGGTCGCGCACCCGATCCTGATCGAGCGTCCGATTGTCGTGCGCGGCGACAGGGCGGTGCTCGGACGGCCGCCAGAGAAAGTGCTGGAACTGTTGGCGTAGTGGAGCCGCCAGGTCCGGCGTCGCGGTCGCTGGCGCCGGCAGCCGGTTTTCTCGATCAGCCGGCCGCAGCCGCACTGCACTTCATTGCCGCTGACCGGGTCGTGCCGACCAGGAATCCCTGAGCGTCACCGTCCGGTTGAATACCGGCGCGCCTTCCGTCGAGTCGACGCGATCGGCCACAAAATAACCGTGACGTTCAAATTGGAAACGCTCTTCCGCGCGGGCATTCTTCAGGGCAGGCTCGAGCCAGGCATGGATGACGCGGATACTGTCCGGGTTGAGGTCGGCGAGGAAGTCGCGCTCGACGCCTTCGGGATCGTCTTCACGCCTGGCGCCGGGAGACGGAACGACGAACAGACGATCGTATAGCCTCACCTCGGCCAGACAGGCGTCGGCAACTGAAACCCAGTGCAGATTGCCTTTGACCTTGTAGCCGTCGGCGCCTGCCGTACCACTCTTCGAGTCGGGCAGGTACTCGCAGTGTACGGCGCTGACGGCGCCACTCTCGTCACGCTCGCAACCGGTACAGCGGACAACATAGCCGTAGCGCAGGCGCGCCATGTTGCCCGGGTAAAGGCGATGGTAGCCCTTGCTCGGGTGCTCCATGAAGTCTTCACGCTCGATCCACAGCTCCCGGCCAAAGGGCATCGCGCGCTTGCCTGTCTCGGGCTTGAGCGGATGGTTGGGAGCGAAGCAGTCTTCGCTCTGGCCGGCCGGGTAGTTGTCGATGATCAGCCGCAGCGGGTCCAGCACGGCGACGCGGCGCTCGGCGGAGTCGTTGAGCACTTCGCGCATGGTGTCTTCTAGTTGCGTATACTCGATCAGGGAATCGGACCTTGATACCCCGACTCGCTCGGCGAAGAGGCGGAAACCTTCGGCCGGGTAACCACGGCGACGCGCGCCGACAAGCGTCGGCAGACGCGGGTCATCCCAACCGGCGACGTGCTTTTCCTCGACGAGTTGGATCAGCTTGCGCTTCGAGAGCACGATATAGGTCAGATTGAGGCGGGAGAACTCGATCTGCTGCGGTAGCGGGCGCTGCAACAGACCGCCTTCGGCGAGGCGCTCGAGCAGCCAGTCGTAAAACGGCCGCTGGTCGGCGAATTCGAGCGTGCAGATCGAGTGGGTGATGTTCTCAAGCGCGTCTTCGATCGGGTGAGCATAGGTGTACATGGGATAAACGCACCACCGATCGCCGGTGTTGTGATGGCTGGCATGGCGGATGCGATAGATCGCCGGATCACGCAGGTTGATGTTCGCCGACGCCATGTCGATCTTCGCGCGCAGGACGTGCGCGCCATCCGGAAACTCGCCCTGCTGCATGCGTTTGAAGAGATCCATGTTCTCCTCGACGCCACGCTGGCGAAACGGTGAGTCGGTTCCGGTGTCAGTGAGCGTGCCGCGCGTGGCTCGCATCACTTCGGCGCTCTGGCTATCGACGTAGGCGTGCCCGCTGGCAATCAGGTATTCGGCAAACTGGACCATCCAGTCGAAATAGTTCGAGGCGAAGTAGAGGTTGCACTCACTCTCCCCCGCCCCGCCCGAGCCCGGGCCATCCCACGAGAAGCCGAGCCAGCGCACGGAATCTATGATCGAGTCGACGTATTCCTGTTCTTCCTTCTCCGGATTGGTATCATCGAAACGAAGGTGGCAGCGACCACCGTAATCCTGCGCCAGCCCGAAGTTCAGGCAGATCGATTTGGCATGGCCGAAGTGCAGGTAGCCATTCGGCTCGGGTGGAAAACGCGTACGGATCCGTGCCGGGTCAAGCGCACCGGCGAGTTGCTGCGCCGCCGGGCCCGGGCGACCGGACCATCTGCGCAGCGCGTGCCTGTCGGCGGCGAGATCGCCTTCGATGATGTTACGGATGAAGTGGGTACTGGCAAGTGCGGATGAATTTGACGCACTACTGGTTGGCTCCTGGCTCACGGTGCAATCCTTGATTCGACAAGCCTCGCATTTTAACCGGCCACGGTCTCAGAACCGTCAGAATTCACGCCCTGTACCGGGTAGCCACTGACCATCGACCCTGGCCGATGCCTCCCCGGCGGAACTGGCTGCCGTGCCTGTCGCTCCGACGCCCGGTGTCAACCCGTGACTGGCCCGTGGGCATCGCGAGGTTAGCTGCATGGCACAGAGCCGTTCGCTGACACGGGAGTCGTGACTGCTTGGCGGCTAAAGGCCACCCGGTCCGCCCTCGGGCAAGTCCGGATCGAACGAAGCCACCGTCGGCTTCCGAACCGAGTCCGCAACGCCTGCCTTCGCAGCCAGCGCGTGCGCCCTGGCCTCAAAGGCAGCGACCATACTGGTGGCCATCGGCAGGACCAGCATGTCGATGACCGGCCTCAGGAACAACGAGCGAGTGGCGCAATCGAGCGCGAAATCGACGTGACAGTGGTCGTCGCCCAGCGGTGAGAAAGCCCAGTGGATGTCGAACCGGCAGAAGGAGCGATCGTCGGAAATGACCGTGATCGCGTGTGGGCGGACCAGTTCGGTCTGCGTGCGGAAACGATGCATCAGCATTCCCAGCGCCAGACTCTGCTCGGTCTGGTAAGTGTCCTGGTGACGGCCGACGATCCTCGCTTCGCGCATCAGCGGCAGGAATTCCGGATAACGCTCGACATCGGCAACGATATCGAACAGCCATTCAGGTGGCAGTGCAATGCTGCGACTCTCACGATGGCTTGCCATGGACTTCTCCCTCCTGCATTTTGGGCTGGCCAGTAGCGAGCGGTTGCGAGATATCGTCAGCGCATAGCGCGCGCTCCTGAGCCAACCAGCCAGCCGATCTCTCTCCGGAGAATCAGGCTCATGTGATGATAGCAATACTGACCATGGCACGGCAGGGGTATTTTTTCCCGTTCATTCATAACGCAGCAAAGAAGCGGATCCTGGAGGATAATCAGCCTTTGCTAATGCACCAGGACGCCATCGCATGTCCACTGCCCCGTTGCCGCCCCTGAGCTTCTCCGAAATCGTCCGCAACTTTTCTCCCGGGTGGTTCGCCTCGGTCATGGGGAGCGGTGTCCTGAGCCTCACGACGCTTGCCCTTGCCGCACACTGGCCGATCCTCGAAGCGCTCGCCTGGGGTCTGCATTACTTCAACCTGCTGCTGTTCTCGGCGTTGGGAGTGCCGTGGCTGGCACGCTGGGTCATTCATCCCCGGGCGGCGCTGGCAACACTGCAACATCCGGTGCAGGCGAGTTTCTATCCAACCTTTTCGATTGCCATGCTGGTCATCGCCGCGCAATTCATGGCCTTTGGCGCGCAGACAAACCTGGCACTGTGGTTCTGGTGGCCGGGTGCGGCGCTCACCTTCACTCTTGGCTTCGCCGTGCTCTACGCGATGTTCAATGGTGAGCACGTTGGACTGGAACATGTGACGCCGGCCAAGTTCATTCCGGCAGTTGGCCTGGTCGTCATCCCGATTGCCGGTGGCCCGCTGGTCGGCCATCTGACGGGTGGCGTACGCGATCTGGCGCTACTGGTCAATGTCGTTGCTCTCGGTGCCGGTACGCTGATGTACCTTGGTCTGCTGGCAATGACCTTGCAGCGAAAGTATCTGGTGAAGCCGGCGTTCGGCATCCTGACGCCGACGGTATGGATCCATCTGGCACCAGTTGCGGTCATTCCGGTCAGCCTTCTCAATCTGGCCGAGCAGTTGCCGATCGCGATATCGACCGGCACGCTGCTCTTCCCGGGTTTGCTGTTCTGGGGCTTTGGCGCCTGGTGGGTGGTGATGGCCACCCTGCTGACGGCGGCAGCTCAGCGTCGGGGAATGCTGCCGTTTGCGCTTTCCTGGTGGGGCTTCATCTTCCCGCTCGGCGCCTTCGTCTCGGCCAGCTTCCGACTCGGGCGCGCGTCCGGTCTGCCGGGGGTGGAATGGGTCGGGATCGCCTGCTGGGGTCTGTTGTTGATTCTCTGGCTTGTGACTCTGACAGGAACGGTGCGCGGCGTACTGAGTGGTGCCGTCTTTCGCCCGCATCCCTGAGCGAACGCAACATCGATCTCGGGTAGAATGCGCGCACCATGAGCGATCAACACCGCCACGAACACGGCCAGCATGATGACCATGCCGATCATCAGCATGCCGATGCCGGTCCACGCCTGCTCTGGGCCCTGCTCCTGACGCTCGGCTTTGCCGGGGTCGAGGCGGTGACCGGCTTCTGGGCAGGCTCGCTGGCGCTCCTCGGTGATGCCGGGCATATGGTCACCGACAGTGCCTCGCTCGCCCTGGCGGCTTTTGCCGCCTGGCTCTCGCAACGTCCGCCGACCCGACGTCACACTTACGGTTATGGCCGCGTCGAGACGCTGGCGGCGCTGCTCAATGTCCTCTTCATGGTGCTGGTCGTGGTCGGCATCTCGGTCGCCGCCGTCGGTCGGATCCTCGAACCTACGGCGGTCAATGGCGAAGCGGTGACCCTGGTGGCGGCGCTTGGCCTGGCCCTCAACATCGCTGTTGCCTGGCTGCTGATGCACGGCGAGCAGACGATGAATACCCGCGGCGCCCTGCTGCACGTGCTCGGGGATCTGCTCGGTTCGGTTGCTGCGCTGGTCTCCGGCGCGATCGTCATGTGGACCGGCTGGGTGACGGCTGACCCCGTGCTCTCGCTGTTGATCTGCGCGCTGATGCTGGCTTCGAGTCTGCGTCTGCTGCGCGAAGTCCTGCAGGCGCTGATGGAAGGTGTGCCGCCCAGCCTGTCTAGCGAACAGGTCGGCCGGGCGCTGGCCAGCCTGCCGGGCGTCGCCTCGGTACATGATCTGCACATCTGGACCTTGTCATCGAAACGGGTTGCCCTTTCGGCGCACCTCATCGTCGAATCGCTGGAACAATGGCCGACGGTCCTCGCCGCCGGTCGGCATCTGCTCGCTGAGCAGGGCATCACGCATGTGACGCTGCAGCCGGAGCCCTTGAGTTCCCCGGTGCACTGGCTGCCGGCCGGCGACAAAGGCCGTCTGCAAGGAGTCTGAACCGTCATGAGGGTAGTCGTGCAGCGGGTCACCTCGGCGCGGGTTGAGGTTGCCGGCCAGGTGATGGGCAAGATCGGCCCGGGGCTCTTGATCCTGGCCGGCTTCGAAGCCAGCGACATTGACCACGATCTCTCGTGGACCGCGGCCAAGCTTGTCCGGCTGCGCATATTTCCCGATGCCGGAGGCGTCATGAACCGCTGCGTCAGCGACACTGAAGGAGAGATCCTGGCAGTCAGCCAGTTCACGCTCTTCGCGTCGACCAGGAAAGGCAATCGTCCCTCCTGGAGCCGCGCCGCACCACCAGAACTCGCCCAACCATTGTTCGAACGCTTTGTCGGGCAGCTTGAAAGCGCCCTCGGGCGCCACGTGCAGACTGGCGTTTTCGGTGCCGAGATGCGGGTCCACCTGGTCAACGACGGGCCGGTGACTATCAGCATCGATTCCCGCCAACCGGAGTGACCCGCTGAACGCGTCCTGGCGTCTGCCCAAAACAAAACGGCTCAACTTTCTCAAGTGAGCCGTTGCTGCCGTAAGTGGCGTCCCCACGGGGATTCGAACCCCGGTACCTACCGTGAAAGGGTAGTGTCCTGGGCCTCTAGACGATGGGGACCCGGAACTTTTTTCTTTCGGCGTTTGGTGGAGGTACGCAGGATCGAACTGCGGACCTCTTGCATGCCATGCAAGCGCTCTCCCAGCTGAGCTATACCCCCGCGAAAGAAGACGGGATTATAGGGAGTAGCACTCCCGCTGTAAAGCGCCACGCGCGGCTTGAACTTCGTCACCCGGTGGTCCACCGAACCCGCGTCAGCGGAGGACGGACTGGGGAAGGGTCGCCTCCCTGGCAACGGCCAGTCGCCGAAGAACCGTCTCAAGAGGAAAAACGGCCATCAGGGCATCGACCGCTGGCGTCTGCTCCAGACCAGTCAGCAGCACACGGAGTGGCATCGCGAGTCTGGGCATCTTCAGACCGTGTCGGGTGACGCATTCCTTGATCAGGGTGCCGATGGCGGCCACCTCCCAGGGGATATCCGGCAAGCGGGCGACGAAATCAGCCAGCAGCGGCAACGCCTCAGGGGTCAGGTGCTTGGCCATGAGTTCCGCTTTCGGCCGCGGATCGATATAGAACGTTTGCGCGAGGTCGGCCAGCTCGTTGAGGGTTGCGACACGCTCCTTGTGCAGATCGACGATTGCCACGAGCGACGGTGCGGCCGTGACCGTCACGCCACGTGCCTCAAGTCGTGGCTGCACGAGCGTGGCGAGTCGCGCCGTGTCAGCACGCTTGAGGTAGTGCGCATTGAGCCAGTTCAGCTTTTCGCTGTTGAACTGGGCCGCCGACGGGGTGATATGGTCGAGATCGAACCAGGCGCAGAATTGCTGCATCGAGAAAATCTCGTCATCGCCATGCGACCAGCCCAGGCGCCCGAGATAGTTGAGCACGGCTTCCGGCAGGTAACCGTCATCGTCGTACTGCATGACGCTGACCGCGCCATGACGCTTCGACAGCTTCTGCCCATCGTCGCCAAGAATCATCGACAGGTGGGCATAGAGCGGCACCTGTGCGCCGAGGGCCCGGAGAATGTTGATCTGGCGAGGCGTGTTGTTGACGTGGTCGTCGCCGCGGATGACATGGGTGATGCCCATTTCCCAATCATCGACAACCACGCAGAAATTGTAGGTGGGCGTGCCATCGGCGCGCGCGATGACCAGGTCGTCGAGCTCGCTGTTGGCGATTTCGATACGACCCTTGACGAGGTCATCCCAGGCCACGACGCCAGTAGCCGGATTTCTGAAACGAACGACCGGCGGCACACCCGCTGGCGGGATCGGCAGCGTCTTGCCCGGCTCCGGCCGCCAGCGGCCGTCATAACGTGGCTTGAGACCCCCGCTACGCTGCTCCTCGCGCAGACGCTCCAGTTCGTCTGGCGTCATGTAGCAGCGGTAGGCACTACCAGCGGCAAGCATGTCCTCGATCACGGCGCGATAGCGAGGCATGCGCTGCGTCTGGTAGAAGGGCCCCTCGTCGTGGCTGAGGCCCAGCCAGCGCATGCCGTCCAGAATCGCCTGCACGGCTTCCGGCGTTGACCGGACAAGGTCGGTATCCTCGATGCGCAGCACAAAGCAACCGGAGTGGCGGCGGGCGTAAGCCCAGGAGAACAGGGCGGTGCGCGCACCACCGATATGCAGGAAACCGGTTGGCGAAGGCGCAAAACGGGTGCGGATCATGATTGCTGGTCGCAGTCTGGCAAAGCGCCCATTCTAGTGGAAGCAAGGACATTGAGTGCCGCCCTCGCCCGCAATTTTGTGGCTGCGCTGTGACTCGGTCAGACAGGAAGGCAGTGCCCGTACTTCAGTCTTCAGGCCGGCTTCCCGATCGCCGCGCCATCGCGTATTCTCCGCGAATGAGCAGCCTACGTGGGGTGATCGCGGCATCGGAGCCGCATACGGCGGTTGCCGGCGCGCGCCTGCTGCGCCGCGGCGGCAACGCGATCGACGCGATCGTCGCTGCCAAGCTCGCGGCGACAGTGACCGAACTCCCGCTGACATCGCTTGGCGGCGGTGGCGTCTGCCTCTGGGGCGATGCCGACGATGGCTACGAAGTGCTTGATTTCTTTGCCGCGGCGCCGGGGCGCGGACTGGCCACGCAGCCGAATCTGGACTTTGCGCCGATCACCGTCGATTTTGGACAGACCACACAGGTCTTTCACATCGGCAAAGCGGCAGCGGCAATTCCCGGCGAACTTGTCGGCCTCCTGGCCCTGCATCGTCGCGCCGGCCGCCGGCCGCTGCGCGAGGTCGTGGCACCGGCGGCAGCCTGGGCACGCGACGGCTTCAGGGTCAGTCCTCAGATCGCGATGATTGCCGGCCTGATCGCCCCGATCACCAGACACTCGCCCACCGTGGCACGCCTCTTCCTTCCTGGTGGACAGCTGCCGAAAGCCGGCGATCGCCTGGCCAACCCGGAACTTGGCGACTTCCTGCACGCCCTTGGTGAAGACGATCCCGACACGCAGGTAGCGAAGTACTGGGCATCGTTGGTCGACCACTTCGGCCCGCCCCACGGCGGCCTGATCACGGCTCAGGATGTCGCCGCCTACGCCCCGGTGGTGCGTGAGCCGCTGCGCGTCCCCTTCGGCGCCCACACCGTTCTGACCAACCCGCCGCCCGCCGCGGGGGGCGGCCTGATCGGCGTCGGCATGCGTATCGCCGAGGGCCTTGGTCTCGGCGACGAGGAGTTCCTGTCACGCGAGCACCAGCTGGCGCTGGCAGCGGTCCTGGCAACCGTATCAGACTTCCGCCAGACGGGCTACGACGAACTGCTGCGCACCGACCCGGGGGCAATCCGCTCGTTGCTGGCCGGTGACGCTCTCCCGGCGTGGGTCGGACGCGCTCGCTCGCTGCAGACCGAAAACGCCCTCGGGGCGACGACGCACATCTCGGTGATCGATGCCCAAGGCATGGCAGCGGCGATGACCACCAGCAACGGCGAAGGTTGTGGCCATGCACTTCCGGGGTTCGGGATCCACGTCAACAACTTTCTCGGCGAGGACGACATCAACCCGGCCGGCTTCCATCGACTGGCGCCGGGAAGCTGGATGAGCACGATGATGTCACCGACCATCGTCCTCGCCGGCGATCGGCCGTGCTTCGCTCTCGGCAGCGGCGGTTCGAACAGGATCCGCAGCGCAATCCTGCAGGCCCTGCTCAATCTGCTGCTCTATCGGCGTCCGCTCGACGAGGCGGTCAACGCCGCCCGCCTGCATGTCGAAGGCAGGAAGCTGTGGTTCGAAAGTGTCGGCCTCGCGGCCGGAGCGGCCGATGCCCTGCAGACCGCCTGGCCAGGTGCAACCCGCTTCGACTCGGCGAGCATGTTCTTTGGCGGCGTCAACTGCGTCGCCAGCAGCGACGGCCACCTGTCCGGCGCTGGTGATCGCAGGCGTGGTGGGGTGGTGGTGGTCGCCGAATGATGTGGCAGTCAGTCAACCTGGGTGCCGATGTCGGGTCAGCGCACAAAGGCCATCCAGACGGCGGCGCGACCCGTAGGGCCGTTGCCTTTCCTCTCCATCCATTCGGAAAAATCGAGGCGTCTACGCTAAAATTGCGTCTTTACGAGGGTCCGCTCCATGGGCAGCATCTCTGAACTGGCAACTGGGAGAGCGGCGAGGTCACGGCGCCTCGCCCATGTGCCGGTTCCGATGAGATGGGGCAGGAACACGAAATCCGCCTGGACGAGATGAATCTGCAAAATCCCGCTGATTCGCTCGTTGAAGAGCGGCTGCGAGCAAAAACTCTCGCCGACTTGCCCGTGGGCAGAACGCCTGCGCTCGGCAACATGAAGTGCATGCATGGCCGCTACAAGGCAGCAGCGGCTGGTTTCACCGCCTTCCAACCTTAGTCTTTGGATACCAGCGAATACTATGCGCAACTATCCCGTCATCACCGATCGCAAGATTCGCCTGGCCCTCGTTGGCTGCGGACGAATTTCCGCCAACCACTTTGGCGCCATGGAACAACACGCGGACCGCGTTGAAATCGTAGACGTCTGCGATGTCGAGCCGATGGCGCTCGACAAGGCCGTCAAGCGCACGGCGGCGAAGGGGCACTCAAGCCTGACTGAAATGCTGAAGACAAGTACTGCCGATATGGTCGTGTTGGCGACACCCAGCGGTCTGCATCCACAACAGTCAGTAGAAATCGCCGAGTCCGGTCGTCATGTCATGACTGAAAAACCGATGGCGACACGTTGGCACGATGGCTTGCGCATGGTCAAGGCCTGCGACGAAGCCGGGGTGAGGATGTTCGTCGTCAAGCAGAACCGCCGCAATGCCACGTTGCAACTTCTCAAGCGCGCGGTCGAGCAGAAGCGCTTCGGTCGCATCTACATGGTCAATATCAACGTCTTCTGGACCCGACCGCAGGAATACTACGACAGCGCAAAGTGGCGCGGCACATGGGAGTACGACGGCGGCGCCTTCATGAACCAGGCAAGCCACTACGTCGACCTGCTCGACTGGTTGATCGGTCCCATCGAGAGCATCCAGGCCTATACAGCCACGCTGGAGCGGGATATCCAGGTCGAGGATAGCGGCGTCTTGAGCATTCGCTGGCGCTCTGGGGCGCTCGGTTCGATGAACGTCACCATGCTGACTTACCCGAAGAATCTTGAAGGCAGCATCACGATTCTGGGTGAGAAAGGTACGGTGCGTATCGGCGGCGTCGCGGTCAACGAAATCCAGCATTGGGAATTCGCCGAGAAACTGCCGGAAGACGAAAAAATTTCGGCAGCCAATTACGAGACAACATCGGTCTATGGCTTCGGCCATCCTCTGTATTACGACAACGTAATCAAGGTCATGCGCGGCGAAGCAGAGCCGGAGACCGATGGCCGTGAAGGTCTCAAGTCGCTCGAAACACTGATTGCCGCCTACCTTGCTGCTCGTGACGGCAAGCGTATTGCGTTGCCCCTGGATTACTGATCATGACGGTGACCATCCATCCATCTGCGATCGTCGATCAGGGCGCTCAAATCGGCGACGGCAGCCGTGTCTGGCACTTCGCCCACATTTGCGCCGGAGCCAGGATCGGGGAAGGCTGTTCCTTCGGCCAGAACGTCTTCGTCGGCAATGACGTGACCATCGGCAACAACGTCAAGGTGCAGAACAACGTCTCCATCTACGATGCCGTGCATATCGAGGACGACGTTTTCTGTGGCCCGAGCATGGTCTTCACCAACGTCTACAACCCGCGGTCGGCGGTCACGCGCAAGGATGAGTATCGCCAGACGACGATCAAGCGGGGCGCAACGCTTGGGGCGAACAGTACGATTGTCTGCGGTGTAACGGTTGGCGATTTCGCCTTTGTCGCCGCTGGTGCGGTGATCAATCGTGACGTCAAGCCCTATGCACTGATGGCCGGTGTGCCAGCCAGGCAGATCGGCTGGATAAGTGAGCATGGGGAACGTCTTGGGCTGCCCCTAGAGGGAGAAGGGGTCGCACGATGCCCGGTGACGGGGAAGACCTACAAACTGACGGGGACGACACTGGCGGTTGAATGAAGGTTGCAGTCATTGGCGGTGGAATCAACGGTGTCATGACCGCCTGGGCCTTTGCCCGAAGCGGTGAAGCCGTTGATCTGTACGAGAAAGGCCAGTTGATGTCCGCCACCAGCCGCTCCTCCAGCAAGATGTTGCATGGCGGCTTGCGCTACCTCGAACATGGTCATCTGAGGCTGGTTCGCGAGGCGCTGCAGGAGCGCTCCTGGTGGATCAGGCAGGCGCCGCAGCTGACTCGGCCACTCGAGTTGCTGATCCCGATCTACCGCAACGGTGAGCGAGCGAAGTGGCTGGTCGGGGCGGGGATCAGGCTCTACGATCTGCTGGCAACGGGATCCGGGTTCCCGCGTGGCCGCTGGTACAGTGCCGACGCGGTTGCCGAACGCTTTCCTGGCTTGAAACGCGACCAGTTGTTGGGTGCCTACGCATACTGGGATGCCCGAATGGATGACTACCAACTCGGCTTGTGGGCCGCAGAAAGAGCCAGGGAATCGGGTACCAGAATCCACGAATGGACCCCCGTTCTCAAGGTCGACCCCGCAACGGGAGAAGTTTCTACGGACGGATCCGAAGCCTGTTACGACCGTGTCGTCAATGTGGCTGGCCCCTGGGCGGAGAGATTACTCGCCAGGTCAGGCGTGACCAGCGCCTACCGGCTTGAGCTCATCCGCGGCAGCCATATCGTCGTGCCCGGCAAGCGCGAGCAGGGTTGCGTTCTGCAGGTACCCGGCGAAAAACGCATCCTGTTCGTTCTCCCACACGGGGAAAACACCCTGCTGGGCACCACTGAAGTCAGTCAGGCCGACCCCGATCATTGCGCGCCGAGCAACGAGGAAATCGACTATCTCATCGCCAACTACAACCGTTGCTTTAGTAGAGGGATGTCGCGTCAGGATATAATTAGCAGCTTTGCCGGCATCCGTCCGATCGTCGCGAGCAAATCCGATTTCTCTTCAGCCAGTCGGGAATCGGTCATCGAACGTCAGGGCAGGCTGATCAATGTCTTCGGCGGCAAGTGGACCACCTCGCGAGCCCTCGCCGCAGCAATCGTCATGAAATCACGGCATTGAGAGAAGCCACGGAAATCCAGTTAATCGACCTGAAGGGCTGGCTAAACAGCGCCTTGGGACTCGGAAGCCTTGCGCGGCAAGGGCCAGTCTCGCTAATGGCGTAAGCAATGCAGTTCAAGATAGCACCCGCATTCATGCAAAGGACGGATCATGCAAGTTGAAGCCATCTATAGCCACGGTCGCATTGAATTCACGCAACCGTTACGCCTCAAGCATGACTATGTTCGCGTGATCGTCGATGTGCCGGATGATGAAATAGATTCGCAAATACCTCAATACAATTTGCCCACGGAAACCATCTCGCGGGGCCAGGCCATGCTTGAACAGTACAAATCCATTCTCAATGCGCCGTTGCCACCCGATGCCGATTTGCCGGAATTAGGCGCAGAGTACCAAGAGCGCCTGGAGGCCATTGACCTTCGGGCACAAATTCGCAAAGAACAGGGGCGCCCGGTTTAAAGCCATGGACTTACTCATCGATGTCAATATCGTGCTTGACGTATGCGCTAATCGCATGCCCTTTGCGCCAATTTCAGCGGCAGCCCTGCAACATTGCAAAGATCAAGGCGCAAAACTTTGGCTCTATGCAGGCAGCGTGCAAACCATGGAATTCAACATGGTACGAGAGGTAATGCGCAAAGCGGAAGCTCAAAATACGCAGATCGACAAACGTCACTGCGCCGCTCTCGCCCGGCGCGCGTTGAAAGTATTCGCGCAGGATAAACACTGGCTTGCCTCTTTAGCGGGAGAAGGCAATGTGTTTGACAGCCAGGATCCTGAGGACGAGCAACTTGTCCGTGCGCTTTCACGCTTTACGGCGGACAGCATCAAGCTTCTGACACGTGACGGCAAGCTGTGCGAACGCTACCCGCAGCACACCATCACTCCGCAGCAATACCTCCAGGCTCCACAGCAGGCGAAACCCCTAAGCTTTATCGATCTGGCCGGGCAGCAGGACAATTTGCGCCCGCAACTGGAGCGCAACGTCCATCGCGTACTCCACCACGGCCAGTACATCATGGGCCCCGAAGTGGCTGAACTGGAAGGCAAGCTGGCCGAATACACGGGGGCGAAACACTGCATTACGGTCGCCTCCGGTACCGAGGCTCTGCTTATTTCCCTGATGGCCATCGATGTCAAGCCGGGCGACGAAATCATCACCACTCCGTTCACCTTCGTTGCCACCGCCGAAGTCATCGCCTTGCTCGGCGCCACGCCAGTTTTCGTCGATATCGAAGCGGATACCTGCAACATCGACGCCAGGAAGATCGAAGTCGCAATCACCCCCAGGACCCGCGCCATCATGCCGGTCAGCCTCTATGGCCAACCGGCGGATATGGACGAAATCAACGCCATCGCCGACAGGCACGGCCTGACGGTCATCGAGGATGCCGCCCAGAGCTTTGGCGCCGAGTACAAGGGCCGAAAGAGCTGCAATCTATCCACCATCGGTTGCACCAGTTTCTTTCCGAGCAAGCCGCTCGGCTGCTATGGCGATGGCGGGGCAATCTTCACCAGTGACGACAAGCTGGCCAAGGCCATGCGCGAGATCCGTGTGCACGGCCAGGAAAGGCGTTACGTGCACACCCGCATAGGCGTCGGTGGCCGCATGGATACCCTGCAGTGTGCCGTGGTACTGGGCAAGCTGGAGCGCTTCGAGTGGGAAGTCGAACAGCGCCTTAGAATCGGTGCACGCTATAACGAACTGTTTGCCGGCAAGGTGCCGACGGTTACTCAGCGTCCTGACCGGACCAGTGTCTTCGCGCAATACACCGTCTTCGTCGAGAACCGCGAACAGGTTCAGGAAAAACTCAAGACGGCAGGGGTGCCGACGGCAGTGCATTACCCCATTCCGCTGAATCGTCAGTCGGCCTATCAGGCGCTGAGCAGGATCAGCAGTAATGTCTCGTCGTCGGATGCCATGGCCGGCAGGGTCATGAGCCTACCGATGAGCGCCGATCTCTCGCAGCGGGAGCAGGACCAAATCGTCGTGCTGATGATCGAGGCACTAAACAAGTGATCAAAATCGTCACCATCGTTGGCGCCCGGCCCCAGTTCATCAAGGCGGCAGCCGTTTCCCGGTGCCTGCGCAACGAATTCGCCGACCGGGTGACTGAAATCCTGGTTCATACTGGCCAGCATTACGATGACAACATGTCCACGGTCTTCTTCGAAGAACTGGACATCCCCCACCCGAAATACAACCTGGAGATATCCGGCGGGCATCACGGTGCCATGACCGGTCGCATGCTGGAGGCGGTGGAGAGGGTTCTCCTCGAAGAAAAGCCGGACTGGGTGCTTATCTACGGTGACACCAACTCGACTCTCGCCGGCGCGCTAGCCGCCGCGAAGCTGCACATCCCCGTCGCACATGTAGAAGCCGGGCTCCGTTCCTTCAACATGCGCATGCCGGAAGAGATTAACCGGATCGTTGCCGACCGCCTCTCGACGCTGCTGTTCTGCCCGACCTCTGCGGCCGTAGCCAATCTGGCCAACGAGGGAGTCTCTGCGGGCGTGGAAAGCGTCGGTGACGTGATGTTCGACGTCGCCTTGTTTTATCGCGAGCGAGCCAGGAAGCAGAGCGCAGCCCTTGCTTCACTGGGCCTTGTTGAAGGGGCGTTCGCACTGGCGACCTGCCACCGCGCCGAGAATACCGATGACCCGGATCGCCTCGGGGAAATCGTCACAGCCCTCGCTGAAATATCCGCGAGCTTGCCCGTCGTTCTTCCGATCCACCCGCGTACCCGCAAACTACTTGCCGATAGCGGACTGGACAAGAAGCTCGGAAACGTCAAGGTGGTCGACCCCGTCCCCTTCCTGGATATGGTCGCATTGGAGCAGGCAGCCAAGGTCATCCTGACCGACTCCGGCGGGGTGCAGAAGGAAGCCTTCTTCTATGGTGTTCCATGCATAACCATGCGGGATGAAACGGAGTGGGTGGAAACGGTCGATCTGGGCTGGAATCGCCTGGTCGGCGCTTCTGCGATGGCAATCGACAAGGCCTTCCAAGACAGCATGCAAGGCAAACTACCGCCCTTGGCAAAATCACCCTACGGTGATGGCAATGCGGCACGGCACATCGTGTCCCGCATCGTCCAAAGTTCAGATCAATCATCAGCAATCGGAGGACGGACATGAAAAAAGTACTCGTAACCGGCGGCCTTGGCCAAATTGGTTCCCATGTGGTGGAAATGCTCCTCGCGCGCGGCGACCAAGTGGTCGCGATCGACAACCTCGCCACCGGTCGGCGCGAGCATCTGGAAGACCACCCGAACCTGACCGTCGTTATCGACACGATTGCCGACAAGGCCGTTGTCGACAAACTGGTGGGCGATCTCAAGCCCGATGCCATCGTCCATACCGCCGCCTCCTACAAGGATCCGGATGACTGGTACAACGACACGCTGACCAACTGCGTCGGTGGCGCCAATGTCGTCGACGCGGCCAAAAAGCACTGCGTGGGGCGGTTCATCTACTTCCAGACTGCACTTTGCTACGGCCTCAAGCCCATGCAGCAGCCGATCCGCCTCGACCACCCGCGTTTCCCCGGCAGCAGCAGCTACTCGATATCGAAAACCACGAACGAGTTCTATCTGGAACTGTCGGGTGTTGACTACGTCACCTTCCGCCTTGCCAACGTGGTTGGCCCGCGCAATGTCGCCGGCCCGCTGCCGATCTTCTACCAGCGCCTGAAGGACGGCAAGCAGTGCTTCGTCACCAATGCCCGCCGCGACTTCGTTTTCGTCAAGGACCTGGCCCGGGTTGTCCTCAAGGCAATCGATGGCGTCGGGCATGGCGCCTACCACTTCTCGTCTGGCGCTGATGTAGCCATTCAGGAACTATACGATGCGGTCGTTACGGCGCTGGATGTGCCCGGCAAGCCGAAGGCCGAAGTCAAGGAACTTGGCCCGGATGACGTCTTCTCCATCCTTCTTGACCCCAGTCGCACCTTCGAGGATTTCGGGGTGATCGAATTCACTCCCCTGCAAGAGACCGTTTCGGCGGCCATGGCTTATTACCAGAAGCACGGTACGCTGGGCGAATACACGCACCTGCGTCTCGAAGGCAACAAGTAAGCGAGGGTTCCGATGCGTATCCTGATTACCGGCGGTGCCGGCTGCCTGGGCTCCAACCTGATTGAACACTGGTTGCCGGAGGGCCACGAGATATTCGTGATCGACAGTTTCGCTACCGGCAAACGCGAGGTCGTGCCCGAGATACCCGGCTTGGCTGTCAAGGAAGGCAGCATTGTCGATCAAGCGCTGGTCGACGCGTGCTTTGCGCAGTTTCAGCCGGAGGTCGTCATCCATGCCGCTGCGGCCTACAAGGATCCCGACGACTGGGTTGAAGACTCGCGGACAAATGTCATCGGCAGCGCCCACGTTGCCCGGGCGGCAAAGGCATGCGATGCCAAGCGCCTGATCAACTTCCAGACGGCACTTTGCTACGGCCGCCCGCAACAGTTGCCGATTCCGGCGAGCCACCCGACGGCGCCATTCACCAGTTACGGCATCACCAAGACGGCCGGAGAGCAGTTCATGCTGCTCTCCGGCGTACCGACCTTGTCCCTGCGCATCGCCAACGTTACCGGCCCGCGCCTGGCGATCGGCCCGATCCCCACCTTCTACAAGCGCCTGAAGGCGGGCCAGAACTGTTTCTGCTCGGATACCTCGCGTGATTTTCTCGATATGTCCGATTTCCTGGCGTTCATGGATATCGCGATCCAGCCCGATTCGCCCACAGGGGTGTACAACATCGCCAGCGGCGAAGCGCATTCGATCGAGGAAATTTTCGATCTGGTCACCGATTACCTTGGCCTGGGGCGCAAGGAGGTTCCGGTTGTCCCGCCGGCAGCCGATGACGTACCGGTGGTTTCGCTCGATGCCCGAGAGACCTTGAAGGCGTTCGGATGGCAAGCCAGGGTCGGCTTTGCCGAGACTATCAACCGTCAGTTGGCCTGGTACGACAAGCACGGCATTTCCGATGTGTTCTCACATCTCAAGGCGCCAACGCAAACCAAGTAAGCAGGGTTATCAGTCATGAGCGATGGAACGTTTTCAGGAGCAAAGGTGCTGGTGGTCGGCGGCGCTGGTTTTGTCGGCAGCAACTTGGTGCATCAGATTCTCCCGCAGGATCCGCGCGAAATCATCGTTGTGGATAACCTCATTTCCTCCGATGTTTCGAACATTCCCGCTGATTCGTGCGTTCGTTTCGTCTTCGGTTCGATCACCGATGACCGCATCCTGGCGGGGCTTCCGGGTGATCTGGACTATGCCTTCCACCTGGCCTGCTTCCATGGCAACCAGTCGTCCATAGCCGACCCGTTTGCCGACCACGACAACAACACCTACACGTCGCTCAAGCTCTTCGACCGCCTGAAGGAAATCAAACGCCTCAAGAAGGTCGTTTACGCGGCAGCGGCCTGCGCGGTAGCAGAAAAGACCTACGACGCCCCGACGGCAACGACGGAAGATCAGCCGGTCACCCTCTACCACGACAGTCCGTACTCCATTTCCAAGATCATCGGCGAGTTGTACGGCAACTATTACTTCCAGCAGCACAGGCTGCCGTTTGTAAGAGCCCGCTTCTCCAACGTCTTCGGCCCCCGCGAGATTCTCGGCGCCGGGCAGTGGCGGGGCACGGTCCACACCGTCTGGCGCAACGTGACGCCGACTTTCATCTGGCGCTCCTTGAACGGTGAGGCCTTGCCGCTGGACAACGGGGGCAATGCCAGCCGTGATTTCATCTTCGTCAAGGATATGGCGCGCGGATTGATGGCTTGTGCGCTGAAGGGCGCCGCAGGGGGAGTCTATAACCTCGCGACCGGGCGAGAAACCAGCATCCTCGAGTTGGCAACAATCATCAACGAGTACACCGGCAATACCGCGCCGCTGGATCTCAGGCCAGCGCGCGACTGGGATCGTTCCGGCAAGCGCTTCGCCTCCACCGAGAAGGCTGCGCGCGAGCTTGGCTTCGCCGCGCAGGTCGACATTCGCGAAGGATTGCGCCGCACCGTCGAATGGACCAAGGCCAATCAGGAACTGATCAAGCGCAGCATTGCCAAGCACGACAAGCTGATGGCGCAGGCGAGGACCTGAAGGTGCAAGTGAGTGGTGGCCGATTTCTTGTGATTGGCGGTGCCGGGTTCATCGGTTCCCACGTTGTTGACCAGCTTCTGGCTGGTGGCGCTGCGCATGTGCGCGTTTACGACAACTTTTCTCGTGGCAAGAGAGAAAACCTCACGCAGGCGCTGACCGATCCGCGCGCGGAAATCTTTGCGGACGGGGGAGATATCCTCCATTTCGACACCCTTCTCAAAGCCATGGAGGACATGGACGGTGTCTTTCACCTGGCTGCACTCTGGTTGCTCCAGTGCCACGAGTACCCGCGATCGGCGTTCGACGTGAACGTGGCTGGCACGATGAATGTGATCGAGGCGGTTATCGCTTCAGGTGTCAAGAAATTGGTCTTCTCTTCTTCGGCTTCGGTTTATGGAGATGCAGTTGCAGAGCCCATGGACGAGGATCATGCATTCAACTGCCAAGAGTTTTACGGTGCCAGCAAGGTCTGTGGGGAGATGCTGTTGCGTGCTCTCCATAACCGGGAACTTCACAAGGGCAGGGGATTCGAGTACGTTGGCTTGCGCTACATGAATGTCTACGGTCCGCGGCAGGACGACAAGGGTGCCTATGTCGGCGTGATCGTTCGTATGTTGAATGCAATGGATGAAGGCGAGCAGCCAATCGTTCATGGAGATGGTTCGCAGGCCTATGACTTTGTCGATGTCCGGGATTGTGCGCGCGCCAACTTGTTGGCCATGGAGTCCGATGTGAGCGACCGGTATTACAACGTTGGTACGGGCATCAAAACATCGATTGCCACGCTGGCTCAGCAATTGACCGACAAGCATCCGCTGAAGCTGGGGGCACGCTTCGAGTCGGCCAGCAGGCAGTTCGTAAAGAACCGCGTGGGTGCAACCGAGCGAGCCAGAGGCGAAATCAGGTTCTCTGCCGAGATTCACCTCGAGAGTGGTCTGCTGGACTTCATCAATTGGCGTTCTCTTGGGCGGAGCAAGCCGCTATGAATGCGAAGCTAGGGATTTTTCGCTCGCTCCAGGTCCTCGGTGGTTACCGCCAACGGATGCTCGAAGGAGTTATTCATGACGTGCGCCAGCAGTACACGGGTTCGGTCTTCGGTGTTTTTTGGGCCATCCTGTTTCCTCTCTTGCAACTCGGGATTTATGCGGGGCTCTACACAGTTATCTTCAAGGTTCGCCCGTCCGGCCTGACGGAATTCACCTACACGCTTCTGGTTTTCTCGGGCATGGTTCCGCTTCTGGCTTTTGGTCAGGCCTTGGTCGCAGCAACTGGTTCGTTGACGGGCAACAAAAGCCTGCTCTTGAACACAGTGTTTCCGGCAGAACTGATTCCCGTGCGTGCTGCATTGTCCGCCCATGTGCCAACGCTTTTCGGTTTGGCAATCACCTTACTGTTTGGTTTCGCGCTCGGTCGTACAAGCTGGCAAGCCGTGCTGCTCGTACCAGTTTTTTGGGTACTGCTGCTGATGTTTGCCATCGGGTTTGGTTGGATACTGTCCCTGCTGTCTCTCGTGGCACGGGATATTCAACACAGTATCGGGCTTGTCATCATGCTGGTGACTGTACTGAGTCCGTTTGCCTTTACGCCGGAAATGGTTCCAGAGTCCCTGAAAATAATTATCTACCTCAATCCCCTGTCGTACTTTGTGCTCACCTTCCAGCAATTGATCTGTTATGGCACCTGGCCCGATGCGATTCCTGCTCTTGGAGCGGCGGTGCTCGGTTTAGGCAGTTTTTTGTTGGGGTTTTCCGTCTTCCAGAGAGCAAAATATGTCTTCTTCGACTATGCATGAGCCTCTCGCGATTCGCCTGCAAGATGTATCCAAAATCTACCGATTGCATGGTAGCCAAGGCGACCAGCTGATCGACGTTCTTGGGCTGCAAAGATTCGGCTTCAAGACAAAGACCCAAGCCAAAGAATTTGCAGCATTAAGCAACATCTCTCTCGAAGTTCCGCGCGGTCATAGGATTGGTATCGTTGGTCGTAACGGCGCGGGCAAGACGACACTTCTCAAACTGATCTGCGGAAACTTCACGCCGACTCATGGTGAAGTTGAAGTTAACGGCGGAGTCCAGGCTTTGATGAATGTCGGCCTGGGATTTCATCCTGAATACACTGGGCGCGAGAACGTCGAAGCTTCGCTGCAATACAACGGACTTTCCCGGACTGATTACCAGCAGGCCATGGACGGAATCATCGCGTTTTGTGAACTCGGAGATTTTCTGGATCAGCCATTCAAGACCTATTCGCTTGGAATGCAAGCGCGTCTAATGTTTGCGGCCGCGACGGCCATTCGTCCAGATATCTTGATTGTTGACGAAGTGTTAGGCGCTGGCGACGCATACTTCGTCGCCAAGTCGAAAGTGCGGGTTGAGAAATTGGTCAGTTCGGGTTGTACGATGTTGCTCGTTTCACATTCCATGCAGCAAGTGTTGGAACTTTGCGACGAAGCGATCTGGCTAGAGGGCGGGGCGATCAAGATGCGTGGCGAGTCTTTCCTCGTCGTGAAAGCTTACGAAGAGTCCTTGCACGGCAGATTGCAAAGTATTTTGCCGGTGAATATTGTGCAATCGCCAGTGGCGCTGACCGAACTCAAAGGAGATAACGATCTGCCACTTGGCCAAGCGGTCGATGTCGCAAATTGCTCAAGGCGATTTAGCCTTTCTAATGACATCAAGCTCCAGGTTCCTGAGTTCTTACCGCATGCTAATCAGCCGGCTTTCCGCGATTACTCGCCCGCTGATGTTGCTGGGTTCAGTTTTGTCGCGCCAGGCGGTATCTCGAGATGGGATGCGGAAAAGGGCGTGAAGCTGCTTGGTTTCTCAATACAGACAGAGCGCGGCTTTGAGAATAGGCTCCTTGCGCTTCGACCTGCCAGATTTATTTTTTTGCTTGTGGGAGACGTCTCGGCAGACTTCTGTTGTCGCTACGGCATTGCGATCAACGATTTGCTTGGCAATGTTGTGGTACGTATCTATAGCCCCCCCGACCGGTTTCGCATCAATGAGTCAGAGGTTCGGATCGTGGAAATGGTTTTGAATCCAGTTCAGTTGGGACCTGGTGAATATACCTTGGGAATAAGTGTTCTAGAAGCGACGGAACTGGAATTGATCAATTCGGCGACACGCTATGACTTGTTGGGCCGCAGTTTCTCGATCAAGGTTGAATTGGAAGAAACCATGAGCCCAATCTCCGCAAATTTTATCCATAGTGCGGAATGGGATTTCCGCAAGGGAGTCTAGAGAGATGTTTTCCGTTGTGGGTCAATTGTATGGCCGAGAACCGATTTCAACGGTGAATGACATACCGGTATTTTCTGAGCGGGATGCTTATATTAAGAACTACGAAGATATCGCCACTGATCACGTCTCGCAGATCACTGAAAGCCAAGAGAACCCGTTCATGGAAGAGAACCTCTGGGTTAGTTTGGAGCGATCCACGCGAGAATACATAAGGAAGCATGTCGCGCAAGGCGCGCGCATATTGGATGTCGGAGTGGGTTTGGGGAGATTGCTTGAGCCGCTAACGGAATACCAGAGATATGGTGTCGATATCAGTCTCGATTATCTTTCTATCGCCAAGAGCAGGGGCATTAAAGTCGCGTTCTCAAAAATCGAAGATCTACCTTATTCTACCGGATTTTTCGACGCAATCGTTGTCTGTGATGTGCTTGAGCACGTGTTTGATCTCAATCACTGCTGTAAAAAAATTCTGAGTTGTTTGCGGCCCGGCGGTGTGCTTATCGTTCGCGTCCCATATCGGGAAGACCTCGAGGTTTATCTTCGAGAAGACTTGCCATACGAGTTCATACACATGCGAAGCTTCGACGAGGCGTCGCTCAGGCTTCTGTTCCAGAAAATACTTGGAATTAAATACATCGAGTCGGCCACTACAACTCCCTATTTGCAAGGTACGCCACGCCTCAAGCTGCGATTCCTGCCGGAAGATACGAAGAAGCGGCTTTTGGCTCTTGCAAGCCTTCATCCCGAACTTCAGATGTTAAAGGGTGTGCTGAACACTTCCTCAGAGGATTTTCAGGCGTGGATATACGCCCTCCGAGATCAGCATCGGGTCCTGTTCGACAAGGTTGCTCCTGAGCTGATTATGGGCATTGAAATTAACGCCGTTTTCGTCAAGCCCTTTGACGAACTTCGGGTTGAGGAGTTGTTTCACCGCCACACAGGACTAGATGGAATGGAATCGCGCGCCATAGATGTGGCGCGGCTTTTGAGTGTGACTGGCAATGATGTTGGTTTGCTTCGCAAGCTGATGGAAGAGAAGGGTCAAGAAATAATATCCCGGAATGCGCAAGTCGAAGCATTGAATGCGCAAGTCGAAGCATTGAATGCGCAAGTCGAAGCATTGAATAGTGATGTAAAGGCGTCCTTATTGTTTAGAATTTCAGCATTTTTGGATCGCTTAATAAAGCGTTTCCGTTGATCAAGTATCTTTTGGGGTATGAGATGAATGATAAGGATTCCACACAAGACAAAGTGTCCGACAGTAACGATCCGTCGGCAGGCCTGGGGGCTCTCCGTCGCCGGCCCCTAGAAGCATATCCTTATACACAACTCACTCTGGATCCGCTTCGCGCATGAAGTGGATGCCGATGACGCAGTCCATGACGCGCTGCAAGCCGATCCAGATGGTTTTGACGCCCGGCTCGCCGTCGCCTTTGCGC
>JAFLDL010000048.1 GCA_017302435.1 Candidatus Accumulibacter necessarius
GGGGGTGGGTCATGAGGATCAGTGTAAGACTCTACGGGCTCACAGAGTGAGCCCGTCAGAAAAAAGTTCGCCGCCGCCGTGGGGCTCGTCAGAGATTCGGGGTGGTTGCTCCATAATGCCGCAAATTTGCCCAAACTATCTTCAATCGCCCCGGCGCAACCCGGATGCCGGATTCGTCCATTTGATCAGGCGGTTGAGAAACCTGATTGATGTCCACGCTGGATTTGCGGTCAAGGAAATAATTACGATAATGCAATTGGTTATCTTTATAACAAATTCGCCGTGACCGAGATCATCGGATCGTTGATGCGTGACGCACCGAGAGAACGGTACCCACGGCTGTCTGAACGCGATCGCCAAGACGGCAAGCATCGGGTCTTCCTTCGTCAGTCGTTTCGTCAGGGCGGCCTTGTTGGTACCCGACATCGTGGAAGCTCGTCGAACAGAATCGCGCGGGGCTTCATCGCCAGTGCCTGGGCGACGGCTCCGCATTGCCGCTGTCCGCCGGAAAGCTGTCCCGGGTAAGCGTCCGCCTTCTGCGCCAGGCCAATCTGTTGAAGACTCGTGTGTTCATTGTCTGTAGCGGACGTGAGGGACGAAGGCCGGACCCTCGGTGACATTTTCGAGCACGCTGGGCTGCGGGAACGGGTTGAGACGCTGAACCGCCATCGATACCTGCGTCGCATCGAATCGATATCCTTCGCGTTAAGGTCTACCAGGTGCTCCTCGACGAAGATTCTGCCCTCGTCGCTAGACTCCAGGCCGTTGATCCAGCGCCGGATGGTGGAATCCTGGCGAATTGGCTGATCGACCATGCGAACGCGTTTCTCCTGGATCTGAATCGCTTCGACCTATCGAGTCCGATTTCGAGCTGGCAGACCTTGCTGGCCCTGGCAGCTCTCGCGACGGCGAAGGCAAGTCCGTGCTGTCGCCCCGCGCTTTCGCGATAAAGCGTTTGTCATGAAACGTCCTGGAACTGGTCCCGGCGCTGCCGAAACCCTCACGAGCGATTTGCGTCGTGCTACGATCGAAGATTCCCGAGCAGCTTGCTCGGGAATCTTCGCTGGTGTTTCAGCGGAACACGGCAGGGCAGGGAGGCTTGCTGGTTGATTGCATCAGTCTGGAGGGAGGGCCCGAGCTATGGAACTGGCAATAGGTTTCAAGAATGACAAGCTGGTCGGCGATTTCTGGGGAGGCCTTGCAGCGATGCTGGTCGCGCTGCCGTCGGCGATTGCTTTTGGTGTCACCATCTATGCCTCGATCGGTCCAGCTTATGCCGGTTTGGGGGCGCTCGCGGGAATTCTCGGAGCCGCGGCGCTTGGCCTGGTGGCACCGACCCTGGGGGGTACCGATCGGCTGATCACGGCGCCGTGCGCGCCGGCGGCCGCGGTTCTCTCGGCGTTTGCCATCGAACTCGTGCAGCAGGATGTCGACCCGGTGTTCATCGTACTGCGGCTGACCGCCCTCGGCCTGGTGGCCGGCCTGATTCAGCTGTTCCTTGGCTTGATGCGCATTGGCAGCCTGATCAAGTACATCCCGTTTCCGGTGGTCAGCGGCTACCTGACCGGTGTGGGCCTGATCATCATCGGCAGTCAGATTCCCAAGCTCCTGGGCATTTTCGGGAATCAGTCCTTGTGGCGCACGCTCATCTCACCGGAAATGTGGCAATGGCAGAGCGCAGTCATTGGTGTCGTGACGGCGACAGTGATGCTTGGGGCGCCCCTGGTCACGCGCGCCGTACCGGCGGCCATCCTCGGCCTGCTGGCCGGGGTGCTCACGTATTTCGGATTGGCCCACTTCGTGGACCAGTCGATGCTGATCCTCGAAGGAAACAAGCTGATCATCGGGCCACTCGGGGGTTCCGCCGCGGGCATGCTGGAGGCGGTCACTGGTCGTTGGCGGGACATCGGTGAACTCAAGCTCGGGCAGATCGGCGCCCTCATGGGAACGGCACTGACTCTCGCCGTCTTGCTGTCCATTGACACACTCAAGACGGCCGTCGTTCTCGACGCGCTCACCCGCAGTCGCCACGATTCCAACCGCGAACTGGTTGCGCAGGGTCTGGGCAATGTCGCCTCGGCCTGTGCCGGCGGAATGCCAGGCGCGGGGCAAATGGGTGCGACCCTGGTCAATTTGGCGAGCGGCGGTCAGACGCGCGTCTCCGGGGTCATTGAAGGCGTGCTGGCGCTGATCGCGTTTCTTGTCCTGGGCGCTTTCATTGCCTGGATCCCGGTCGCCGCACTGGCTGGCATCCTGATCGTTGTGGGCATAAGGATGATCGACCTCAAGAGTCTCCACCTGCTGGAATCCTCCTGGACGATGCTTGACTTCGCGGTGATCATGGCGGTGGTGGCCGTGGCGTTGGTCTACAGCCTGATCGCAGCGTCCGCGGTGGGCATTGCCCTGGCCATGTTCCTGTTCATGCGCGAGCAGTTGACGAGCACCATCATTCGCAACAAGCTCGACGGGAGTCAACGGTTCTCGAAACGGGTGCGCCTCGGACCCGAAATGGATCTGCTCGTGCAGCGCGGTAGCCAGACGGCGATCGTGGAGTTGCAGGGCAGCCTTTTCTTCGGAACCAAGGACCAGTTGTACTCTGCGCTCGAGCCTGAACTGGGCAAGCGGAATTACATTGTGCTGGACATGCGTCGTGTGCAGTCGGTCGACGTCACGGCGGTGCATCTCCTGAGTCAGATCCGGGACGCGCTGGCCGAGCGCGGGGCCTTCCTGGTCTTCAGCGGCCTGACGCACACCCTGCCAAACGGACGGAACCTTGCCGAGCTTTTCGAGCGCATGGAACTGACGACCACCAGCGATCAGGTCAAGGTGTTCACCGAAGTCGACGACGGACTCGAATGGATTGAAGACCAGCTCCTGGGTGAGCAACTGGAGCAAGCGGCCGAACTTCCGCCGCTCGAGGTCTACGAGATGCAGATCTTCAGGGACTGCAAGGAGGACGCGCTGGTCGCGCTGGTCGAATGTCTCGAACGGCGCTCGGTGACAAGGAATGAGAAGGTGTTCTCGGTCGGCGACGCGGCCGACCGCCTGTATCTGATTCGCAAGGGTGCCGTGCGCATCACGACCCCAGTCCCCGGAACGGCCATCAGCCACCACCGGTTGACCTACGGACGTGGCGACTTCGTCGCCGGCCTGTCCTTCATCAGAAGGGCAGCCAGTTTCAGTGCCGATGCCACTGCCATGGAAGACACCGAGCTCTACGTGTTGAGTCGCGCGAGCTTCGAGAAACTGTGCGAAGAGCACAGGCGCCTGGCCTTTAACCTGATGGAAGCGATTGCCCAGGTACTGGCCATGCGCCTGAGCTATGCGGACAAGGAACTGCTCGCGACCCAGGACTAGCGAGCGGGCACAGCGCGATCAGCGGTGAACCAGGCGACGTGGCCAGGGCGCGTGACGCCGGCGCCGGCGATCGCACGTACCGACCCGGCGTGGCGTCGATGTTCGCATGCTCGTCGGCACGCAGCAGAATGAAGTCCCCGACAGCGCGTTCGAGGTTCTGCCGCACACGCCCCTGCACGCGGTCGTCAAATTAGATCTCGTGGTCCGACAGACGCAATCGCCAGGCCCGGGCCGCCCGTCCATCGGCCAGATCCGTACGGCAGGTGCCGGGGTACACCATGCCGCCGTCGGCGGACACAGGTGGCGCGCAGGCAGCTGGGTGATCTGCCCCGAGACTGTCATGGCCGTCAGATGCGGATGCTCCGCCACGCGGATGACTCCACACGAGCGGGCGACGGCGAGAAATTGATGAGGTGCCTGTAGTTGAGCAGGGCGCATTACTCATTAATCGGTTTTTTGGAATGTTTCGATAACTATTATCTGTTTGCTACGAACAGTCGAGATACCCACAATTGGCTTCCCTGTTCATTCAGGTTCGTCCACCCGAAGGAGACTCCATGAACTTCCCGATCCATGCGCAAGGTTTTACCCTGACCGCTTTCCCGGTTTCCCGCCAGCAACCGCTAATGGCCGAATCGGAATGAAGCCCTCCGCCATGGAAACTGCCCAGTTAGGCTTTGTCATGGGGTCCGACTCGGATGGGTCGCCGCTGCAGGCGGCGGTAAGCGTCATCGAGAACGACTGACATGATTCCGCGACAGATCAGGATGGTCTTCGGGAGCAGCGAGGCGCATGCGGTCGAGCTCGACCAAGGGCATAGCAAAGAATTCATCGCCGCTGCCGGGCTCGACCTTACCTCCCAATACCTCGAACTTCGCGGCCAGCACGGGAGCCCGGCATGACCGAGGCCGCCAACAGCTTTGCCACCGGCCCAATGTGGGCCGGCTTCATCGTTTTCGTGCTGGCCATGCTGGCGCTGGACCTGTTCGTCTTCGGCGGGCGCAAGGCGCACCGCGTACATGTCAGGGAAGCCGCCGCCTGGGTGGCCGTCTGGGTCAGCCTGGCACTCGCCTTCGCCGGCCTGCTCTGGTGGTACCTCAACGGCACCCAGGGCGCTGAGGTGGCGGAGAAGAAAACGCTGGAATTCCTCGCCGGCTACCTGATCGAACAGTCGCTGTCGGTCGACAACATGTTTGTCTTCGTCATGATCTTCAGCTACTTCGCCGTGCCGCCCGAGTTGCAGCGCCGCGTGCTTCTCTACGGCGTGCTCGGGGCAATCGTCATGCGCGCGGGGATGATCCTCGCCGGCGTCTGGCTGGTAACGCAGTTTGCCTGGATCCTCTATGTCTTCGGTGCCTTCCTGGTCATCACCGGCATCAAGATGATCATCTTCGCCGAGGCGGAACCCGACCTCGAAAAGAATCCGCTGCTGCGCTGGCTGCGCGGGCACCTGCGCATCACCCCCACGTTCCACGGCGAGCGCTTCTTCGTGCGGCAGAACGGTCTCCTCTGGGCGACGCCGATGTTCCTCGTGCTGGTGCTGATCGAGGCCAGCGACCTGGTGTTCGCGGTCGACAGCATCCCGGCGATCTTCGCGGTGACCACGGACCCCTTCATCGTGTTCACCTCGAACATCTTCGCCATCATGGGCCTGCGGGCTCTGTACTTTCTGCTGGCTGACATGGCGGATCGCTTCCATCTGCTCAAGTACGGCCTGGCGATCGTGTTGGTCTTCATCGGCGGCAAGATGCTCGCCATGCCTTGGTTCCACATGCCGATCCAGTGGTCGCTGTCGATCGTCGGCAGCATCATCGCCGTGTCGGTCGTGGCCAGTCTTGCCCTGTCGAAACCCCAATCTGCCGCCGCTGGAGAAGACGCATGAGGCAATTACCCGATCTTCCCGTCGCCATCACTTCCGAGCGTGACAATGACGGCCGCCTGGTCGGTCTCGCCTTCGACAGTGTGCCACCGTTGCCGACACCCGAAACGAATCCCTGGCTGGTAGCGGTCGACGGCTCGGACAACGCCCTCCGCGCTGTCGCACATGCCGTGCAGCAGGCCAATGACATGAACGCCTGTGCTCTGCATCTGGTGCATGTGCAGCCGTGGCTTTCCAAGGAAGCGGCAGAGGCGGAACTGGCGCACCGCGCCTGGCTTGCCACTGAACGGGCGCGGGCGCTGCTCGACGCAGAAGGACATCCCTGGCGGCTACATGTTGTGATGGGTGACGTTGCCAAGGGCATTTTGCACCTGGCCGAACAGCTTCATTGCCGCAGCATCGTCATCGGCAGTCGCGGCCTCGGCCTCACGGGAAGCCTGTTGTTCGGCTCGGTGACGAGCAAACTCATGCACTTGGGTGGGCCACCCCTGGCGGTGGTGCCATGAACATCGCCGTCCTCAGGTTGAGCGGGGCGCCGGCTGACGTCGCCCGGCCAGCACGGATTTTTTGAGAACCCTCTACTTCAACTACAGGAGACTGCAATGAATGATCCGAGAATCCAGGCCATTGCCCTGCCGAACGGCGGCGCGGAGTCCATCCTGACCACCAACAGGGTGGTCCGCAACACCTACCTGCTGCTGTCGATGACCCTGTTGTTCGCTGCCGTCACCGCCGCCACGTCGTTGGCGCTGAAACTGCCGCATCCCGGACTGATCGTCACGCTGGTAGGCTTCTTCGGCCTGCTGTTCGCCGTGCATAAACTCAAGGACAGCGGCTGGGGCATTCTCGCCGTGTTTGCCCTGACGGGTTTCATGGGCTACACGCTGGGCCCGGTCATCAGCCGCTATCTCGGGCTGCCCAACGGCGGCGAGATCGTCATGCAGGCGATGGGCGCCACTGCAGCGATCTTCGTCGGGCTGTCGGCCTACGCACTGACGACGAAGAAGGATTTCAGCTTCATGGGCGGCTTCCTGATGGTCGGCATCCTGCTCGCCTTCCTTGCCGGGCTGGCGGCGATCTTCTTCGAGATCCCCGCGCTGTCGCTGACCGTCTCGGCCGCCTTCGTGCTGCTGATGTCCGGCCTCATCCTCTATGAAACGGGCAACATCATCCACGGCGGCGAGACCAACTACGTGCTGGCCACCGTGACGCTGTTCATCTCGATCTTCAATCTCTTCACCAGCCTGCTGCAATTGCTGGGTTTCATGGGCGGCGACGATTGAGGACGATGTCTGCCGTGATCCAACGCCTGCGGGCACTGGCGCCCACTCGTGAGCAACTCGAGGCCAACCCCTGGTTGCGCGGGCTGGCGCCTTTTCTCGCCAACCCGAAGCTGTGGCACTGGTCTCGCCGGGGCGTCGCGATGGGCTTGGCGATCGGGCTGTTCATCGGCTTCCTGATCCCCGTCGCCCAGATCCTGTTCGCCGCTGCGGCAGCGGTCCTCCTGCGCGCCAACGTGCCGGTTGCCGCCGCCGGCACGCTCGTGACCAACCCGCTGACCGTCCCGCCCATCTACTACGCTGCCTATCACCTCGGCGCCTGGGCGACGGGAACTTCCGTTACGGCGGCGGTCTCGCTGGCCGATCCCAGCGGATTCTGGGAAAGCCTCGGGTCGATCGGCATGCCGCTGTTAACCGGCCTGGCGATGACCGCGAGCTTCGCCGCCATCGCCAGTTACCTGCTGGTCTCCCAGGCATGGATATGGCGTGTCTCGGCGAAACGGCGGAGGGCTCGCCCATGAGGCTGTTTTCTCCGCTCTATCGCCGCGCCATGGTCTGGTCCCGGCATCCGCATGCGCCCTGGTACCTGGGCAGCCTGAGTTTCGCCGATTCCCTACAAGATGTTCACCATCGCTGCCGGTGCCCTGTCGATGGCCCTGCTGCCCTTCACGATCGCTTCGCTGATCGGACGCGGTGCGCGCTTCTTACTCGTGGCTGGTCTGATGGCCTGGGGCGGTGCGCGCATGGAAGCCGCGTTGCGCCGCTATGTGGACCGACTGGGCTGGGCCACCGTCGCGCTGCTGGCGCTGGGCCTGCTGGCGTATCGCTGAGATGAGCCCGAACGCCAACATGACCGACCTCCCGGCCCACGATGGACGCCAGCGGGTACGCGCCTGGATCGAGCGGCCACGCGTGCAGAACTTCATCATTGCGCTGATCCTGCTCAATG
The DNA here is from genome assembly GCA_017302435.1 of Candidatus Accumulibacter necessarius. GTDB lineage: Bacteria > Pseudomonadota > Gammaproteobacteria > Burkholderiales > Rhodocyclaceae > Accumulibacter > Accumulibacter necessarius. The sequence goes on from JAFLDL010000048.1 coordinate 7,466, forward strand.
CCGTCTTGCTCGGCCTGGAAACCTCGGCCGGTGCGATGGCAGCGGCCGGCGGGATGATCGTCGGGCTTGATCGCGCCATCCTGGCGGTGTTCGTCGTCGAAATCGCCTTGCGCCTTTACGCCCACCGTGCGGCTTTCTGGCGCGACCCGTGGAGCGTGTTCGATTTCGCCGTGGTGGCCATCGCGCTGCTTCCCGCCACCGGGCCGCTGGCCGTGCTGCGGGCTCTACGGGTGCTGCGCGTGCTGCGTCTCCTGACCATGGTGCCGTCGATGCGGCGCGTGGTCGGCGCCTTGCTCGCGGCGATTCCGGGTCTGGGCTCGATCGTCCTGGTGTTGCTGATCATTTACTACGTCTTCGCCGTGATCGCCACCAACCTGTTCGCCACGACCCACCCGGAATGGTTCGGCGACATCGGTCGCTCGCTCTACACGCTCTTCCAGATCATGACGCTGGAAAGCTGGTCGATGGGCATCGCCCGACCGGTGATGGTGGACTTTCCCTACGCCTGGGCTTTCTTCGTGCCCTTCATCCTGGTGGCGACCTTCACCATGCTCAACCTGTTCATCGCCATCATCGTCAACGCCATGCAAAGCTACCACGAAGCAGAGCAGCACGATGCGAGAGAGGCCGTGGACTTGGCGCGTCAACACATCGAAGCCGACCTGCATGCTGAAATGCGCGGTCTGCGCGAGGAAATCCGCGAACTGAAAGCGTTGCTGCCGACCACCGCCGCATCGCCGCGCTGGAAGGGCTGAACTCGCTGCAGCCCGCGCCCCCGCAGGAAAATCTGGCGGCCTTCGGCATCACATGCGGCGATCGACCAACGTCAGGTCGTCTCGGCCAGCGGTACCTATTCGGGCCACTATTCAGGGTGTTTGGAGGGCAGGGTGCGCTGCAGCAAGGCGTCAGCCAGAGCCATCTCCAGGGCGTCATCGGTCAAGTGATTATTTTCGATCACTCCGGCTTGCAGGTACTCGATCGCCAACGTTACCAGATATCGCTCAATCCGTTCCGCCCGTTCGACGTCGGCCTGCATGTACTGGTCAAAAGGATCGACCGTTCCCTGTCGCACCCGGGCGGCGATGCGTTGCTGGCGGATGGCCGGGTCGATGTCCAGGACGATTGCCGTGGCGCGGGTCGTCGCTTGCAGGGCGTGTAACGCCTGGCCCAGGGCAGGCGATAGCGGCGGCGGCGGGGTGATTGGCCCATAGGCGAAGGCCAGTAGTCGCAGGGCGGTATGGCTGACCACCACAAGTGGGCGATCGGCAGGGCGGAAGCGCTGCTGATCGCGCGCCAGTAGCTTCTGGGCCAGGTAGGGCGTCAACGGGCGGACTAGCGGGAACAGAGTGAGAAACACCCGCTCCTGAAACCGTCCCCAGCGACCCTTGCGCGCGCTGCTGGAGCGGGCGTCGACGGCAGCGCCGGCAAAGGCCCCCGCTCGCTTCTCCAGCGAGTGGCCCCGGGCCTGCCAACGGCGCACCAGGAAGTCCGCGACATAATCCTTGCCGGCGGCGTCGGTGCCGAGAATCAACAGTACCGGTGGGGGTGGGGGCAACACGGAGCGTAGTCCTCGGGGTGGTATCAACGGGTTCAAGAGCGACGTTGTCTTCGCCGTCAAGGTCTCGGCGGCTTGATCCCCTATGTTAATCGCTCCGTCCTGATCTGTTCACGCGTGGAACGGTGAATGACCCTGACACGTCGCCCGAAATCCCGAAGGCTGCTGCTCGCAAGGAGAGGAACCCGGTCGCTCAACCGCGCTAGCCGGCGAATTGCGTGGCGAGGACTGCCAGTTTCTTTACTGCCGCCTCGGTCTCTTCAAGACTTTCCTCGGATTGACGCAAGGCCGCACGCATGCTCTCCGCCGTTCCTGCAACGCTGCGGACATGCCGGCTGTGGGCGGTGCTGCTCTGGGCGATATGGTCGATGGTGTCGAGAACCCCCTGCACAAGCTGATCGGATCCGCTACGCTCCTTGGCCGCAGTCACGGCCAGGTCAAGCCCGGCTTCCAGTTCACCCATGCCCTGCCGCATCACTTGCACGGCGCTGTCGGCGTGAACCTGCACGGAGTCGATCATCTGGCCGATGTGCACGGTCGCGGTGCGCGTGCGCTCGGCGAGTTTTCGCACCTCGTCGGCAACCACTGCAAAGCCGCGTCCCTGCTCGCCGGCGCGCGCTGCTTCAATCGCGGCATTCAGCGCGAGGAGGTTGGTCTGGTCGGCGATCTCGCGGATCACGCCGACGATCTGGCCGATCTCGTGCGTGCTGCCCTGCAGTTCGACGATGGTGTCGGCCGAGCGACCGACGCTGATGCGGATACTGGCGGTCATGTGCTGTAGCGTGGCAAACTGCTCGCTGGCCTGCGTGTCGGATCGTGCCAGTTCGCTACGCATGCCATCAGCCTGCAGCGAAGCGGCCTGAATCTCTTCCATTTGTTGCCCGAGCGATGCGAGGATCTGTTGCATCGAATCGAAAACCTCGCGGGCCCGTTCGCGGGTGCTTTGGCTGTTGCCGAGCAAGCTCGCGTTGGCGTCGCTGATCTCGCTGTTGATCGCCGTCACCTGACCGAGAATGCCGCCCAGGTTGTCGACCAGGCTGTTGAGCCATTGCGCGATCTCGGTGATCTCGTCGCGCAAGGCACCGGGGCGATCCAGGCGAAGGGTCAGGTTGCCGCCGCCTTCGGCTATCGTCTGCAGCATCAGGTTGGTCTTGGCCAGGCGTGCCGATGTCGGTTTCAGGCTCAGGCGATGGAACAGGGCGCCGGCCAGGATCAGGAAGCCGGCCTGTGCCAGCAGCGTCTGCAGTGCGTTCAGACCGAGTCCGACAGTCAGTACGGTGCTGCCGCCGATGGCCAGGGCACCGGCGAGGGCCAGTGCCCTGGCCAGCCGATGGCTGAGCGGACGGCTGCGGAACACCTCCTCGAGGTCGGCCTCGCACATCATGCCCCAGGTGTCGGGGGAGCCGGGCATCTGAAAGCTTACCCCCTTGCCGATCACCGGGATGTGGCGGTAGTCCGAGTAGCCGGGATAGTCGACGTAAAGGTTCTGGCCGCAGCGAATGGTCTCACGTACGCCGGGATGCAACTGGCCGGTAGAGGGATCGTTGAAAACCAGTTCCAGTTCGGTGTGGCGCTGCACCCGCACGGTGCCGTAGGGTGTACTGACGCCATCCTTGAGGTTTTCGCCAAGCGAGAAGGAGCGATCCTCGAAACGCGAGCGGGACAGGGCTACGCCAGCCTGGATCGTCGGGTCGAATACGGCGCGTGCCATGAACAGGTAGTTGTCGCCAGACTCATGGAAGACGTGGCCATTTTCGCGCTGGATCAGGTCGCCGACCACGTCGTTTGGCACCCGTGCGCCGAGGATTGCCAGCAGTTTGCCAGCGCGCAGCACCGGTTGCAGAAAGAGTAGCGTGACCTCGTCATGGAAGGTCGAGGAAGAGGGGCCGATCTCGACGGTGATCGGGTCGACATAGGGTCCGTAGAGAAATCGTGTCGCTTGCGCGGCCGCCATTACGCCGGGTGGCAGTCTGCGCTCTCTTGTCTGATGGGTCGACGCCAGGATCGCGCCATCGGGCGCGGCAACGAACAGCTCGGAGGCGTCCGTGCAGATGTGCAGGCGCGCGCGCAGCCAGTCCGTGGTGATCGCCGTCGGATCTCGCGCTGAGCGGGCAAAGCCCTCAAGGTAGGCCCATTGTTGATTGGCCCAGTTGTTGAGCAACATGACGCGGGTCTGCGCAAAACCCTCGAATGCCTGCTCAAGCGCTGCCAGATTATGGCGATTGAGGTAGGTAGCCCAGCGCATGCGGAGCTTGCCGGTCGCGCCGAACCACGGCAGCCAGCGCCGTTCGGTCGGCGAGAGGTTCATCTGCACCCTGCTTTCAGTCATGTTCACCCTCGCTAACGAAGTGGAGCAGCAGGATATTCAAAGCAATTTACATGCCGTCGGCGGGAAATCGACAGCCCTCGCAGGCCGGAGCCTGCAGTCGGCACGGTTCGTTGTCTGCTCGTGCTTGCCGCACCACTCCGAGGCGCCTCGGTCACGCCCGGGCACCACGGCAGTGCGGCCACAGGGGTCCTTTGCGGCCAATAGACGGGCCCCAGCGGCGCTGTCGAGGCGCCGTTGGCGGTTGCCAGGAGGCGGCCCCAGCGCATCAGGTCGTACTCGGCTGGCCGGCGTGCAGCACCCAGCGGATGCAGCAAGTGCCATCAGAACTGAAATGCCGGGTTTAACGGGGCAAAACTCGTCACCTTGAGGCCCAAGGGCACCGCATCTTCTGCCTTGATATGGCACACGACCGGAAAATCAATTATCCTCAAGCTCCCAGAACGTAAACAAATATGGAGTTTGAAGGATGACTAACAAAGGGCAACTTCTACAAGACCCGTTTCTCAACACGCTGCGGCGCGAGCGCGTGCCGGTTTCGATCTACCTGGTCAACGGCATCAAGCTGCAGGGCCAGATCGACTCCTTCGACCAGTATGTCGTCCTGCTCAAGAACTCCGTCACCCAGATGGTTTACAAGCATGCCATCTCGACGGTCGTGCCGTCTCGCCCGGTTACCATCGTCCAGGACGCCGACGGCGAGGGGTGATGCCTTCCGCGATGTCTTTCGCCGGCTCGCCGCTGCGGCGTCGAACCGCGTCAAGCACCTTCTTCTGCCACCCTCTGACGACTCCGGCTTGCGCCAGCTTCTCGTAGATCATCGGCATGGCTGAGCGCGCGCCCGCCGAGGAGCGTGCGGTCATCGTCCAGCTCGACTTCGGTCGTGAAGACCTTGCCGAGCAGCTTGAAGAGGTCCGCTTGCTGACACGGTCGGCGGGCGCGGCCATTTGTGCCGTGGTGCAGGGACGCCGTCACAGCCCGGATGCGGCTACCTATGCCGGCAAGGGCAAGGTGGAGGAGGTCGCAGCCGAGGTCGCGGCGCACGGAGCGGATCTGGTCATCTTCAATCACGAGCTGAGTGCTGGCCAGGAGCGCAACCTGGAGCGCGCGCTGCAGTGTCGAGTGATCGACCGGACCAGCCTGATCCTCGACATCTTTGCTCAGCGCGCCCAGAGTTCAGAAGGGAAGCTGCAGGTCGAGCTGGCCCAGCTCGAACATCTCGCGACTCGCCTGGTGCGAGGTTGGACACATCTGGAACGGCAGAAGGGAGGGATCGGTCTGCGTGGGCCAGGCGAGACCCAGCTCGAAACCGATCGTCGTCTCCTCGGTATCCGAGTCAGACTGCTCAAGGGACGTCTGGCCAGGCTGGAGCGCCAGCGGGGCGTTCAGCGCAAGGCACGCGGCCGCGGTGACCTGTTGAACGTCTCGCTGGTCGGCTATACCAATGCCGGCAAGTCGACGCTGTTCAATGCGCTGACGCATGCCGGCGTTTTTGCCGCCGACCAGTTATTCGCAACGCTCGACACGACGACGCGCAAGCTGTGGCTGCCGGAGGCAGGCCATATAGTGCTTTCCGATACCGTCGGCTTCATTCGCGACCTGCCGCACTCGCTGGTGGCCGCCTTCCATGCCACGCTGGAAGCGACGGCCGAGGCCGACCTGCTGCTGCACGTGGTCGATTCGGCGAGCCCGGCGCGCGACGACCAGATCGCTGACGTCAACAAGGTGCTGGCCGAGATTGGTGCTGCCAATGTGCCGCAGCTGAAGGTGCTCAACAAGCTCGATCTTACGGGCTTGCCGCCGGCAGTCGAGCGGGACGAATATGGTAGAATCCTGCGTGTTCGCATTAGCGCTAGATGCGGTGAAGGTCTGCCACTGCTGCGCGGGGCTCTGGCCGAAATAGCTCTGGCGAAGACAATGGACCAGCGTGAGCGGTTGTCTGGCGCCGTTGCTTCGCATGATACCGATAGGATTCTTGACTCAGATGATTCCCCATGATTTCTAGCCTTGGAGTGTTTATGTCGCTCAATGACCCACAGTGGGGCAATCGCGGCGGCGATGATGGTGGTGGCAGACGCCCCAATCAGGGCCCACCCGACCTTGAGCAGTTGTGGCGTGACCTCAATCGCCGGCTCTCTGGCATCTTCGACAGGAAGCGTGCCGGCGGCGGGGGCGATCGCGGTGAGGGTGGTGGTGGGAGCCGGCCACCGGTCCAGTTCAATCCGAAGTTTCTTGGCGGAGGCATCGGATTGCTCCTGGTTCTGGTCGTGGTCGTCTGGCTCGCGAGCGGTTTCTACATTGTTGACGCCTCGCAGCGGGGACTTGTTCTCCAGTTCGGCCGCTATAAGGAGAGCACCGAGTCCGGCCTGCGCTGGCGACTGCCGTATCCGATCCAGGCGCATGAACTGGTGAACGTCTCTGGCGTCAGGACGCTGGAAATTGGCTATCGCGGCAGTGAAAAAAACAAGGTCCTCAAGGAAGCCCTGATGCTTACGGATGATGAGAACATCATCAACATCCAGTTTGCGGTGCAGTACATTCTCAAGGATCCCGTGGAGTACATCTTCAACAACCGGCATCCCGACGATGCCGTGATGCAGGTGGCGGAAACGTCCATCCGCGAAATCGTCGGCAAGAACAGGATGGATTTTGTCCTCTATGAAGGTCGCGAGCAGATTGCGGTCAATGCCTCGAAGTTGATGCAGGAGATCCTCGATCGCTACAAGACCGGCATCCTGATTTCCAAGGTCACGATGCAGAACGCACAACCACCGGAGCAGGTGCAGGCGGCGTTCGATGATGCTGTCAAGGCGTCGCAGGATCGCGAGCGGCAGAAGAACGAGGGTCAGGCCTACGCCAACGACGTGATCCCGAAGGCCCGCGGTACCGCTGCGCGGCTGATCGAGGAGGCAGAGGGCTACAAACAGCGGGTGATCGCCACTGCTGAGGGTGATGCGAGCCGTTTCCGGCAGATCAATGTCGAATACGCCAAGGCGCCGGAGGTGACGCGCAGCCGTATGTACCTCGAAACGATGCAGCAGGTCTATTCGAGTACCAGCAAGGTGTTTATCGACAGCAAGGGGCAGGGCAATCTGCTCTATCTGCCGCTGGACAAGCTGATGCAGGCCGCCGGAGCGGTTGCCGCGTCACCAGCCGGTGGTAGCCCGGAGTTGCCGGTCGCTGCCCGACCGTCGCCGGCGATTTCCAACGAGGTGCCGCCACAGGTCGTCGAGAAGACCGAAGCGCGTTCGCGTGAGACCCTGCGGCAGCGTGATCGGGAGGCCCGCTGATGAGAGCCGGAATGAATGTCGTTGCGGCCATCTTCGTCGCCGTGCTGGTGGTTCTGGGGGCGACCATCTTTACTGTTGACCAGCGTCAACACGCCATCGTCTTCCAGTTGGGTGAGGTGCGTGAGGTGATCGAGGAACCGGGTCTGTACTGGAAATGGCCCCTGATCCAGAACGTGCGCTATTTCGACAAGCGCATTCTGACCCTCGACAGTACCGAGCCGGAACGTTTCATCACCTCGGAGAAGAAGAACGTTCTGGTCGATTCCTTCACCAAGTGGCGAATCATCGATCCAAAGCTTTACTACATTTCGGTTGCCGGTGATGAATCGCGTGCCAAGACGCGTTTGACGCAAACCGTGAATGCCGGTCTACGTGAAGAGTTCGGCAAGCGCACCGTGCATGATGTGGTCTCGGGCGAACGCGACAAGATCATGGAGCAGATGCGAGAGAAGGCCGATCTCGATGCACGCAAGATCGGCGTTCAGATCGTCGACGTGCGCGTCAAGCGGGTGGAGCTGCCGACTGACGTCAGCGATTCGGTCTATCGTCGCATGGATGCGGAGCGCAAGCGTGTGGCCAACGAGCTCCGTTCGCAGGGTTCTGCAGAGGCTGAGAAAATCCGGGCCGAAGCCGACAAGCAGCGCGAGGTGATTGTTGCCGAGGCTTATCGTGACGCGCAGAAGATGAAGGGTGAGGGCGACGCCAAGGCCGCCAGCACCTACGCCGAAGCGTTTGAAAAGAACCCGGAGTTCTACGCGTTCTATCGCAGCCTTGAAGCCTATCGCGGCAGCTTCAAGGGCAAGAACGACCTGATCGTGGTCGAGCCGAATTCGGACTTCTTCAAGTACATGAAGAGCATGGGCCGGGGTGGCGACAAAGCTGTCAAATGACTGACAACCTGTTGCTTGCCCTGGCCCTGATGCTGGTGCTGGAAGGCCTGCTGCCGTTTGTGGCGCCGAACGCCTGGCGCGAAACGTTCCGTCGTCTGATTCGGTTTACCGACGGGCAGATACGTTTTGTTGGTCTGACGTCGATGCTGGTCGGGCTCGTGCTGTTGATGATCTTCAGATGAACTGGCTGTTGCCCGAACACATTGCGGACGCGCTGCCGTCGGAAGCTGCCCGGATCGAAGGGTTGCGGCGGACGCTGCTGGATCTGTTCCGGGTGCATGGTTACGAGTTGGTCATGCCACCCCTGCTCGAACACCTGGATTCCCTTCTCACGGGATCCGGGCAGGATCTGAAACTGCGTACGTTCAAACTCGTCGATCAATTGTCCGGACGCACCCTCGGCGTGCGTGCCGACATGACGCCACAGGTCGCCCGCATCGACGCCCATTTGCTCAATCGCCGGGGAGTGGCGCGACTGTGTTATTGCGGCAGCGTGCTGCACACCCTGCCGGCGTCGCTGGCGGCGAGTCGCGAACCAATCCAGATCGGTGCCGAACTGTATGGGCATGCCGGGGTGGCGGCAGACCGCGAGGTCATCCGGCTGATGGCGGCTGTCCTGACCGCAGCCGGCTTACCCGCAGCGCGGGTTGATGTCGGCCATGTCGGCGTCTTTCGAGCGCTGGCGGCGGCGGCCGGTCTCGATGCCGATGTCGAAGGAACGCTGCTGGCATTGCTGCAAGCGAAAGACGTGCCGAGCCTTCGCGAATGCTGCCGAAAGCTCGACGAGCCAGTACGCTCGGCGCTGCTGGGCCTGCCCGAGCTTTATGGAGGCGTCGAGATCCTCGCGGCGGCCACCAGGGTGCTGCCCGCCTTACCTGAAATCTCGACTGCTCTGGAGACCTTGCGGCAGTTGCAGAGGGCGTTGCCCGATTTGCCGCTGTCGTTTGATCTGGCCGACTTGCGCGGCTACCATTATCACAACGGTGTCGTGTTTGCTGCCTATTGTCCGGGGTTTTCGAGTGCCATTGCCCGTGGTGGCCGCTATGACGGCGTTGGCAAGGCCTTTGGCCGGGAGCGACCAGCGACCGGTTTCTCGTTCGATCTGCGAGAACTGGCGCGGCTGGCTGCGGCTGGGCCGGAGACGGGGGCAATCCTGGCGCCCTGCTCCGCGGCCGATGAGGCACTCGCGACGTTGATTGCGGTGCTGCGCCAGAAGGGCCAGATCGTCGTCGAAATGTTACCGGGCGAGACCAGCAGCGAAGGGCCGCTATGCGACCGCCAACTGCGCGAACGAGACGGGCAGTGGCTGATTGAGCCAATTAACAGGAACGGATCACCATAATGGCGAGAAATGTCGTGGTCGTGGGCACCCAATGGGGCGACGAGGGCAAGGGCAAGATTGTTGACTGGCTGACCGATCACGCCAGAGGTGTGGTTCGTTTTCAGGGTGGTCACAACGCCGGTCACACGCTGGTTGTCGGCGACAAGGTCTACAAGCTCAATCTGGTTCCCTCGGGGATCGTGCGTGACGGTGTCGGTTGCTTCATCGGCAACGGCGTCGTACTGGATATCCATCACCTGATCAGCGAAGTCCGGGTACTCGAGTCCGGCGGCATTGACGTTCGCTCCCGTCTCAGGATCAGCCCGGGTTGTCCGATCATCCTCGCCTACCATTCGGCTCTCGATCACGCGCGGGAATCGTTCAAGTGCGCGGATGTCCGGATCGGCACCACTGGCAAGGGTATTGGTCCGGCCTACGAGGACAAGGTGGCGAGGCGGGCGCTGCGGGTATATGACCTGTTCCATCCTGGCCGTTTTGCCGAAAAGCTGAAGGAAAACCTCGACTATCACAACTTTGTCCTGACCCGCTATTTGGGATCGAAAGCGGTGGATTTCGATACCGTTCTGGCGCAGGCGATGGCTGATGCGGAGGAGATCAAGCCGCTGGTCACCGACGTTTCGGCGGCGTTGCACGCGCTCAACGAGGCGGGCCATAACCTGTTGTTCGAAGGCGCACAGGGCGCCCTGCTCGACATCGATCACGGAACCTATCCTTTCGTCACATCATCGAACTGCGTTGCTGGCCAGGCGGCAGCTGGTTCTGGAGTTGGTCCGGGGATGCTCCATTATGTGCTGGGAATCACCAAGGCCTATTGCACGCGCGTCGGTGGTGGCCCCTTCCCGAGTGAGCTCGATATCGAACACGAGGGCCTGCCGGGCCACCAGATGTCGCAAAAGGGCTGCGAGTTCGGGACCGTCACGGGACGCAAGCGCCGCTGTGGCTGGCTCGATGCGGCAGCGCTCAAACGTTCGATCCAGATCAACGGCGTGACCGGTCTGTGTATTACCAAGCTCGACGTGCTCGACGGCCTGCCGGAACTGAAGATCTGTACCGCCTACCGGCTCGACGGGGGGACCGTCGATCTGCTGCCGATGGGGGCGGATGAGGTGGCCGATTGTCAGCCAGTGCTAGAAACCATGCCGGGCTGGTCCGAGTCCACTGTCGGCGCCAACACGATGGAGGCCCTTCCGGTCGCGGCGCGTGCCTACCTCGCGCGCATCGAGGAGCTGTGCGGGATTCCGGTGGACATCGTGTCAACCGGTCCCGAGCGCCGGGAAACCATCGTCCGGCGGCACCCGCTGAAGTGATCACCGAGATTGCGGGCCGGGGCGCGGCTTGAAACCCCGCGGGTCGGCGGGGACTTGCCGCCGTCGTTGGGAAGTGTTGGACCGAAGCGGCGGTGGGCAGCGCTTGTTTTGTCCCCGTGTGCAGGCCGCGGTGGAATGATGCAGCGATCGCTCGCTGGTACGGGAGGTTGGCATGGGCATTCTCGACTGGTTCAAGAACCGACCGGCTCAATTCGATCCGGACAGGGTTTCCGAGGAACTGATCCGCGGTGCCATCGACAAGGCCATCACCGTCACCAACCCGCGCCTGATCGTGCTTTCGTCGTGCTACCAGCGCCTGGCGCCGGCGGTTGCTACCACGATCGAGTTCCTGCGGGGAATGGTCAAGGCGCTGCCGGAGGCACGCCCGCTCTCGTCTACCATCTGGGCTACTGATCCAGCGTTGCGGGCATTCTTCGTGGCCCCCACCGATATTCCGGCCGTGCTTGGACGATCAGACAATCTGCGCACCTTGTTTGACAAGTTTCCCGAACTCGATGAGGCCTGTCTGGTTCTCGGCATGGCCTTCAACGAGCAGCAGACCTTCGGGATGGCGTTGCATGGCGACATGGTTCAGCGTGATGTGGTTCAGACCAGCGTCAGTTTCTCGGACCATCGAACGCATCTTTGCGGGCGGGACGAAGGCAGGCTGCAGCGTGTCATCGGGACCCAGGCTTACGAGTACCTGCTTGCCCAGGCGTTGGCCGAGATTGGCGAGGATCGTGCGGAAAGGCAGGAACTGGAGGCCAACCGGGCATTGATCCGGGCACGCCTGCGCCTGCTGCGGCAACAGGGGCCCGGTCTTGGCTCGATGTTCGGCCAGGCGCCGTCGGCGCGCAGTGAGCAGGCCAGACTCGAGCAGGAGTTGCTTGAAAACGAGCGCCAGTTGGCCGCGGTCGGCAGCAGTGAGTCTTCGCTGGAAATGGAGCTTGGCTGTCTGAAGGAGGTGCTGGAGAATCCGGAGCGGTATCTGCGCATGGAGCCCAGGCAGGTGCGAGTCAACGCGCTGAACGTGGTAAGCGAGCAAGGGAGTGCCGAAGAGGCTGCCGAAGTGGATTTCCACATCGCCGACCTGACCGGCGCTCCGACCGTGCGGCGAGCATTCGTGCTGGCGCGCGTCGCGCGCGCCGAATTGCCTTTGCCGCAAAAGATCAATTTTGACGATGCCGCACGTTATCTTTGATGGGTTAACCGTGGTTTGCCTCGTCGGAGCGCGAGGGATCCATCGTCAATGCAGCTTTCTGACACGGCGATCACCAGGGGACTTCCCCTCAACAAGCCAGGAACGTGTTTTCGCACGTTTGCCATGGCGCTAGGAGAATCAGACATGAAACAAGAGCAAGTTCGTGATCAGTTACTGGCCCCGGTCCTGCAATGGACCCGCCTGGGACGGCAGGCCAACAAGCTGATGGTCGGGTCGATGGAGGTCATCAGTTACCGCAGCAGCCGTCTCTTTCGCGGCGCTACGCTCCGCGAGCAGCATGACTGGCCAGAAATGGGCCTGATGGCGAAGGAGAAGATCGCGGTGCCGATTGAGGCAGCGGTCGCCATGACCTCGGCGCTTCAGAGCGAGACGCAGCAGTTCGTCAGCGAGATCGGTCAGGCAACCTTGACGGTCGCCGGCAGCTTGATGGGCCTGGCCACCAGTCGCAGTACCGAGGAGTTTGGCGCCCGGCAACTGGCGCTTGGCGAGGCGATGATCGGTGCCGCATTAAGCTGGTATCGGGTCTTCGGTCGCGCCGCCGAGGTTGCCGAGCAGGGCCTCCGGCCGATCCTGCGTCAGGTGACGGATAACGCTGAACGGCTCAGCTAGCGCTCTTCGGATAAGCGCGCCTGTAGGCGACTCGTCTGATCGTGCTGTTGTCACATGTCTCGGGAAAGACTCCCGGTTACGCCAGCGGTGCGTGTGCTGAGAGCCGCCAGGGTGGCTTTCACCGGCCACTCCTATGGCTATGAGGAACAGGGCGGTACGGCGGTCAGCAGTCGCGAACTGGGAGTCGACGAACACGCGGTGATCAAGACGCTGGTCATGGAGGACGACCACAAGCGGCCACTGATCGTGCTCATGCACGGCGACAGCGAGGTTTCCACGAGGAAGCTTGCCCGCCATATCGGCGTCAAGGGCGTCGCGCCCTGCAGCCCGGAAGCCGCCAGTCGGCATTCAGGCTACCTGGTGGGCGGTACCAGCCCTTTCGGCACGCGCAGGGTCATGCCGGTTTACCTCGAACACAGCATCCTCGACCTGCCCAGGATATACATCAACGGCGGCAAGCGCGGCTACCTGGTGGCTATCGTTCCACAGGTGCTGGTCGAACTGCTCAAGCCCGAGCTGGTTGAGGTGGCCGTCTGATGCCGCTGGCCTGTGGCAATGTCCGGTCGTCAGCCGGCTGGTGGTCGCCTTCCGGCAGTGCCAGTCGCCGGTCAGGCCGCAGAACCCGCGTCCTTGCCCGCCGGCGCGATGCGCACCGCCAGCGGTTGCGAGGCGTCGAAACGGATGTCGCGCTGCGGAAAAGGAATGGCAATGCCCGCCGCCCCCAGGCGTTTCTCGATGGCAAAGCGCAGGTCGCTGTCAACCCGGCGCGAGTCGTTCGCCAGTTCGCCCCAGTAAACCAGGACCATCAGCAGTGCGCTGTCGGCAAAGTCCTCGAAATAGACCTCTGGCGGCGGTTTCTTCAGTACCTGTCCGTGATCCTCGGCACAACTTGCAATGATTTCTGCAGCTTCCCGAACCGGTGAGCCGTAGGCAATACCGATGCGGATTTCCCGCCGCCTGCGTGTATCCGAGTAGGTCCAGTTGACCACCTGATTCTCGAGAAAACTGGAGTTCGGGACCACCGCCTCGACACCATCGAAGCCGCGCACCGTCGAGGCGCGCAGGTCCACGGCGACGACGCGACCGGTCATTCCACCCAGGGCGATGATGTCGCCGACCCGAATCTTGCGTTCGAAGAGAATGATGATGCCGCTGATCACGTTCTTGATGATTGTCTGCGTACCAAAGCCGATGCCGATAGCCAGCGCACCACCCATGAAGGCAAAGGCAGTCAGCGGGATGCGTGCCAGGTTGAGGATGAAGACCAGCAGCACCAAACCAAGTGCAATCATCGCCCAGCGGCGCACCACAATCGCCACCTGTTCGTTGACTTTGAAGCGGGTGACCATCAGTCGCTGCAGCCGTCTCGCGAGCAGTGCAAACAGCCAGTAACCGACCAGGAACAGGAGCAGCGCGCCTATGCTCTTGCCGATGGTCACCCCGTAGCTGACGGTGACCGTCTTGCCGTCGATGAGTGTCGAATCCTCGACGGCGAACATTTCGAAGTTCCAGATTCCCTTCATCGTCTGCGCCAATTGCAGGGCGACGAGTTTCCAGTCTTCAGAGCTGGCGCTCTTGCCCTGAAAGCCGAAGTCGTCCAGCCAGCGCTGGATCTGCTGCTGCAGCCGGCTGCTGATCCGCTCGACGCGCTGGTAGGCCAGCAGCCGTTCCTTCATGGTGGCGAGCAACTCGGCCTGCTGGGCAGCGGATGCGGCGTCGGAGGTGCCGGCGTCAACACGCAACTCCTGGTCCCTGACCTCGACGCGCGCTGCCTGCTGCAGTTCCTCAAAGACCTGTTTCCGGCTTGCGAGTTCAGACCAGGCCTGGCTCAGCCCGGCGATCACCGCCTGTCTGGTGGCGGCGTCCTCGGACTGCAAGCCGACGTAGCGTTGCGCCCAGGCGTCGCTGCTTCCCTGTACCAGGATCTGAAGCCAGGTCAGAGTCATCAACTGGATCCGCTCGGTTTCCAGTTTCGCGTCCAGAAGTTGTAGCTGGCGCGCTTCCTGTGGAGCGGCGCCGTCAGCCCCCGCCACGACTTTGCGCAACCTTTCGCGCTCGGCAGCACGGCGGGTATTGGCAGCGACAAGCGTATCGATCTCGGAGTTCAGCCGGCTCAGTTCCTTGCGCAGCATCGCCTGCTGCTGCTCGAGTTCGTCCTTGCTCAGGCGTTGCTCTGGCAGTACCCTGGCCAGCAGATGCTCGATCTCCGTGCTGAAGGTCTTCAAGCCCTTCATCTCCAGAGCATTCCGTTCCTGGCCGAGGCCGATGTTGGCCAGATTGGCCTCGGCCAATTGGCGGCGCAGAGTAGCCATCTCCAGCGTCTGTCGTCCTTTCTCGACCTCTTCCTGGCCCTTGGTTCGGGTCAGCTTGTCCTCTGCCAGGCGGATCGCTTCGCTGGCTCGCCGCTGCTCCTCGACCTGGCCGGCCTTGAGCGTTTCCAGCGCCCGTTCGGTCGCCATTAGCCGCTGCAAGCGCTGCTTTACCGCCTCGTGTTCATCGCGCACGGCATCAACGCGCAACGCCGAATAGGGCGGCGGACCAGCGAAATCAGCGATCAAGGCTTGCTTTCTCGGGTCTTCGGGTGGCGACCGCCCCAACTCATCGAGTTCATCGAGCAGGCTGAGCTGCTCGATGAAGGCGATGACCAGACGATCCAGAATCCGCTGGCGGTCGCTCACCAGCAGACCCGGCGCATCGCTGCCTGGATCCGGCCTGGTTTGCCCCGCTTCCTGCTGCCGGCGTGCTTCGGCCAACTGGGCTTCGGCCTTGGCGCGCGGGTCGACCTTATCGGCTGCCGCGGTGGCCTTCGGCGCCTCGGCCTTTGGCTTGAGAAGCGCAAACTGGGCGTGGCCCAGCGGCGCGAACAGCGCTACCCAGAGGATGACAAGTGCCTGCAGTCGGATGATCATCGATGCTGGCTCCCGGGCATGACAGGCGCGCGCGCCGCGGCCGCCGAAAAGCCGGAGATGCGGGCGGGAGAATGCTTCCGGATGGGGGCCCTGCGGCGGCGACGGACGCTGGTGAAACGTGTCAAGGGGCAGGTGGGCGAGGGCACGAGAAGGCTTTCTTGAAGATGGTTGCCGTAGTATGGCAAGCAAGGGATTCCGACGTCCAGCGAATCGGCGAGAAACCCGCTGGTTGGCGCTTTCGGGCTGAAGACGGTTTGCCATGCTTGGCGGTATGGAGAACAGGCCGTTTGTCTTTCGTATGGCGAAGGAAGATAATTCAAGCGTCGTTTCGTCCAGTTTGTGACCCGCTCGCGGGGATGTCGCAGTGGTTTGTGCCGGCTTGGTCACGCTCGATCCGAACGTTGATCGCCCCGGCGCGACAGCCGATGCCAGCGACGCATAACGCAAGGGAGGCGCGCATGACATTGCCCGGACATCGAAGCCTCACCCAACACGGGGGGGCACTTTCGCTCTGGCTCAGAGTGGGCTGGCTGGTCTTGTCTTGTCTCGCCCTGAGCGGTTGCTCTTCAATCACCCTGAACGCTGTCGTGGAGGGTCGGTTGGTCGCTGGCGGGCCGATCCCGGGGGTCGAGGTCATTCGTCAGGGCGTTCGCTCGCCAGTGCAGGACAACATGGGCTTGCAGCCAGGCGACGAAATCCGCACGGGTCCGCAGACGATAGCTGTGCTCAGTTTCATTGACGGTGCCAGGGTCTTCGTACAGCCGGGGACGCATATCCGTATCGGCTCGGTCTTCGTCTATTTCGGTGAAGTCCTGGTGAAGGTCAGGGGCTACTTCCAGGTAGAGACCAGATACGCAACAGCCGGATCGGAGGGAACCCAATACCTGGTTCGGGTTGATCCCGGAGATCAGGTCAGGGTTGTCGTGGCCGAGGGCAGGGTCGGACTTGTTTCCCGGTCCCGGGGTTGGAACAAGGCCATCCTCGGCGTCGGGCAAGGTGCCTGGCTGGTCGGCTTGGACGCCCCCGTCGGCTTTCCTCCGGCGACTCCTTCCGAGATCGACGACATCCGCCGGCGCATTCAGGCGCTGGATGCGCTCGTTCCGCAACCTGCAGAGCTCGGGCCGCTATTGGGTGGCGGTGCGGCCGTTGGTGCAGGGATTGGCTTGGGGTGGTTGTTGAAGGACAAGCACAGAGATGACGCTGAGCGCAGCCCGACCGATCCTCCACGCGGCCGTGGCCGCGTTCCTGTACCGCAAGACGAGACGTCGCCGCCGGTCAGGGATCCGCACAGGGAGGACGCTGATCGCAGCCTTACTGATTCCTTGCGCCGCCGCGGCCGTGCTCCTGTGGAGCAGGACCAGACGTTGACGCCAAGTTTGAGACCAAAGCTACCATCAACACCGCAGGACAGCGACAGACTGCGCTAAGGGCGTTGTCAACGACCGCCGTGCTCCCGGGTTCGAATGGTCGAACATGCCAGACTACAGGCAAGTGCTTCCCGACTAAGGAAAGAGGATGCCCAGTCTCTTCATCAGTTATCGCCGCGAAGATACCGTCGCCTACGCGGGGCGCCTCTACGATCACCTCGGCAATCACTTTGGTGCAGAGAAAGTCTTCATGGATATTGGCCAGATTGCGCCTGGCGAGGATTTTGTCGAGGTTCTCGAGGCGAGGATCCGAAGCAGCGAGGTGGTCATTGCACTGATCGGACCGGCGTGGTTGAGCGTCAGCAACGAGCAGGGCCGCCGGCTCGACCAGGCGGACGATTTTGTACGTTACGAACTTGCTGCCGCGCTAGCGCAGGGCAAGCGCCTGATTCCGGTGCTGGTGGGTGGCGCGAGGATGCCTGATGCCAAGGAACTGCCGGCGGCCATCGGCGCCTTGGCTCGCTGTCAGGCACACCCGGTCGACGATACGCGTTTCGAGTATGACCTCGACGCACTCATTCGATCGATCGAGCGGCGGCCATCGCTGCTGCGGCAGTTCATGCAGCTCGCCAGTACCGAGCGGCTGCGCAGATGGCGGCAGGGAATCGCGGCGAGCATCGCTCTGCTGATGCTGTTCGGCGGCTGGGTGCAGTTGTTTGACGTATTCGGAATCGATGCCCGGATCGAGAGCTACACCATGGCGCTCGGTGATCTGGTCTCGAGTGTTCCGCTTAGCGAGCGGATCGTGATCGTCAGTTTTGGTCAGCGGTCCGAGGCCCGGCTCGGAAGTCCCGGGCCTGGCTGGCGCCACGAACACGCGCAACTGATCGATCGGCTCGTCGATGGCGGCGCCAAGGTCATTGCCTTCGACCTGTTCTTCGAGAAGCCCGGTTCGGCTGACGCCGAACTGCTCGCAGCGATTCGTCGCGCCAGGGAACGTGGCAGCCAGGTTTTCGTCGGCGTCAGACAACTTCTGGCTGGCCGCCCGGCTCTCACTGGTGGGCTGGGCGAAACGGCCAGCGGTGCCGGTCTGCTGTGCATCGGTGGCAGGATCGCCTATGCCTCGATCGCTCCCCTGGCCGTGGTGAAAATCGCTGCCACCGCCGGGAGCAGTGGTTCGGGTGTCCTGGGTGACAATGGCAGGTTTCCCGCCCTGGGCCTGCTTGCGGCAGGTGCGGCAACGCTTGCCATTGACGAAAGGCGGCGACAGCTGACGATCGTCAGCGACCGTGGCCAGATATTGTGGCAGGGGCCGCTGCAGTCCGTCAGACCACAGGTCGAAGCTTCCGGCGAGTTGAGCAGTGATTGCCCGCTGTTGACGGCTGGTGACCAGGTGGCCGAGGCGATGATTCGGCTGGCGCCGGTGGCGGCCTGGCGCGACCCGTCGCGCCGCCATGACTTCGAACAAGTCGTTGGGCCGGGCGCCGGCGTCAAGCCGGGCCAGCTGGATGGCAAGATCGTCCTGGTCGGGGATGCACGACCGGGAAAGGACGAGTTCCGGGTCCTGCAGGGGTTGCGCCCGGAACTCCGCCACGGTGTCGAGCTGCATGCCGACGTGGTCAACAACCTGCTTCAGGGAGTCCATGTCCGCCGTCTGGGGGCGACACCGCAGTTCCTCCTGATGTTGGTCCTGGCCGCGGCAGGTGGCTGGCTGCGCGTATTCAGGCCGGCCACGTCAGTGCTCGCGCGCCGCTTGCTGGTGTTCGCCGTTGTGTTGGCTTACCTCGCGCTGACCATCGTGATCTACACGAGCTCTGGCGTGCTGCTCAACACCGCCTATCACATCGGTGCGTTCCTGTTGTCGTACTGGCTGCTTGGCAGGCTCACACTTCACTGGCGGCAGGTGACCCGCGATCCCCGTCCGTGACCTGCGCCGGTCAATCGGGCAAGAGCGGCCGGTTCCCGGGCTCTACAGTGCCTGCCGAGAGTGTCTTTTTCGGCACCGTCAGGTACCAGCGATGGGGCTCCCTTGACCATACACCAGTGCGGCGCTAGAGTCTGCCCTGCCCATAACGAGAACCGAGACAATGACCGGACAGGTTTCCGGCAGACAAACTGCCGCCAGCAACAAGCTCCGCTTGGTGAAGGATCTCCTGGGGCCCTATCACAGCTGGGTAATGGTCATCTTGGCGGCCATGCTGGTTGAGACAGCGATGTCGCTGGCCGGGCCGTGGCCGCTCAAGATCATCCTTGACAACGTGGTCGGGAGCCACAAGCCCCCCGGTTGGCTAGACGCGCTGCGCTTCATCGACCTTGGCGGTGACAAGATGGAACTCGCAGCCGTCGCCGGGGCGGCCGTGCTGGTGATCGCAATGGTGGGGGCTCTGGCGAGCTACATCGACAACTACTATACCGAGAGTGTCAGCCAGTGGGTCGCGCACGACCTGCGCATGCGTGTATACGACCACCTGCAGCGCCTGTCGCTGGGCTACTACGACACCCACCAGACTGGACCAATCCTGTCCACGCTGACCTCTGACATCAAGACCATCCAGGGTTTCGCTTCGTCGGGAACGCTCGGTATCCTGGTCGACCTGCTGACCATCGTCGGGATGCTGGGAATCATGTTCTGGCTCGATTGGGATTTCGCGTTGGTCGCTGTCGGCGTGACACCGTTTCTGCTGCTATTCGTCGCGCGCTTCAACCGCGAGGTGAAGGACGCGACGCACGAGGTGCGCCGCTATCAGAGCGATATCGTCGCCGTCGTGCAGCAGGGTCTGGAGTCGATCCGCATCGTCAAGGCCTTTGGCCGCCAGGAGCTTGAGGAGAATCAGCTCGCTACGGTCAGCCACGCCACAGTCGACGCGGCACTGGCCGCGCGCCGGGTGAAGTCCCTGCTGTCGCCGGCGGTGTCGATCACCGTTGCCGGCTGTACTGGCTATGTCCTGTGGCGTGGAACCGGGCTGGTGATGCAGGACGTGATGACCGTCGGGGCGCTGACCGTCTTCCTCACCTACCTCGGCAAGTTTTTCAAACCGGTGCAGGATCTGGCGAAGATGAGCAACAGCATCGCCCAGACAGCGGTGGCGATCGAGCGTATCCAGCTGATTCTCGATACCGACGATATCCTGCCCGAAAAGCCGGGCGCCAGGGATCCCGGGAAGCTGCGCGGCGAGATCGCCTTCGACCATGTCGCTTTCAGCTACAACGCGGACGCCAAGGTACTCAGCGACGTCGTGTTCAGCATTGCCCCGGGGCAGACTGTGGGCGTCGTCGGCCCCACCGGCAGCGGCAAGTCGACGGTAGTGAGCATGATCCCGCGGTTTTACGATCCGACCGGGGGCGTGGTCCGGATCGACGGCGTGGACGTGCGCGACTACGATCTGCAGGCGTTGCGTCGGCAGATCGGTTTTGTCCTGCAGGACACCGCGCTGTTCCACGGCACCATCCGCGAGAACATCGCCTATGGCCGGCCAAACGCTACCGATGCCGAGATCGCCGAGGCTGCGCGCCTGGCCAACGCCGACGAGTTCATCTCGCGCATGGCGCATGGCTACGACACGATGGTTGGCGAGCGCGGCATGACGCTCTCAGGCGGTCAACGGCAGCGTATCGGCATCGCGCGCGCCGTCATCCGTGACGCGCCGATCCTGATCCTTGACGAACCCACCGCAGCGCTCGACACGGAATCCGAAAAGCTGGTGATGGACGCGCTCCAGAAGCTGATGAAGGGGCGGACCGTGATTACCATCGCACACCGTCTTTCCACCATCCGCGACGCCGACAAGATCATCGTTGTCAAGGGCGGCGTGGTGGCCGAAGAAGGCAGCCATGACGAACTCGTAGCGCGCGGCGGCGTGTACGCCGAGCTTTATCGAACCCAGGTTCAACCTGCGTCGCCAATCGGCGCATAACTTTCGGAGCTTGCAACTCATGCATCGTTCGCTCATTGTTCTGCCAGACGATACGGGCCAGCCGCTCGTCGATGCCATCGCCGCCGCCAGGCAGTCGCTGCGCATCAAGATGTTCCTTTTCTCCGATCCTGGACTGATTGCTGCGGTAATCGCCGCTCAGCAACGCGGCGTCAAAGTTCGGGTGATGCTCAACCCCGCCCGGCGCAGCGGCGAGGGAGAAAACCAGGCGACCCGCAAGACCCTGGAGGACGCCGGCGTCGAAGTAGTGGACAGCAATCCAGCGTTTGACATCACGCACGAGAAGTCACTGGTGGTGGACGATGAGACGGCTTTCGTCCATTCGCTCAACTGGGAAACGAAGAACCTCACGGAAACGCGTGATTACGCCGTGGTGACTTCGCACCGGCATGAGGTGGACGAGATTGTTCAGTGTTTCGATGCCGACTGGAACCGCGAACCGTTCGATCCGGGCGACGACGCGCATCTCATCTGGTGCAACATCAACGGGCGTAACCGCGTGGCCCGCTTTATCGACTCTGCCGAGGAGTCGCTGTTCTTGCAGAATGAACGCTATCAGGACGAGGTGATCATCGAGCGCCTGGTGCGCGCCACACGCCGCGGCGTGAAGCTGCATGTGCTGGCGCGCCCGATGCACTTTCTCAAGGCGGGCAAGCTGGTCGAGGGCGTCGAAGGCCTGCGCATTCTCCAGGATCTTGGGGCCAAGGTGCACCGGCTGAAGGGACTCAAGCTGCACGCCAAGATGTTGCTGGCTGACGGCAGGCGGAGCATCATCGGATCAATCAACCTTGCCCCGGGAAGCTTTGATAGCCGGCGCGAACTCGCCATCGAAGTGCACGATGAGGCGGTCGTCAAGCGCCTGCAGCAGGTGGTTGACCACGACTGGCAGAATTCCCGTCCCCTGGACCTGTCGGATCAAGGTCTGCTCGCTGATCTCGAAGAGAACGAACCGGAAGTCGCGGAGATGCTGGCACTGAACCACAACAGCGAAGGTCGTGGCGAGCAAGGGCACCACCGGCGTCATGACGACAACAGTCACCACGGGCATGGGAGCCATGGCGGTCACTGAGCGTTTGCTCAACCAGACCGGAGAAGTACCCTGTGTCAGCGATCTGACCTTACCAGCCGAGAGACCATGAACTTGACCAGCCATCATTTTTTTCTTGTCGCCATGCTTTTCGCATCGCTAGCAGGGGCGCAGCCGGTGTACGAATCCCGTGACCGCGCTGGTCCCGTGTTCTCTGATCTGCCGAGCCAGGGAGCCAGCGAGGTGCAGCTGCCACCGGCCAATCTGATGGATTCACCTCAGGTGGCGCCGGTCGTCATTCCCCGTCCCGAACAGGGGGCAGCATCACCCTACACGGCCTTGCAGATCATTCAACCCGAAAACGGTGGCACCGTACATTCGAATACCGGGCAGATCTCTCTGGCAGTGGCCATTGAACCGGCCTTTCAGACCGAACGGGGCGATGCCATCGCGGTCAAGCTGGACAAGGCATGGCTGCCGGCCATGCGGACAACGCTGCGGTTCGATATCAGCCCGTCGGAGTGGCAGCAGGCGGCAGCAGATAACGTCGAGCATCAACTCGAGGTCGTGGTGGTAGACGGCTCCGGTAAGGCGCTAATCAGTTCGGCACCCGTACGCTTTTATGTTCATCGGGCGACCAGCCATTGACTTGCCGGCTCTCGCCGCCTGTCGCCGTTTCAGGCTGTCGGGCATCCGCCGAGGCGCGAAGCTCTGATCACAGTGAGATTGTGCGCGGGTTATACCCGCGCACTGGGCTTGGCTAGCAGACTCGGGGGAGAGGGCCGATGGGGAAGGAGATTGGCGGCGACGGCTTCACTGCGGACGACTTCGTCCGCTTCAGGGACAGCCTTGCTTTCGAGACCCGGCACGCACACGCTGCCTTCAGGCACGGCGAATTTGCCGACGACGGCCTGGTGGCAGGCTTCGAGCTCGAGGCCTGGCTGATCGACCAGAAGCTGTTGCCGGTCCCGGGCAACGTGTCGTTTCTGGCGCGAATGGCCAGCCCGCTGGTCGTGCCCGAGTTGTCGCGGTTCAATGTCGAACTCAACGGGACACCACAGCCCTTGCGCGGTTCCGCGCTGTCCCGGCTTGAAAGCGAACTCACCGCAACCTGGCGGCAATGCCTGCGTGTTGCCGCTGCCGACGGGTCGGCGCTGATTGCCATTGGCACCCTGCCCACCCTCCGCGAGGCCGACCTGTCGCTGGCCAGCATGTCGCCGTCGCGGCGCTACGCCATGCTCAACGAGCAGATTTTGGCACTACGCGGCGGACGGCCGCTGACGCTTGATATTGCCGGCATCGACAGTCTGCGCACCACGCACACCGACGTCATGCTGGAGGCGGCAACGACGTCGTTTCAGGTGCACCTGCAGACCCCGGCCAGTGAGGCCGCGCGAACCTACAACGCTTCACTGATTCTCGCCGCACCACTGGTTGCGTTGGCAGCCAACTCCCCATTCCTGTTCGAGCGCGCGCTCTGGCACGAGACGCGCGTGCCGTTGTTCGAGCAGGCGGTCGATTGCTGCGATCCGGAACATCCGCAGCACCTGCGTGTCACTTTCGGATCGGGCTACCTGGCTGCCGACCCGACGGCCCTGTTTGCCGAGAACCTGTCGAATTACGCCGTGCTGCTGCCGTTTGAAGTGCCGGGGCCGGTGCAGTCCTATGCCCACCTGCGCCTGCACAACGGCACCATCTGGCGCTGGATCCGGATGCTCATCGGTTTCGACGAGAGCGGACGGCAGCACCTGCGCGTCGAGCAACGAGTGATGCCGGCCGGCCCCAGCATCATCGACATGATCGCCAACGCGGCTTTCTACTATGGTGTCGTGCGCATGTTGACCACGCAGACGGTGGCGCCTGAATCAGAATTGCCCTTCGCGGTGGCGAGTGAGAATTTCTATCGTGCCGCGCGCGACGGTCTTGCTGCGCAACTGCACTGGCTGGGCGGACGGCGCGCGACTGCCGCCGAGTTGCTCGAACGGGAACTGCTGCCGCTGGCGCGCGAAGGGCTGAATCAACTCGATCTGGCGGCCGACGACATCACCCGCTACCTGGAGGTGATCGCCGGACGTCTGCGCTGCCGTCAGAACGGTGCCGCCTGGCAACTGGCGCACTATGCGAAGCACCACGACTTCTTCCAGCTGACCTCCGATTACCTTGACCACCAACGCCGCCTCGTGCCAGTGCATGAGTGGCCGCTATGAGTTGTATTCCTTCATGCTGACCGTACTCGACACCCTGCCCGAACGCTTTCTCGACACTCCCGCCCGCGAACTCCATCGGCTGTTGGCCGGCCCGACTCTGATCCACCTGCCTGGACGACGCCAGCCACCGCTGTTCATCTCCGTGCTCCTGCACGGTAACGAAGACAGCGGTGTCGTGGCACTGCAAAGCGTGCTGCGTGCGTACGGACAACGGCTGCTGCCGCGGGCGCTGTCGATCCTTATCGGCAACGTCGCCGCCGCCCGTGAAGGTTTGCGTCGGCTCGACGATCAACCCGACTACAACCGCGTCTGGCCGGGCAGTGATGCGCACGCCGAGACGCCGGAACACGCCGCGATGCAGCAGGTTCATTGCCTGATGCAGGCGCGCGGTGTCTTTGCCAGCATCGATATCCACAACAACACCGGTCTCAATCCCCACTATTGCGTGATTAGTCGGTTGGACCAGGCAGCCCTGCACCTTGCCCTGCTGTTTTCGCGCACCGTGGTCTGGTTTCGTGGTCTGGCGGGAACACAGACGACCGCCTTCTCGCCGCTCTGCCCCTCGCTGACGGTGGAATGCGGCAAGCCCGGCAACGCGGGCAACGAAGCGCATGTCGCGCGCTTCATCGAGGCCTGCCTGCACCTGGCGCAGTTCCCGGCGCACGCTGTCCATGAACATGACATCGATCTCTATCACACGGTGGCGACGGTGCGGGTGCCAGCGGCAGCATCCTTCGGGTTTGGCGATCCGCTGGCTGACATCGACTTCGATCCTCAACTCGACCACATGAACTTCCGGTCGCTCGACCCCGGTACGGTCTTCGGACGCACTCGCCTGCAATCGCCGATCGACGTGCGCGACGAGGGCGGTGCCGACGTGGCTACGGAGTTTTTTGACTGGGGCGATGGTACGATCAGTTCGCGGCGGGCCGTCACGCCCGCGATGCTGACGCTTGATCGGCGCGTCGTGCGGCAGGACTGCCTGTGTTACCTGATGGAGCGACTCCCCTACGCACGCCATGAACGGGTTGCTCCCGAGTTGTGCGAGAGCGTGTAGAGAGGAAGGAAAGGACGTGCAGTGAGTACCTGGGACGAGCAGATCCGCCGTTACCGCGCTATCGGGGGCAGAAGGGCCGTGGCTTTGGCCGCCGCGGGCAAGCGGGTGTTGCTGGCTGCCCTGGTCGCGCTGCCGGGGGCCTTGCTGCCGGCTTTGGCCGTCCGGGCAGACAGCTCCAGCGAGCAGTTGGCCTCCTACTACGACCGGCACATGGTGATCCGGGGTGGCGTCGCCTATGGTTGGAGCGGCAGCGAGAGGCCGGCGCCGATGATTTCGGACGTCATCCAGGTTGGCGTGGGGAAAGATGCCTACTATGCGCTCCGCAAGAACGGCACGCTGCTGACCTGGTCGGAGTCGCCGGCCAACGCGGTCGTGCTGATGCGCGAGGTTGTGAGCTTCGCAGCAGGTCACTCCGGCTGGCTGGCGATCAACCGCACCAGGGGCCTCTGGCAGGGGAGTGGCCGGGAGCCGCCACGCAAGGTCGCTGAAAGAGTTACCGCCGCCGCCGTCGGCGACGGCACCGACTACTACATCACCCCGTCGGGCGACCTCTACGTCAAAGGACAGGCCAATCGTGGTCAATATGGCGACGGCCGTCTGCTGGCCACCGGCGACTTCGTCAAGACCGCTTCCCAGGTGGCCGCGGTCAGAGCGCACACCGGTCACGCGCTGTATCTGGCCAGCAACGGGGAAGTCTTCGGGACCGGCGGCAACGTCAATGGCCCACTGGCAAGACACGGACTCGGCGACAAGGCGGCGACATGGGGCAGGATCCTCGGCGGTGCCAGGGGCGTCGCCACGGGGGCTTCGCATTCGCTCGCGATTCGTGACGACGGGTCGCTTTGGGCCTGGGGCAGTGGTTTTGGCGTCGAGCCGACAAAGATCGCCGACAATATCGTCGCCGTCGCCGCCGGCAACGGATCGACCATCGCTCTGTCCGGCGACGGAAAAGTGTGGGCCTGGGACGGTGGCCGTGGACCGCGCCAGATCGCGCTCGATCGCTGACGCGCGGAGAGAGCCTTGCCCTGCTAGTGTAGTGTTGCATTCTGTTTAGCGCTTAAGCGGCTGTTGGCGCGAATGACCTTCTGGAGGATGTCGCGAGCGCTCTTGGTCCAGATAAAGGGCTTGGGCTTGGTGTTGTGATGGGCGAT
>JAFLDL010000049.1 GCA_017302435.1 Candidatus Accumulibacter necessarius
CAGCGTGCCGGCGCCGAAGCTCAGACCGCCTGCCGCGAGGTCGGCGGCGAGGCCCGACAGGGCGCCCGACAGCACACCGCCGAGTGCCGCGGCCTTGCCCTGGTGCATCGGTCCCTGCGTTCGCACGTGCTCGATCAGCCGCTCGCGCACCTCATCGGCGGCGTGGCCAGAGAGGCCGTGGATGGTAATCAGGCGCTCGGTGCTCTCGCGCAGGCCGGCGTCTAGGCGGCTGGCGAGCGCGCGCGCCGCCCGCTGCTGGTCGTCGTTTTCCTGCTGGCCGGCGACCAGCGAGCGCAAGGCATCGCGCAGCGTGTCCCGGAAGCGCGGGTTGGCAAGCCTTTCGACGTCACAGGCAGCGGCGGCAATCGGTGCGGCCAGCGCCGTCATGGCCTGGTCGAACTGCAGGTCGCGCCGCGTCTGCCAGGCCCCGACCAGCCGTTGGTAGGCGTCGCGCTTATCGGCGGCGACGACCGGGGAGAGGGCCCGCAGCAGCACGATCTCCTGCACCCAGCAGCGCGCGAAGGCGTCAAGTGCCAGCACCTGGTGGACCAGAGGGTGGGCGCGCAGCGCCTCACGCCAGCGCGCCTCATCGGCTTCCTCGGCAGCGTGCGGGCGAGGCCTTCCCGTCTGGTTGAGCAGCACGACGACGGGCCGGCCGATCCACGCCAGCACTTCGAGCTCGGGGGCGAGATAACCGGCGTCGGCCGGGGCTTCGGATGCGTTGACCAGGTAGAGGACGACGTCGGCATCGTCGCGGACGTTGCGTACGGCCTGTTGCGAAAGATAGAAGGGCTGGTTGCGGAAGCGGTCCCAGACCTGCGAGAGGAACCAGCCAATCGGGTTGCCCTGCTGCCGGAGTCGCCGCGCAAGCCGCACGCTGTCACCGAAGCCGGGGGTGTCCCAGAGCACCAGCGCGTCGCCTTGGGGAGTCTCGATCAGCGGATACGGGGTCGCCTCGGTCGTGACGTGCGGCGCATCGCGCACCTCGCCAACGTCGCGCCCGAGCAGCGTGCGAGCGAGCGTCGTCTTGCCGGCGTTGGTGTGCGAGATCAGCGACAGCGCAATCGCACCAGCGGCGCCGCTCATCGGGTCGCCTCGGCAAGCGCGGCTTCGATTGCCGCCTCGGCATCGGCCAGCGGCGCAGCGGCGGACGCGAGGTCCGCCCCCGCCGCCGCGAGATCGGCGAAGGCACAGGGAAGCTGCTGTTGGCCGCACAGTTCGCGCCAGGCGCGGCGCCGTTCCCCGGTGCGTGCCGCGTCGCTGCCCCAGCGGGCGTTGAAGGCGCTCTCGTCCACCAGCGCAAGCAGCGCGCCGGCTGGGTGGAAGCGGGCAGCAGCGCTGAGGAAAGCGCCGTGCGCTTCGCGCTCCGGGGTTGCGGTGGCGTTGAACAGGGCGATCACGTTCGCCGCACAAGCGCTGGCCGGGGCCGTGGGCAGCGTATCCTCGCCGCCATAGCTGACCGGCGTACTGATCGTCAGCGCCGCGCCGGCGCCAAAGGCGCGCGTGACGAGTCGCTCCAGCCCGACCGTTGCCGCCGGCGGAACCGTGTAGCTGTAGGGTACGACCCAAACGCGGGCCGGGCCGCCATCGAAGTCGCGCAGCAGCCGCTGGAAGTACGGATCTTCGAGCGCAAGCGGAAGATTCGTCGCGCGATGGCGTTCGATCAGCCAGGCGAACAGTCCCAGCAGCAGACGCGGGACGATCACGACGAGGGACACGGTCGCCGCCATCAGGTGCAACCAGCGGGCGGCGTTCTCACCGCTGGGTGCGCGGATCGCCTCGATCTCCCCGACGGCAGGAACGGCAATGCCGGTCAGCGCCGCTCCCGGCGACAGTGCGATGCTGAGCAACTGGTGCACGGTACGGGCATCGAGGAAGGTGCTTTGCCAGCTCGCACGATATTCGAACACCATGCCTCGCAGGTAGAGGCCGGCAAGCAGGCCCGTGGCCAGCAGCGCGGCCGCGAGGTGGAGAATGCGCGCGGCCCGTGCGGCGTAGAGCGGGGCGGCGATGCGCGACCAGTCGCTCGACAAGCGGGCAAGTGCAGTGCCGAGTTCGCCACCGGCGTGTGGCGTCAGCAGCCCGGCAGCCAGTCGTGTGACCGCCTGCCGCAGCGGTCCCGATGGTGCTACCTTGCCGTAGCCAGTGGCCAGGCGGACCGCGAGCCACCCGTAAATCGCGAGATTCCATGCCAGCAATGTCAGCACCGGCGGCGTCAGCACATTGATTCCCTGACTGTTGCCGATGCGGTCGATCGCCACGCCGGCAGCGAACGCTGCGACGACGATGACGCTGCCCAGCCAGGGGCGCCAGCGAAGCGTGCGCGCGGCCCGCGGCACCGCCTTGAAGCGCTCGCCCAGGCGAGCGAGTGCCAGCCGCGCGCGTTGCGCCAGGAAAGCCTGCGGCGAGCCGCCCTGGCCCACCACTTCGGCGGCTGCGCGACTCGCCCATGCCCGTTCGGCATCGGTCCACAGCGTGTGCGTGCGGTCGGCAGTCTCGAGCGCGCGTACCGCGGTGAGGTCGAGGGCGGTGCTTTCGGCAAGACCCCTGCGGGTCGCCTGGCAGCCGGCAGCATCGAGCCGCGTCAACGCCCCTGGCGCCAAGCACGACACCTTGGGTGGTACAGGCATGGTCCCGGTTTCCGTGAGAGAACGACGGTGGCGAGCAGACGCTCAGGGTGGTCATGAGGGAAGAGGTCGAGCGGGTATTCTACCGGAACCGACGCAATGGGCGAATCATGCCGGGACTGCCCGCGAGCCAGACGAACTATTGAACATTTCCCGGGCAACATTGGCCGAGCCTGGTCACTTGCTGCTCTTCAGGGGACCCAATGCTTGCGATGACGGATCAGGGAAAACCGTCAGGCAGAGGGTGACGTCCGTCGGTTCGCTGTCGGCCTCCCTATGGTACGATTGCCGCCGGATTCTCGGGGACTGCGATGGCCTACGCGGAAAACACACTGATCAGGCTTCAGGACTTGGCCAGTTTTCTCGAAGAGGGGGATTTTGACGACAACATGCAGCGACTGGCTGCGATGTCGGCAAGCGTTCTCAATGCGGAAAACTGTTCGCTGATGCTGCTCAGCGACGGCGAACCGGAAAGCCCGCGCCTGCGTGTCTGCGGCAGCTTCGGACCGCTCCCTGCTGCCGCCTACAACGAGTCCACTGAAAGCGGTCAGGGAATTTCGGGATGGGTGGTCGCTACCGGCCAAGCGCTTCTGATCGAGGACATTCAGCAATCCGAGTTTGCACATTGTGCGCGGCGTACCGATGATCGACACAAAAGCCTGCTTTGCTCGCCGGTCCTGATCAATGGTCGTATTGTCGGCGTTCTCAACATCAGCACGCATCGCCACGGGCGCGCCTTCAACACCGATGACCTGCGCCTGCTCGAGGTGGTTTCGCTGTTCGTCGGGAGGACGATTC
The DNA here is from genome assembly GCA_017302435.1 of Candidatus Accumulibacter necessarius. Lineage (GTDB taxonomy): Bacteria > Pseudomonadota > Gammaproteobacteria > Burkholderiales > Rhodocyclaceae > Accumulibacter > Accumulibacter necessarius. Next base: position 3,426 of record JAFLDL010000049.1, read on the forward strand.
AGGCGGTGCAGTTGCAGAACATCCTGAATTCGCGTTTTGCCCAGTTGGCGCTCGTCGAGGCCGCGGAGAATGACATCGGGCGGGCCCTGGCGAGCACTCTGCCGAATCCGGACCAGGTGGCCAGGATCGTGGCGAAATCCTTTTTCAAGGAAATGAGCCGCGCTGGCTTTGGCTCCAGGCAGATCATCAACGCTGCTTCGGAAATCATCGCGCAACTGAGCAGCAGCCTTCGTCGCCACAGCCAGCGGATTGACCGGGAAAGCCCCGAGCTGCCAAGTGAAACAACCGCGCGAATTGCGGCTGTGACGAAAGCGGCCAAATGAGAGCTCGCGAAGGGGGGATGACGAACTCGATCTGGCGGGATGTGACGACGAGCCTGCCCATTTCTGGCGCTGTTCGCTCAAGTAGCGATGGTGGCGAGTGCTGGCCAGGCCGCGAATCGGTCCCCCGGAAGGCTCATGCCGGCAACGGCGCCGCCAGGACAGGAACCCGGCCAGTGGCGAGGTAGGCCTGGCAATGTTCGATGTAGTCGCAGGTGCTCCTCGGCATCGGCGTTCGCGCACGGGCGATGTAGAAGACGAGCGCGCGGCCGTTGCGGAGCAACTGGAGGCCATCGGAAACGCGGTGCAGACGCCGCCCGGTTTGTTCCCGTAGCGGCTTCGACGCCGGTATGGGGGCGAAGTTGGCCAGCCTTTCGCCCGCCGTGACCAGTTGTGCCCAGACATCGAAGATGTTCGGGTCGGTACGCAGAGTCTCCGCCTTGATCCTGGCGGCATTGGCAAAATGCCGCACCGGTGCCTCGATCGCGGCAAAGGCGGGAATGCCGCTGAAGTTGGCGACCATGGCGTTGGCGATGCAGTCGATGTCGCGCATGCTCTGGCCGATCTTGATGTAGCGGCTCTCGTAGAACTCCTCGATCGACACCGAAAAGGCCCGGAAGGGCTCGCCCCACAGCTCATCGATCCCTTCCTCGCCGCTGCGGTGAAGGACGACGTGGCCGAGGTCCATCGCATCGAGCAGACATTGGCCACACTCACGCATCAGCGCGTCGTCGCTGGGGACCTCGATGCCGTCCGCCTGTAGCTCGACCAGCTTCCGGAAGATGTCGGTGGCGCGGTTGAACAGGGCGCCGGCGAGCATCGCCGCCTTGACCCGCCGCCGGCCCGGGTCGGTTTCCGCCTGGTAACTCTGCCGGGCTTCTCCCAGCCGGCATCCCGGAATATTGAGCCCGTGCTCGGTGTGATTGAACAGGCGCCGGGTCAGAGCTTCGATCAGCAGCTTCTTTGCGTGCAGGGAATCGGAGGGAACCGGGTAAGTCTTGATCCAGTAACCGTCATAGAGCACACGCTCCTCATTGTCGATGATTCTGCGCGTCCCCTCAGGCGGTAGCGCTTCGCCAAACGAAGGTCGTTCGAGACGGTGGACATTGGTCATTGCTCTGATCTCAGCCAAGAAATTTCCAGTCGGAAGCAAGAATCGTGCGCACAACTGCCGCTTCTGCAACGCATTGTTTCGTATTCAACCACAGCGTATCGGCAGTGGTTCCGGCTGTCTGTGCGCTCCATCACGGTGCTTGCAACATCTCGCCAGCGCACCGTTTTGATGCACGGGACAGCGCATGGCTATCGCCGAGCCAGAGTGAGCACGACGAGCCCCCATCACCCGCCCTTGGACGTGACCATTCACCCAGCCAGTCTGGCCGGGGGGAAAGCGGGCGGAACCGGCGGACGTGGCATTGCCGTGAGTTGGCAGCAGCCCGTCCGGCCGAATGGGCGATTGACAGCAACTGATGGCGCTACGCATACTCAACGGTTCCTCGGGTTTGCCTTCTGTGAAAACCTCTGTCTCCGCAAAGGCCACCGTCAGGTCCGGGTCGTGATCAAACCGGTCAAGCCGCGAGCGGCGCCGTCAGGGAGCAGCCATTCGCCATGTCCGAATCGTTTGTGTTGCAGAAGTTTCTGCTCCTCGGCGCCTTGTTCGCGGTGACCGTGACGCTGCTGGTGACACCGGTAGTGGTAGGCGTCTTCCGGCGAAAGGTGACGGCGTCGATGAACCGCGCTGCGCACGCTGCCGATCCCCTCGAGAGCAGCGGGGCAAGCCTGCCAACGGCCGTGCAGCAAGTGGTGCAGCCGGTACTGCCGCGCGTTCGTGCCGGCGACGCGCTGGTTGTCGCTGCGCGCGCAAGCTCCCTGGCACAGCAGGCCCACGGCAAGTTGCGGCGGATCGCGCTGGCTTACGTTGCTGGTGGTGTCGCGCAGGCGGTGGTGATCGCACTCGTCTTGCTCCTCGGCGGCGCCAGTGCCTACACCAGCCTGGCGATCGGGCTGCCCGTCGTGCTCATGCTGTCGCTGCCCGTGGTGCCGACGGTCTCGCAGGTCCTCTCGCCGCGGCCCGCAGTGCGCGCCCTGTGGGCTGTCGGCGGTCTGGTGGCGGCCTTGCTTCTGGCCGGTGCGGCGCGCGGGCTGGTCTGGAGCATATTTCAGCTCTACATCCTGATCCCGGCTGTGATTTTCGCAATTTTCAACCTGCGCTACTGGCGCGCTGCCGCGCCGTTGATCCTGGTGCTGGCGTTCGGCGCAAGCCTCGGCTGGCTGGTCTTCCTTGAATTTGGCCGGCTCATCGTCGCCGACAGTGCAGGTATCTGGCTCTTCCGTCTGGCGGGGCTGGCTGTCGGTGTACTGCTGGCGCTGCCCGTCGCGCGGCACATCTGCGGCTGGTATGAAAGCAAGCGGAGCAGCGAACAAATGCTGTCCATCGACATCTGGTGGTTGCTGCTCACGTTGATCGAGACCACCATTCTGGTCATCACGCGCGACAGCCTCGGGCAACTGGTCGCACTGGGCGGCTTTGCCGCGTACTGGCTTGTCAGTCGTGCGCTGATCGGCGGTCGCCGCAGCGATGACCCACCAGCGGCGCGGTTGCTCCTGCTGCGCGTCTTCGGCCATGGCCGGCGCAGCGAACGGCTGCTCGATGAACTGACGCTACGCTGGCGGCCGGTCGGTACCGTGGCGCTGATCGCCGGCCCCGACCTGGCGCTGCGCAACATCGATCCCAGCGAACTCTACGGCTTCCTGACCGGTAGCCTGGCGCGCGAATTCGTCAAGGACGGCGCTGATCTGGCGCAGCGCCTGGCGCGGCTTGACGAGCGTCAGGATCCGGACGGTCTGTATCGCGTGACACAATTCTTCTGCCATCGAAATACCTGGCAGCGCACGCTCGATGCCCTGGTTGCTGGCTGCGATGCGATCCTGATGGATCTGCGCGGCTTTGACGAAAGCAGGCTCGGCTGCCAGTACGAGATCGGCCGCCTGGCCGAATGCCTTGGCGAGAAACCGATCGTGCTCCTGGTCGATGCCAGCACTCGCGTTGACCTGGCGGAATCGCTGTTTCTTGCCGCAGTCCCGGCCAGCCGGCGTGCCGCACTGCCGGTTAACCGCCATGTTTTCGTGCTTGAAGCCGGGCGGTCGCCAGGCGATACAGTGGCAACGGCGACTCGCCTGTTGTTCGGCGCGCAGCCAGCCTGAAGGCGTCGTGCCTGCTGCGCGCCGGCGGGCCAGCTGCCGTCGTCACCGGGCTTGAGACGCGCACGCCTGCGCCCTGGCAGTTCACCAGTGGCATCGATTGTCCGTGTCGCAAAGTATTCCCTGATTGACTGGGAACGCGACGCCCCTATACTTCAGCCGGTCACCCCGAAAGGACTAGACTGAGAAATTGCACAGCCATTCGGGTTGTACGCTGAAGCGAGGTTGATGCCGTGCCGGTAAACAAGCGCATTCTGCGGCTGTTCCTCTCCTCTCCCGGCGATGTCGGGCGACAGCGCGAGATCGTTCGCGAGGTGGTTGACGCACTCAACGTCGATCCGCTGGTGGCCGAGCGCTGCGCGCTGGAGGTGGTTGCCTGGGATACCGAGGGCGCCGCCGTTCCCCTCAGTGGCGTGCGTCCACCGCAGGATTCGGTGAATGCCTATCTGGCATTGCCGCGCGAGTGCGACCTGACGATCGTTCTGCTGTGGGGGCGCCTAGGCACGCCGCTGCCGCCGGAAAACCGGCGGGCCGACGGTACCGTCTACGCCTCCGGGACCGTCTGGGAACTCGAGGACGCGTCCAGCGCCGGGCGGGAGGTGTGGATCTACCGTTACGCCCGCCCGCCGCAGATGGACGTCGACGATCCACAGGAGCAAGAGAAGAAGGAGCAGTATCGTCGCCTCAAGGCCTTCGTCGCCGGTTCGCGGGCGGCCGACGGATCCCTGCGCTTCGGTCTCAACGACTTTCTCCACGACCAGCAGTTCACCGACCTCCTGCGCGAGCACCTCAAGCAATTCATCCGCAAGGCCGTGCCGGTCGACGCGCCGGAGGCCACGCCGGCCGTGAGCGCTGTGCCCGCGATGGTCGTCGCTCCGGTCAGCGCCGCTGAGCTGGCCGATCGGCTCGATCACCTGATACACCTCTGCGACCGTGAGGACGTGCGCGACCTGTTCACCGAGACGATGCGCCAGCGGGTCAAGCTTGCCCGGCCTGGCGCAGGCATTCTGTGCGTCTTGCCCGGCGGCACGCGCGAGGGGCACCGTGGTTTCCTGCAGCGGGTGCGCGAGTACGAGATGCGCAACCAGATCCCGGGCGTGACGCCCGAGCAGGTGGCGCTGGTACCGGTGGTTGGCAAGTTGTCGCTGGCGACGCCGGAGACTCTCGGGATTTCGATCCTGCGCGGCATTCGCGACGGGGTCCGGAACCCGGATCTCGATTCCTGGCGAGACCTGCAGCGCTGGATGACGGCCGAACAGCGGCGCATCTTCATCCTCGCGCTGGAGCCCACCAGCGAGGTGATCCGCGGCAAGGAGCGCCTTTTCCTGGCCAGCGCTGCCGCCTGGTTGAGCAGCTGGCTGGACAAACCGGCCCGCCACCTCTTCGTGCTTGTCGCCTGCGTGCGCTACGCGGCAGACGAGGGCAGCGCCGGTCTGGCGAGTGAGCGCCAGCGCATCCTCGAGGAAGTGGCCGGCTTCAACCCGCCCGTCCCGGCCATCGGGCTGGCGCCGGAGATCGTCAAGTTGCCGGAATTGCCGCCGATCACCCGCGAGGACATCGAGAACTGGCTGAACCACGAATCTGTCAGGCAGCTTTTCGGCACACGCCTCAAGGCCATCATCAACCAGCTGTTCGCCGAGCGCCCGCTGTGGACCATGGACGACTTGCGCGACCGCCTCGCCACACCGGGCTGACCCGGACCCAGGAGCCCCCATGACCACGCCCGACAGCAAGGACCGCTACATTTCCCACGCCAACCTGGAAATCGCCGCCGAGGTCGCCATCCAGCTCAACCAGCCGCTGCTGCTGACTGGCGAGCCAGGCACCGGCAAGACCACCTACGCCCGTCACCTGGCCTGCACGCTCGGCGCACAGATGGGCGAGGGGGAACTGCCGTTGCTCAGGTTCGAGACCAAATCGACCAGCGCGGCGCGCGATCTGTTCTATCAGTTCGACAACCTGCGCCGCTTCCACGCCGCCCACGATCCCGCCATGAGCCGGGAGAACAAGGACTATCTGAGCTTCAATGCCCTCGGCGAGGCGATCCTGCGCTCCCGGTCCGGCAGCGAGGTCGCTGACCTGCTGCCCGATCACCGCCAGCCGCGCCAGTCGGTGGTGCTGGTGGACGAAATCGACAAGGCGCCGCGGGATTTTCCCAACGACATCCTCAACGAGATCGAACGTCAGTATTTCCGCATCCCGGAACTCGAAATGCGCACCATCGAAGCCGACCCGGACTTCCGGCCGGTGGTCGTGCTGACCAGCAACAGCGAGAAGAACCTGCCGGACGCCTTCCTGCGCCGCTGCGTGTTCTACCACATCCCCTTCCCGGAAAAGGCCGCGATGCTGGAGATCGTTCGCGCCAACCTCGATGGCGAGCTCGCCTGTACCGTGGCAGCGGTCGATTTCTTCTACCAGCTGCGGCAACTGGAACTCGACAAGCCGCCCGCCACTGCCGAACTGGTGGGCTGGCTGAAGGCCCTGCGCGCTCGCGGCGCACGCGCTGCCGAGGACCTCCCGGAGATTGCCCTGGTCCTCAAGGGCACGCTTGGCGTGCTGGTGAAGACCCGCGACGACCTCGAACGCGTGCGCGCGTTCGCAGTGCAGGAACTCGGCGCGCTGCCGGACAATGCTCAGTACTGAAGCACTTGTTGACCTGGGCGAGAAGCTCAGGCGAAACGACTTTGACGTCAGCGCGCACGAGCTGATCGCTGCCCGCCGGGTGCTCGCCGCTCTGGCCCTGCGCGACGAGCCGCCGGCGCCGCGCGATCTGGCGCCCTACCTGGCGCCGGTCTTCTGCAATACGCCCGAGCAACAGCAGCAGTTCTTCCCCCTCTTCGCCAGCTGGATCGAGGCCTGGGGGCTGGATTCCCGGCACCAAGAACCGCCCCCTCCGCCCGCGCCACCCCCGCCGCCGCGCCGCCCGCCCGTCTGGCTTCCCGGCCTGTTGGCACTGATGCTCTTCCTCGGTCTCGTCACCGCCGTCTGGCTGCGGCCGCTGGCGCTGGCGGTGCGTGTCGAAGGCGAGGACGGCCGCGCGCTCGGCGCCCGGCTGGATCTCTCGTTTGCCGATCAAAGTGTCTCGGTTTCACCGACCGTACCGACCGCCACCGTCGAATACCGGCGCTACCACCTGCCGCTGACGCTGCGGGCGCAGCCGGAAAATGCCGACTTCGAAGCCGGCGAACTGACCGTGCCGGCGCCACCGCTGCCGGCGGAAGTGCGCCTCGTCCTCAAACGTTCCACCGCGGCTCAGGCCGTCGAGCCGTCAAAACCGCCCGAAGTGCCGCCGGGCTTCTCGCCCGCCGGCCGCATCGCGGCCGCGGCGCCCGAGAGCCCGGCGCCGACGGTGAGCAAGGAACACCGTCTCGTTCCCGATCACCTGGCGGTCGCTGCCGCCTTCCTGCTCCTGCTTGCCAGCGGCTGGCTGTGGAATGGGCTGCGTCGCCGTGGCTGGCTGGAGCGCCTTCCGGCCGGCGGTCGCGACACCGAGAAGCGCCTTCAGTCCGACCGGGGTGAACTGCACGGCGCCTTGCACGCGGAGCTGGTCCAGCTCGGCCGGGAGTTGCGCCGGCGGCGCCTGATGCCGTCGGCGGAACTGGACGTGGACCGCACCGTTGCCGCCACGCTCCGCCAGGGGGGCTTGCTGACGCCGGTGTTCGGCTCCCGTATCGAATCGGAATTCCTCGTACTGGTGGACCGCGCGAGCCTGCGCGATCACTTCGCCCTGATGGCCGACGAACTGCTGCGCGGCCTCTACGACCGCGGCCTCTCGCTCGAACGTTTCTTCTACGACCGCGACCCCGCTCGCTGCCGCCATCAGCCGTTCAAGCACGGGGCCCGCGACCTCGGTTCGCAGGACCTTGCGCAGCTCTTTGCGCGCTTCAGCGAGCGGCGGTTGATCGTCTTCGGTGATGGCCGCGATCTCCTCGATCCCTACAGCGGCCGGCCGGTGGCGAGCGTCGAGCGCCTATTGCAGTGGGGGCGGCCAGTGCTGATGACGCCGCGGCCCCAGGCCGAGTGGGGTCGCCAGGAATGGCTCGTCGAGCGGACCGGCTTCACGATCCTGCCGCTCGACGCGGTCGGCCTCAAGCGGCTCGCTGAAGTCATCGGGCGTGACCGCGCGATCACGCCCCCCGACAGCCGTGCTGCCGAGCGCCCGCGTCCCGCCTACCTGCGCGACCTCGACCGGCTGCTCGACGCCGAGTCTCCGGGCGAGCCCCTCATCAGCCGGGTGATCGCTGCGCTTGAGCACGACCTGCCGCCGGCGGCGTTCACCTGGCTTGCGGGCTGCGCGGTCTACCCCGAGATTCACTGGGGCCTTACCCTGCGCATCGGGGCATGCCTGATTGCCGACGAGCGCCAGCTTGCCGAGCGACTGCCAGCGCTGGCCCAGCTGCCCTGGTTGCGGCATGGCTATATGCCCGACTGGCTGCGTGAGGCGCTGCTGGCGCGCCTGCCTGCCGCGGCGGAGGAGCTGATCCGGGCCGAACTGGACGACTTCCTGAGCCGTCTGCGGGAGGCGCCGGGCGATGCCGGAGCACTGCGCATCGTTGCCGGTCCACCGGCCCGCCGTTCCGCTCTCGCCGACGTCTGGCGGGGCCTGAAGGCGCTGTGCAGTGGGCCGCCGACGGTGGAAGCCCTGCCCGCCGCTGAGGATCGCGTCTTCCTGCGCTTCATGAGCGCGCCTTCGAACCCGCTCGGGGTGCGCGCCAGCGACGCGTTGCGGCGGATCTTCTACCGCCAGGGCCTGCCGCTGGCCGGGCTGCGGCCGCTGCCGCTGCTGTTTGTCGCCGCGCTCGGCGTGGTGCTGCTGCAGTCGGTCTTGCCCTGGCGCGAAACGGTCCTGGTCGTCGGACCGACACCGGTCGCGGTCGTCCGCCTGCCGACCGCCCTCGCGCTCGACGCCGAGGGCCGCGGCCTGGTGATCGGCGACAGCCACCGTGGGCTGCAAGCGTGGCAGGAAACGGAGCAGGGCTGGAACAAGGTGGCGGCGGAAACGCCGACGGAGGCGGACGCCATCAGTGCCGTCGCGCTCGGCGCCGGGCGCATGCTTGGCGTCAGCCAGGCCGGCTTGCTGGTTCGCGCGCCCATCGGTGGCGCCATCGACGCAACGCTGGCGCGCCTGCGGGCGAGCCCGGTCCGCAGCGCGGCGCTCTACGGCAAGGCGCCGGACGGGCAGTTCCAGCTCCAGGCGGGGTCGTCGTCGGGGCCGGCCGCCGATCAGTTGTGCGTGGCAATTGACGCGCCAGCCGCAGAGGCCCTGTCGGTCGGTGCCGGCTTCCTCGCCGGGATCGTCGGCGGCAAGCCGGTGGCCTGCGCCGTCTCGCAGGGCGCAGAGCAGATGGCAGTGCTCGCTGCCGATGGTCGCGTTTTCGTGTTGCCGTTGCGCGCGGCGCTCACTGCGAGTGCGCGGGCAGGCGGCAAGCTGCCAGCCGGGACCTGGGGTCGCGGCCTGGCGGTGAGTGCCGACGGCGCGACGCTGGCGGCGACCGACGATGAGGGCAGACTGCTGCTCCTGCGCGCCGGCCAGGCCGAGCCGACGATGCTCGATGGCCTGCAGGCCGCCGGCCCGGTGGCGCTGTCCGGCGACGGCCTGACGCTGGCGCTGGCCGACAGCGAACGGCAGGTGCAGTTGTGGCGAGTCGAAAAGCCGGGCCGCAACGTCCTGCTGACGATCGCGGTCGCCGATCTGGGCCCCGGTGCGCGCCTTCAGAGCCCGCTGCCGGACGTGCGCAAGGTGGCCGAGGTGTTGCAGCGGCGCTATGGCTTCGAGGTCACCCGGCTCGATAACCCGCGCCGGGCCGAAGTTCTCAAGGCCCTCGACGAACTGGCCGCCAGCCTTGCGCCGCGCGACCGGCTGCTGATCTTTTTCTCGGGTTTCGGCAGCTACGCCGCCAGCAACAGCAAGTATGGCAAGGGCGAACGCAGCTTTAGCTTCCACTTGCCACCAGGCAGTGGCGGCGCGTCCGTGGCGACCGGTGAACTGTCCGGCGCCGAATTCGCCGCCCGGATTGCCGCCATTCCGGCGCGGCAGATCCTCACCATCGTCGATACGGTCGAGGCGGGGCGGCTGGCGACCCTGCCAAAAGCGACGACCGCAAGCAGCGGCGCGCGCGGCCTGCTGTACTCGGCGGGCGCCGGCCAGCAGAGCATGGATACCGGGGACTTTTCCACTGCGCTGGCCAATGCCCTGGCGAGCGCACCGGGTGCGCTCGGCGGACGCGCGCTGGTGGCCGATGTCGCACGCCGCCTTCCGGCCGAGGCGCGCAAAACGCAGACGCCTGGCTACGCCGAGTGGCTGGCGGCAGGGAGTGATGGTGGCGAAGTGCTGCTGCTGCCGATCGGCCCGAAGCTGCCCGAGACGGCCGCAAAGCGGCCAGCGGCGGTGCCTGCGCAGGCGAAGCCGGAGGCCGCGCCCCCTGCCGTGCAGCAAGCCTATCCGCCACCTCAACAGCGACAGCAGGCGCCGCAGCAGCCACAACAACAACAGCCACAACAACAGCCGCCTCAACAACAGCCGCCTCAACAACAACAGCTTCAACAACAGCAGCAACCGTTGGAGCTTCCCGAAGAGAGCAACGTGGGTCCGGGCGCGGTCTTGTCAAATACCCAGTAGTGATGCCGCGTGTGCGGCCCGGAAGTCCCGGTCAGGCGTGCGGAACTCTTCGCCGCCGCCGGCGGATGGCGAGCCACCCGTACCAGCCGAGGTTGATCGTGACATAGCTGGCGAGTCCGGCGATCGTGGCGGTGATCGCCAGTCCGACGAGCAGTGGACGGCCGATGCCGGCAATTTTCTGCCAGAGGCTGCGCTCATCGCCGTCCTGGATGGTTGGTTGTTGCGGAACGACGCCAGCCGCGTCGCCCGTTACCCAGAGGCCGAGTTTATAGGCAGCAAAGTAGACCGGGGGGAAGGTGAGCGGGTTGGTGACCAGGGTGCGAGTCGCGGCAGCCGGGATACAGGCGCGCAGGGCGACGGCAGTGACGACCGATAGCGGGATCTGCGCCACCGGGACGAGAAGGCCGAAGAAGACGCCGATGCTGACGCCCCGGGCAACTCCCCGCCGCGACCAGCGCCACAGGCGGGGGTCAAGCAGCAAGGGGCCGCGCCAACGCAGGCAGCGGTTTGCAGCCAGCTGCTCGCGAGTGGGAACGAGATGGGTGAGGCGATCGAGGATCATCAGGGGCGCCGCGGCAGCGCCGTCACTCGGCCATCACCACTAGTAGTTCGTTCCGCCAAACCAACTACATGAAATCGCGCCTTCTCGCGCCATGCGGCGTTGCAAATCCTCGCCATAGCTACGGCTATGGCTGTGGTTTGCGCCTTGCCTTGCACGAGAATGCATCAATTTCATTTGTAATCTTATTGACGGAACGAACTACTAGCTGGCCTGGCGCTTCACAGACAAGGATAGACGCCCCGGTGCGCGAATGCCAGCCCGGCGGCGATTGACCCCTCCGACGGCGGCAGCTAAAGTGGCCGCGGTGGCGTGTCTGCCCGCTGCGGACGCCGGCCCGACGCCTGGCGGCCGGCGGCAGGAGCCCGGGTCGGCTCGTCCCGCGTGCTGCCTGCGCGGCCGGTGGGGGCAGGGCGGTCCGCGGTTTTGATCCGGGCAACACTTCCTTGAGGAAAGAGCGATGGCAACAGGGCAGGGCGCCGCGGTGTCGACGGCATTGATCACCGGCGCCTCGTCGGGGATCGGCGAATCCCTGGCGCGCTGTTTTGCACGCGCCGGTCACTGCCTGGTTCTGGTGGCGCGCAGCCACGACAAGCTGAAGGCGCTTGCGCTGGCGCTGGCCAGCGAGTTCGGCGTGCGCACCGTGGCGTTGCCGGCTGATCTGTCGCAGCCGGGCGCGGTGCCCGCGCTCGCCGCGCGGCTGCGCCGTCGGCACCTGACCATCGACGTGCTGGTGAACAACGCCGGCGTCCTCGCGCACGGCCCGTTTGTCGGCATGACGGCCCAGCGCCAGCAGCAGATGATCGATCTCAATGTCTCCGGCCTGACCGCGATGCTGTCGCAGTTCGTTCCGGGCATGGTCGCGCGCGGGCACGGACGCATCCTCAACGTGGCCTCGATTGCCGCCTTTCAGCCGGTTCCCTCGCTCGCCACCTATGCGGCGACCAAGGCCTACGTGCTCTCGCTCAGCGAGTCGCTGGCCGAGGAACTGCGCGGCAGCGGCGTCACCGTTACGGTTCTCTGCCCCGGCATCACCGCGACGCCGATGCTCAGCTCTGCCGTCGAGGCGAGCGCGGCGCTCGCCCGGCTGCCGGGCGTCCTGATCGGCGACGTTGACGCGGTGGCTGCCGAAGGCTACCAGGCGTGCATGGACGGCGAGGTGATCCGGGTGCCCGGGGTGCTCAATCAGGCGGCGACCCTGGCCGGGCGCGCAACGCCGAAGTGGCTGCTGCGGCGAATCGTCGGCGCCATCGGGCGGACGACGATCTGAATCCGCTCCGTTCAAACAATGGATTGCAAAGACAATCGGATACAGCCGGTGGCTTCTTCTTGCGCGGGAATGGCGGTACGACCTGCCGTCGCTACGGAAAGACTGACAGCCGCTCAGATGGCGGCCAGTTGACGCAGGCGGCTGATTGCTGCCGCGTCCCAACCCAGTTCGCCGAGGATGGCGTCGGTGTGCTGGCCGAGAGCCGGTACGGCATCCATCCGCGGCGTGAAGGCATCGACCTTGCCCGGTGGCAGCAGGGCGGGAATCGGGCCGGCGGGCGTCGCCACCTCGGTCCACCGCTGGCGGGCCGCCAGCTGCGGATGCTGCCAGACGTCGTGCATGTCGTTCACGCGGGCGTTGGCGATCTGCGCCGCGTCGAGCCGGGCGATCAGTTGCTCGGCGCTGAGGCCGGCGAAGCGGCTGACGATCAGCGGCTGCAACTCGTCGCGCGCCGCCGTGCGCAGGGCGTTCGAAGCGTAGCGCGGGTCGCTGGCGAGATCAGGGCGCTCGAGCACCTCGGTGCAGAAGACGGCCCACTCGCGTTCGTTCTGCAGGCCGAGCATCACCGTCTTGCCGTCGCCGGTGGGAAACGGGCCGTAGGGATAGATTGTCGCGTGCGCGGCGCCGGCGCGGGGCGGCGGGCTGGCGCCGTCAAAGGCGTAATACAGGGGATAGCTCATCCACTCGACCATGCTTTCCAGCATCGACACCTCGATGTGGCAGCCGCGCCCGCTCCTGCCGCGCTGCAGCAGCGCCGCCAGGATCTGGCTGTAGGCGTACATGCCGGCAGAGATGTCGGCGATCGAACAGCCGGCCTTGGCCGGCGCGTCGGGTGCGCCGGTGACCGAGAGGAAGCCCGACTCGCTCTGGATCAGCAGGTCGTAGGCCTTCTTGTCGCGATATGGACCGTCGCTGCCGTAGCCGGAGATGTCGCAGACGATCAGCCTCGGATGCTGCCCGCGCAGCGCATCGTACGACAGGCCAAGGCGGGTAGCAGCGCCGGGTGCCAGGTTCTGCACCAGGACGTCGGCGACGCCGAGCAGCGCGGCCAGGATGCGCGGCGCTTCGGCGTGCTTGAGGTCGAGCGTCAGGCTTTCCTTGGAGCGGTTGGTCCACACGAAGTGCGACGCCAGCCCGCGCACGCGCTCGTCGTAGGCGCGGGCGAAATCACCGCTCTGCGGTCGCTCGACCTTGATCACGCGGGCGCCGAGGTCGGCCAGTTGGCGGGTGCAGAACGGCGCCGCGATGGCGTGTTCGAGGGTGACGATGGTGATGCCGTCGAGTGGGCGCAAGGTGGTGTCCATGGACTCCGGTCGCTCAGAACGAGCGCGGCAGGCCGAGCAGATGCTCGGCGACGTAGGAGAAGATCAGGTTGGTCGAGATCGGCGCCACCTGATACAGGCGGGTCTCGCGGAACTTGCGCTCGATATCGTATTCGCTGGCGAAGCCAAAGCCGCCGTGCGTCTGCAGGCAGACGTTGGCCGCCTGCCACGAGGCCTTGGCGGCGAGGTACTTGGCCATGTTCGCCTGGGCGCCGCAGGGTTGCTGCGCGTCGAACAGCGCGCAGGCCTTGAAGCGCATCAGATTGGCTGCCTCTATCTCGATGAAGGCCTCGGCGATCGGGAACTGGACGCCCTGGTTGATGCCGATCGGCCGGTCGAAGACGATGCGCTCGCTGGCGTAGCGGCTGGCGCGTTCGATGAACCAGTACCCGTCGCCGATGCACTCGGCGGCGATCAGCGCGCGTTCGGCGTTGAGGCCGTCGAGCAGGTAGCGGAACCCCTGGCCCTCGTCGCCGATCAGGTTCTCTGCAGGAACCTCGAGGTTGTCGAAGAACAGTTCGTTGGTCTCGTGATTGACCATGTTGGCGATCGGCCGCACGGAAAGGCCGTGGCCGATGGCGTCGTGCAGGTCGACGATGAAGATCGACATCCCTTCCGATTTCCGCTTTACTTCGCCGAGTGGCGTCGTGCGCGCGAGCAGGATCATCAGATCCGAGTGCTGCACGCGCGAGATCCAGACCTTCTGGCCATTGACGACGTAGCGGTCACCCTGCCGGACGGCCGTCGTCCGGACCTTCGTCGTGTCGCTGCCGGTGGTCGGCTCGGTCACCGCCATCGACTGGATGCGCAGCTTGCCGGCGGCGATCGCCGGCAGATACTTCTCCTTCTGCGCCTGGCTGCCGTTGCGCAGCAGCGTTCCCATGTTGTACATCTGGCCGTGGACCGCTGCCGAGTTGCCGCCGCTGCGATTGATTTCCTCCATGATCACGCTCGCCGCGGTCAGCCCGAGGCCGGAGCCCCCGTACTCCTCGGGAATCATCGCCGCCAGCCAGCCGGCGCCGAGCAGCGCATCGACAAAGGCCTCGGGATAGGCGCGCTGCGCGTCGATCCTGCGGAAATACTCGTCCGGGAACAGGCGGCAAAGGTCGCGGACGGCGTCGCGAATTTCCTGGTGTTCGTCGGGGGAGTTGAGCATGGCGGTCCTTTTCCGTGGGGGCAGGCTGGCCTTCTTCGCGGTGGTCCGGTGCTTCAGGCCAGCCGACGTCAGTCGAGTCGGACGCAGATTAACAAGCCACCGGCGTTTTGCAAATCGGCATCGTGTCGGGCGGCGCCTTGCGCCCGCCGGTCCAGCCACAGTCCCCCTTGTGGCATACTCCCGCCTGCCCGCCCGGGGCCGTCGGCGTGCAGCAAGTGGCAACACCCGTGGCGACCGGGGTCACAATCAATCAACGCAGGAAGTGTCCATGGATTCTGCCAGCAAGCTGCCCGATAGCGCGCAAAGAGTCGCCGATCTGCTCAAGAGGATCGGCCACGGCAAGCCGGTCGTCCTTCTGCCCGCCAGTGGCAGAACCTCCGCCGAAGCGGCCGCCGGCCTCGCCTGCAGCGTCGCCGAAATCGCCAAGTCGATCGTGTTCCGTCGTCTCGCCGACGACGCGGCGGTGATCGTCGTCGCCAGCGGCGCTCACCGCGTCGACGAGCGCAAGGTGGCGGCGCTGGTCGGTCCGCTCGGCAAGGCGGACGCCCGCTTCGTGCGGGAGCACACGGGTTACGCGATCGGTGGCGTGTGTCCGATCGGCCACGTCAAGGACACGACGCTGCTGGTCGACCAGGATCTGCTTCGCTTCGACTGCATCTGGGCCGCCGCGGGACATCCGCACGCCGTGTTCAGCCTCTCACCGCAGGAGTTGCTGACCATGACCGGAGGGCAGGTGGTCGACGTTGCCTTGTCAGACTCGCCCCATGGAGCTGCTGTCTGAGTCGTCGGAGCACGAGCCGCCGCGGGAAACCGCAGCGCAAACAGGTTCAGCGAAGCGCCGGCACGGCCCCGGGAGCTGACTGTCCGGCTTCTTCGGCCTCTTCGTCCTGTTCGGCCGGCGTCTGTGGCATCGACCACCGACCACATCCTGAAGTCGGTGCAGACTCGCTGGTCGTGCCGCGAGGCCAGATCTTCGCCTCACCCGCCAGTTCCTGGCTGTCCCTGATCAGGTAGTCCGACATGACTTCGCACGAAACGAACCCCACCAGCTCACTGGCGGGGATCTCGCCACCGAGAAAATGATCACGAACACTGGCTGCTCTAGCCAGCAAGGCGCGATGGATTTCCTGATGATTCTTGAGAGCTGGCTGATTCGTTTCGGCGAGGACCGCCTCCTTGGTACGAAAATGCTCAATGATCCGTTCGATCAGCTCATCGATCAGCCTTTCCACCTGGGCGCGGGATTGCTTCAGCAGAACCCCGTTGATCAGTTCGCCGCCCAGCCCGAACAGCCGACGGCGTTGCCCGTCGATGACCGGATGTCCGCTGTCGAACGCGTGAAGCCACGAAATCTGGACCGGTCCTTGCCCAGGTGCCTGTTCTCCCTTTGTCTCGGGTAGATCGACGCCGGCCATGCCTCGATGGAGCCCCCGACGGCACTGGTAGCGAAGCAGGCCCAGGATGCCGCCAGCCGACATCAGGGCCAGGCCCATGAAGACCGCCAGTCCGTTGTGCAGCACGATCATCGCAAGCAGGCCGGCGCAGACGTAGAAGCAGGGCAGCGCATCGTAGAGCCCGGCCGGAATTCGCAACTTTTTCACCTGGTCACCTGTTCGGAAGACTTTCCTGGGTTGTCGCTGCCACCGCGTATGCCATCGTCGGGCACAGCCTGTTGTTGGGGTGGTCACTGGTGCGCACGGCTTGCTGCCTGTGCCGAGAGATTGAAACATTTAAGCCGGTCCGGTGACGTGATACTTGTCACGACGGCCATCAGATGGGATGGAACGGCCTCGCCTGAGCCAGTGTTGCTGTCAGCGCTTGAAAAAGGGGACAGCAGGAAAAAGGGAAAAAAAGGGGACAGTATACTAAATGGCTTGAGACTCGCGCCCCTTCGTGCGCCACCCGGCGGCCCGCGTCTCACCGCCCTGTGCACCACGCTGGTGAACGGCTGCCTGTTCGCCGCCTATCTGGAATACCAGCGGAATGGGCAGGGGATCGACGTGGTGTTCAAGGTGAATCAGGTGATGTGGTTTCTGTTAGGGCAGCGGGACCTCTGGCAGTAGTCAGGTTGATATCAAATCCCGGGCGCAATACGTCGTGCTCACCGAAGCGCGCTACCAGGAATTGCTCGAAATGCAGGAAGAAGCTCTGCTCGCCCGTATCAAGGCCTCGCTGGAAGACGCCAAGGCCGGCCGCGCCACCCGGCACCGCAGCGTGGATGCGCTCTTGAAGCATCTGGACCAATCCGCTGAATGAGCTGGACGCTCGTCACCACCATCAGCCTCGACCGCCGCACCCGCAAACTCCTCGCCCGCCACCCCGACCTGCGGCCCCGGCTTGCCGATACGCTCGACAAACTGCACACCGATCCCTTCGAGCCCGGCCTGCGCCTGCATCCACTCACCGGCAAACTGCAGGGCATGCAAGCCGTCGGCCTGGCCGACAGCTACGGCATCACTCTCACCCTGCAAATCACCGAGCACGAAATCCTGCTGCTCGACATCGGCAGCCGCGACGAGGTTTATGGCTGAAGCGCGTCGGCCGGCAGCCGTCCTCGACCAGAACTGAGCGAAAGCCGGGCGCTTCGGGCATTCGCTTTGGGCCAGCCTGCTGTTTCTCTTTCCATGAATTTAGTATACCGTCCCCGAAATTGTGTTGTCCGCCTGTTATCAAGCCGATCAGTGATGTTCCACCTTTTCCTGCAACCACACCTTGATAAGCGACTGATAGGGCACGTCGCGGGCGTTTGCTGCCGCCTTGATCGAGTCGAGCAGATGTTGCGGCAGGCGCAGCGATATTGTCTTTGTCGATGGTTTCAGGTTCGGGAGCACGACGCTTTCGGCCTGTCTCCAGTCCAGATATTCCGTCGAGTCGCTTCCCGTGCTCTCCCAGAAAGCGCGTTCTTCGGCCTCGCTCTGGAACTTGGGCAGCGGTTTAGACTGCTTGCTCATAGATGCTCCTTTCCTTTCGATGCGTGTCACGCGCCGAGATCAGACGGATCAACGTGCCGTCATCGCGCAACGTGAACGTGATGTGCAGCGTCCGCCCCTGCTGGGTCTTTCCGAGTGCGTGGAAGCGCAATTCCTGCGCGCTATGCCGGGTGTCCGCGAGCAGCAGCAGGGGGTGGTGGAAAAACACCTCTTCGGCCTCGGACTGGCTGACGCCATGCTTCTCGTTCTTGCGGGCGTTGCCGTCGTCCCAGTCGAAACCGGTGATACGGGTCGGATCCATCATTGACGTACATTACCAAGATACACGAAGAGGCGGACAGTTCGATCTTCTCTCCGGCGAGGTGATCGCCGCATCGCAAAGAAGGGGACAAAAAAAGGGCAAAAACAGGGGACAGTATAGTAAATACCTTGAGACTCGAAATGGCCTCGTCCTCGTTTCTGGTGGAGGCAACTGTCGGACGAACGTCAGCAACGACTATTGGAAGAAGCTTGTTCGGGCATTCGCTTTGGGCCAGCCTGCCGCGTCTCTTTCGATAGATTCGGTATACCGTCTCCGAAATTGCCTAGTTCGAGATTGAGACCCCTTGATGGCGACTCGGGAACCCATTCACCTATTCTTGTTGCTACCGTTGGATTTCCTGCTCCTGTCCTTTCCAGAGCGGGTTCCCCCCGCGCACGCCGGCAGTCACCTGGTCGTCACTCAGGTCTTCGGAGAGACCCGGGTCCGGTTCCCGGAAGATCGGATGCGCCGCCAGCAGCAGGGGAGAGTGGTACCATAGATCCCGGTTCTCAAGAGGGGAAAAACCCAGGGGAACTCGGGGGGTTGTGAAGACTGCGAAAATCCGCCCCGAGCGGTATCGTAACGCCTTGTTTTGCAGAATTCTTTCTTGACATGTTGCCACGCTTTGGTGGGTATGTGTCGAAGCGGCTTAGTCGATCCTGGATCAAACCCACTCGCTACGGATTGCTAAGGGATAGTGTCCCATGGGTGAACATCGAAAGGACTCGCCAATGACTAGCCCTGACTCATCGACCGGCTCGACATCGGCTCTGCCCAACGACGTAGTGGTGCGGCACTTTCGCCAGATCTTGATGTGGCCGTTGCGAATCATGCCCGGCCAGCTTGAAGGGACCCGTATCCCGAAGCATTGGGAAGCGATCGAAGCCACTGCGGACGCCTGTCCGTGGCAGGAGCTCCGGGACGAATTCGATGACCCAAAGCGCTTCCAGCAGCGGCACTACAAGGAATTCATCACCTTTCTGCCGTTCGTGCAGCGTTGCCTGTATGGCCAGGGCGTGGCCAGCGACCCACGAGGAGGATTGGACAGTGCCCTGCGGGTATTCCGTCGCCGCGACATTGCCCAGATGCGCGTCACGCTCGACCGCCACAACGCCCCAGTGGTGTTGCAGATCGCCCACGTCGATCTCTACTTCTTTTACGACACGGACATCATCATCCCCGTCGTTGAGGTCTTCGCCGACGATGTTCCGCTGTTGGTCGCCGAAGACTTGTTGTTCAAGACCGGCCGGGCCTATCCGGCGTACTGGAAACCGGATGGCCGAGCCGCGCAATGTCCGTATCGGGTCGAGTGGCTGTCCCCGGTTGGTGACACTCTGGCGGTCTCAGACTACCAAGACCAGCAGAAGTTTCTCGAGTTTACCTGCCAATACCGTTCGCCGAACGTTGCCGCTCATTGGGCGTATCTGCTTGAACCGCTGGCTCTCCACCTTGCTGACGGCGAGGGCGTGATTCGCTTTCGCCAGATCGAGTATCACCGGATGCCGTTGCTCGCCTACCTGAGCTTCGACGATCCAAAGGTTCTGACGCGTGGGGACTTCGCTCGCCTGGCATTGATCACCAAAGCCGGACCATCCGACTCCCTGCCCTATTCCACGAAGGAACTGGCTGATCTCGAAGAGCACCACTGCTACGACAGGTTCTGGGATCCGCTCGACCCGGAACTGTCGTGCCGCTACCTCTGCTGTGGTCATGCTTTCGTGGTCGTCGGCAAAGCCGCCGACGACTTCTTCGCCGACCCGGAGGCGGGTGTCCTGGGACAGTTTCGCCACCAGTACTTCCTGATGAACCTGATGGCCCACTTTCAGAAGGCGGCGCGGATGCTGTTCTCGGAATGGCTGGTGGCCGCCATCTCTCAGCTCGAAGTGCAGAACGTCGATTCGATCAAGGCCTTCAAGCGCGAAATCCGGCAACTACTGGCCTCTTTCCTGCGCTTTACCGAGCGCTACTGGTTCCACGTCGTTTCTGCTCAAGTCCAGGCCCGCAACCTGTTTCGGCTGCTTTCCCGTCATCTCGATACCGACCAGCTTTATCACGATGTCAGCACGTCGATCAAGGACATGAATCAGTATCTGGATAGCGACAGCCTGCGGCGGCAGGCGAACACCGTGGTACGCCTGACCGTGGTGACCACGCTGGGATTGATCGCCACGGTGTCGACGGGCTTTCTCGGCATGAATATCTTCGACGAGGCGGATAATCCCCTGTGGGTCAAGCTGTTGATCTTGCTGGTCGTCTTCATTCCGAGCACACTGCTTGTCAATTATGCCGTGGCCAATTCCAAGGTTCTCTCCGACTTCCTGGAAGCCTTGGCAGACAAGCGGCTGAGCTGGTGGGACAGAACCCAGGTACTGTTGCGACTCTGGCGTCAGCCGCCGCCGAGAGCCGCGAAAACGGCCCCGATGAGCGGTCAGGCCAGGCTGGGCGGGGCCGGCGACAGCGGCCGCGGCCAATAGACGATCTGGCGGTGGCACGGGCTTTCGTGTTGATTGGCAAGTCGATCCGGTTTGCACCCTGCTGGCCGTGTGCTGGACGTGGGAGGCTGCAGGGCGAATCCGGAACTCTGTTCCTGCAGCGCCGGGTAGCCAATCGTCACCGGTGGCAGGTCGAGTGCAGGGTGGGCAGGGCGCCCTCGCCGGTGTCTCCGTGTCATACTTCTCAGCATGACCGAACCACATTGCCCGCATGCCATCGCCAGCGCCGCAGACCTTTCGCTTGCTGCCTTCATCAGCCGCTGGCGGGATGCCGACGGATGCGAGCTGGCCAATTACCAGCTCTTCATCACCGACCTCTGCCAGCTGCTGGGTGTGCCGGCGCCCGATCCGGCGCGTGACGACACGCGCGACAACGCCTACGTCTTCGAGCGGCGGGTCACTTTTCGCCATGGCGACGGCAGCGAGTCGACGGGCCGCATTGATTGCTACAAGCGCAGCGCCTACGTCCTCGAAGCCAAGAAGGCCGACTCGGCGTCGGCAGCAAGGTGTTCGACGACGCGATGCAGCGCGCCCGTGGCCAGGCCGAAGGCTACGCCCGCGCGTTGCCGGCCGAGGAAGGCCGGCCGCCGTTCCTGATCGTCATCGACGTCGGGCGGGTGATCGAACTCTACGCCGACTTTACCCGCTCCGGCGCCACCTACACGCCGTTCCCCGACCCGCGCTCGCATCGTATCCGGCTCGCCGATCTGGCCGACGAAGCGATCCGTACCCGCCTGCGGACGCTGTGGCTGGACCCGCTGGCGCTTGACCCGACGCGCGTCTCGGCGAGAGTCACGCGCGAAATTGCCGGGCACCTGGCGAAGATCGCCAAGACCCTCGAAGGCGTCGGTCACCACCCCGAACTCGTCGCCGGCTTCCTCACCCGTTGCCTGTTCTCGATGTTTGCCGAAGATGTCGGCCTGCTGCCGATGCAGGAGGGCAAGGGCGCGTTCAGCGCGCTGCTCGCCACGCTGCAGGCCAACCCGCAGCAGTTCGTGCCGCTGCTCGCCGCGCTCTGGCGCGAGATGGACAGCGGCGGCTTTTCCGTTGTCCTGCGCGCGACGCTGCCGCGCTTCAATGGCAAGCTCTTCAAGCAGCCCGAGGTGATCGCGCTCGACCGCGACCAGATCGGCCTGCTGATCGAAGCGGCGAACGCCGACTGGACGCAGGTTGAACCGGCGATCTTCGGTACGCTGCTCGAACGCGCCCTGTCGACCAGTGAGCGCCATGCCCTCGGCGCCCACTACACGCCACGTGCGTACGTCGAGCGGCTGGTGCTGCCGACCGTCGTCGAACCGCTGCGCAGCGACTGGCACAACGTCCAGGCGGCGGCGTTGCTGCTCGCCAACGAGGGCCGGCTTGATACCGCGCGCGCCGAGGTCGACGCTTTCCATCACCGCCTGTGTCAGGTGCGCGTGCTCGACCCGGCCTGCGGCTCGGCGAACTTCCTCTACGTCACGCTCGAACACCTGAAACGCCTCGAAGGCGAGGTGCTCGATCAACTGCACGCCTTCGGCCGGGCGGCTGGCGGTTCCCAGCAGCGCCTCGAAGCCGAAGGCCTGACCGTCGATCCGCACCAGTTCCTCGGCCTCGAACTCAACCCGCGCGCCGCGGCGATTGCCGAACTCGTGCTCTGGATCGGATATCTGCAATGGCACTTCCGCACCAACGGCAGCGGCCTGACGCCACAACCGATCCTCAAGGACTTCCGCAACATCGAATGCCGCGACGCCGTGCTCGCCTGTGATGCGGTCGAAACCGTTCTCGACGAGCGCGGCCAGCCGGTCAGCCGCTGGGACGGGGTAACGACCAAGCCCCATCCGGTGACTGGCGAGCCCGTGCCCGACGAGAATGCGCGCCTGCCGCTGCAGCGCTACCTCAATCCGCGTCAGGCGGAGTGGCCACAGGCGGACTTCATCGTCGGCAATCCGCCGTTCATCGGTGCCGGTGGCATGCGCGCCGCGCTGGGTGATGGTTACGTCGAGGCCTTGCGCAAGGCCTGGCAAGCTGTTCCCGAATCAGCCGACCTGGTGATGTTCTGGTGGCATCATGCCGCACAGCTCGTGGCGACGGGGAAGGCGCAGCGCTTTGGGCTGATCACGACCAACAGCCTGAAGCAGACATTCAATCGCCGCGTCGTGCAGTCTGCGCTCGACAAGGGGATTTCGCTGGCCTTCGCTGTTCCCGATCACCCCTGGGTCGACAGCGCCGACGGCGCCGCCGTCCGCATTGCGATGACGGTCTGCACGGCGGGTGGTGGCGAGGGGCGCTTGCTGAGGGTAAGCGACGAGCAGGAAGGGCAAGGCGAAGGGCTGGAGGTGACGCTGCAGGAACAGTTCGGGCTGATACACGCCGACTTGCGGATTGGCGCGAATGTGGCGGCGGCGAAGGCGCTGCGGGCGAACAGTGGCATCAGTTCGCCGGGCTTCAAGTTGCATGGTGCCGGCTTCATCGTCACCCCCGACGAGGCTCGATGCCTCGGAGCCGACGCGCCGATCAAGGTGTAACGCAATGGTCGCGACCTGACCGATCGGCCACGAGGCGTGCAGCTGATCGACCTCTTCGGTTTCACCGCCGAAGAGGTGCGTGCCCGCTACCCGGCGACGTATCAATGGGTGGTCGAACGCGTGAAGCCGGAGCGAGATCAGAACCGCGACCTCGCCGAACAACTCGACGCGCACCGCAAGCGCCAGCAGGCCGCTCATCCGGCGCTGACGCTGACGCTGACCGGCATGTACAACGTGCTCGAAAAGCTGCGCCGCGGCGAGGCGCTCAACGCGAAGGACAAGGCCATCCACGAGCAGGGACTGGTGAGCGTGTTGAAATCGCTGCACGACAAACTCGGCGCTTGCCGTGCAGCGTCTGCCCTGGCCGGCGACGCTGCCGGCGCAGGTCGCGGCAGTCGCCCGTCTGCTCGCCGCTTCGCCGCTGCCGCTCTCCGAGGCCGAGCTCGCGGCGCGCTTTACCGGCAAGGGCCCGTGGAAGAAACGCCTGCCGCAGATCGTCGACACGCTGGAAGCGCTGGGCCGCGTGCGCCGGCAGGGCGCGCGGGTGGCTGGCGTCGGCGACCTGTCAGGAGCGTTGTGATCGGTCTTGCTCGCCTGTCACTCGCCGCCGAAGCGTAGCGCGAAACGCCGCAGCAGCGATTCCCTGGCGACCGGCTTGCGGCGCATCAGCGCGGTCACGGTCTCAGCGGGGTCACTCAGCGCGGTCAAGTCCAACATGCCAAGATCGGGAGAAACATGCTACGCTTGGCCAAAGCGTTGGGTGTGGGAAGGGTGGACCTGACCTCGCCAGAGTACCTCGAAGACGGCAACACCCAGGCAGCGTTCGACGGCGGCCTCGACGGCTTCATCGTGGCCGGCCTCAAGCAGGGCGTCTGGGCGATCGGAAAACGCCGGGGAACCATCCGGCGCCGGGGTTTTCAATGCTGACTCTTCGGTCAACCCTATCAACATGCTGAAGCCAGCCGCCCACCTCCTCCTCGCACTTGCCCTTGCCGCCTGCGGCGAGGCACCCGCGCCCAAGGCCGCGGCGCTGGCCGGCAAGCCGGCGCTGACGGTGACTGCCGTCGCCCCGCAGAACGAAGACTGGCCGCGCACGCTGGCCGCCAACGGCAACATCGTCGCCTGGCAGGAAGCGGTGATCGGTGCCGAGATCGCCAACTACCGCATCACCGCCGTCGAGGCCGACGTTGGCGACATCGTCAAGAAAGGCCAGGTGCTCGCCCGCATCGCCGACGATACGGTGGCCAGCGAAGCGGCTGAGGCACGCGCCGCCGTCGCCGAACTGGCGGCGAGCGCCTCCGAGGCCAGCGCCAACGCCGTGCGTGCGAGGGAACTGCGCGAGAAGGGCTTCTACAGCGCCCAGCTGCAAACTCAGTACCAGACCGCCGAGCACACTGCCGGTTCGCGCCTTGCCGCTGCCCGCGCCCGCCAGCAGGCGGCCGAGCTGAAGCTGGGCAAGACGCGCGTGCTGGCCCCAGACGACGGCGTGATCTCGGCACGCGGCGCGACGGTCGGCTCACTGACCGAAGCCGGGGAGGAACTGTTCCGCCTGATCCGCGGCGGGCGCCTGGAATGGCGCGCCGAGGTGCCGGCCGCCGACCTCGCCCGCGTGGCACCGGGCGGAGCGGCGACGCTGACCGGGCCGGATGGCGCGGTGGTGCGTGGCACCGTGCGTCTCGTCGCACCGAGCGTTGACCCGCAAACGCGCAACGGACTGGTTTTCGTCGATATTCCGGCGTCAGCCGCAGCCGTGCGCGCCGGCATGTTCGCGCGCGGCGAGTTCGAGCTGGGACGCGCCCCGGCGCTGACCCTGCCACAGTCGGCAGTCGTCCTGCGCGACGGTTTCGCCTACGTCTTCCGCCTCGAGGGCGACGGCGAACAGGCGCGCGTCGCCCAGGCCAAGGTAGCGACCGGGCGACGCCTCGGCGAGCGTATCGAGATTGTTTCCGGCCTCGACCCGCAGGCACGCGTGGTGGCCACCGGCGGCGGTTTCCTCGCCGACGGCGACCCGGTGCGTGTCGTCGCGGCCGCCGCGAAATGAACGTTTCGGCCTGGTCGATCCGTAACCCGATTCCGGCGATTCTCCTCTTCGTCCTGCTCACGCTGGCCGGCATCTTTGCCTTCCGGGCGATGAAGATCCAGCAGTTCATGGACATCGACCTGCCGACGGTGACCGTCACCGCTACGCTGCCTGGCGCCGCGCCGGCGCAGATGGAGACCGAGGTCGCACGCAAGATCGAGAACTCGGTCGCCACCGTGCAGGGCATCAAGCACATCTATACCAAGGTCCAGGACGGCACGGCGACGGTGACCGTCGAGTTCCGCCTCGAGAAACCGGTGCAGGAGGCGGTCGACGACGTGCGCGATGCCGTCTCGCGCATCCGCTCCGACCTGCCGGGCGATCTGCGCGACCCGGTGATCGGCCGCATCAGCGTGTCCGGGGCGCCGATCCTGACCTATACGGTGGCCTCGCAGCGGATGGACGACGAGGCACTCTCCTGGTTCGTGGACAACACGGTGACCAAGGCCATGCTCGCCGTGCGCGGGGTCGGCGCGGTGGCCCGCGTCGGCGGCGTCACCCGCGAAATACGGGTCGAGCTCGATCCGGCCCGCCTGCTGGCACTCAACGCCACCGCCGCCGACATCTCGCGCCAGTTGCGCCGCATCCAGCAGGAGGCCTCGGGCGGACGCGCCGACGTCGGCGGGATCGAGCAGTCGGTGCGCACCATCGCCACCGTTCAGTCGGCCGAGGAATTGGCGGCGATGGACATCGTGCTCTCGGACGGCCGGCGCGTCCGCCTCGATCAGGTGGCGACGGTGTCCGACACGGTCGGCGAACCGCGCTCGGCGGCGCTGCTCGACGGTCGGCCGGTGGTCGGCTTCGAGATCACGCGCAGCCGCGGTGCCGGCGAGGTCGAGGTGGCGGAGGTGGTGCGCAGGGCGCTTGAAAAGCTGAACGCCGAGCACCCGGACATCACGATTACCGAGGCCTTCAACTTCGTCGACCCGGTGATCGAGAACTACGAGGGGTCGATGGTGCTGCTGATCGAGGGCGCCATACTTGCCGTCATCGTCGTCTGGCTCTTCCTGCGCGACTGGCGGGCGACCTTCGTTTCGGCCACGGCGTTGCCGCTGTCGGCGATCCCCACCTTCGCGGTGATGTACCTGATGGGCTTCACCTTCAATGTGGTGACGGCGTTGTCGCTGTCGCTGGTGGTCGGCATCCTGGTCGATGACGCCATCGTCGAGATCGAGAACATCATGCGCCACCTGCGCATGGGCAAGGCGCCGTTGCAGGCGGCGATGGAGGCGGCCGACGAGATCGGCCTCGCGGTCATCGCCACCACCTTCACGCTGATCGCCGTCTTCCTGCCGACCGCCTTCATGAGCGGCGTGGCCGGCAAGTTCTTCGTCCAGTTCGGGTGGACCGCGGCAATCGCGGTCTTCTTCTCCCTGGTCGTCGCCCGCCTGCTGACTCCGATGATGGCCGCCTACCTGATGAAGCCGGTGGCCGACAAGCCAACGCCCGGCTGGCTGGTGCGCTACGAGGGCTGGGCGGCCTGGTGCCTCAGGCACCGGCTGGCGACGCTGTCCGCCACGGCCGTCTTCTTCTTCGGTTCCTTCTCGCTGGTGCCGCTGCTGCCGACCGGCTTCCTGCCGGCCGACGACCTCTCGCAGACGCAGGTGCACGTGACCCTGCCGCCCGGCGCGACACTCGCCGAGACGGTCGCCGCAGCCGAGCAGGCGCGCGCCATCGTCAATGCCAACCCGTACGTGAAGATGGTCTATACGGCGGTGGGCGGCGGCGCCTCGGGCAGCGACCCCTTCATGCCGCGCGGCGCCGCCGAGGTGCGCAAGGCGACTCTGACGCTGAACCTGACCCCGCGCGGCGAGCGCTCGGGCACCACCAAGCAGGATGTCGAGCGCCAGTTGCGCGAGGCGCTCGCCGTCTTGCCCGGGGTCCAGGTCAAGGTCGGCTTCGGCGGCTCGAGCGGCGAGAAGTACATCCTCGTGCTGGCGAGCGAGAACGGCGCCGTGCTCACCGAACACGCTCGCCTCGTCGAGCGCGAGTTGCGCACCCTGCCCGGCATCGGCGCGGTGACCACAACCGCCAGCCTGGTCCGCCCGGAACTGGTCATCCGCCCCGATTTCGCGCGCATGGCCGACCTCGGCATCACCTCCGAGGCCATCGCCGACACGCTGCGCATCGCCACCGCCGGCGACTACGACCAGGGGCTGGCCAAGCTCAACCTCGCCCAGCGCCAGGTGCCCATCGTCGTCAAGCTGCCGCCCGGCGCCCGCCAGGATCTCGCCCTGATCGAACGCATGGCGGTTCCCGGCAAGCACGGGCCGGTGGCCATCGGCAACGTCGCGACGCTGGCCATCGCCGGCGGGCCGGCCGAGATCGACCGCTACGACCGCCTGCGCAACGTCAATTTCGAGATCGAGCTGAACGGCCAGCCGCTCGGCGAGATCGAGCAGCGGGCGCTGGCCCTGCCCAGCCTGAAGAACCTGCCGCCGGGCGTGCTGCAGACCACGATTGGCGACGCCGAATCGATGGCCGAGCTGTTCGAGAGCTTCGGCCTCGCCATGGCGACTGGCGTGCTCTGCATCTACATCGTGCTGGTCCTGCTGTTCAAGGATTTCGTGCAGCCGGTGACCATCCTCGCCGCCCTCGTCCTCTCGATACCCGGCGCCTTCCTCGCGCTGTTCGTGACCGGCAAGGCGATCTCGATGTCGTCGATGATCGGCCTCATCATGCTGATGGGCATCGCCACCAAGAACTCGATCCTGCTCGTCGACTACGTCATCCTTGCCCGCCGCGACCACGGCCTCGACCGCTGGAACGCCCTGCTCGACGCGTGCCGCAAGCGGGCGCGGCCGATCGTCATGACCACCATTGCGATGGGTGCCGGCATGCTGCCGATCGCCATCGGCATCGGCACCGACCCGAGCTTCCGCGCGCCGATGGCCATCGTCGTCATCGGCGGCCTGGTCACCTCGACCTTCCTCAGCCTGCTGGTCATCCCGGTCGTCTTCACCTACGTGGACGACGCCATCGTCTGGATCCGCCAGCACCTGCCGAAGCCGCACCGATGAGCGAAAAGCTGTTCGCCGGCCTATTTGCAAGCGGTGCGTTGGCTGCCAGGACGCCGTAGCACCGATGCCGATGGCGGCGCGGCGGCGGAATCCGCGCCGCCAGACGAAGGCAGGCCGTGTTGGTGGCGCTACAACCGGCGGCAAGCTGGAGTAGACTGGCGCGATGCCCAGGTCACGCCTCGATCCACCCAGCAGCGAAGACGAAGCGCCGGAAGTCGAGGTGGTGATCGAGGTGCCGCGCGGCAGTTTCCTCAAGCGCGGCGCAACGGGGCGTGTCGATTTCGTTTCTCCTCTCCTTGCCCCTTCAACTACGGCTCCGTCCCCAACTTCCTCGGTCTCGAGGGCGATCTGCTCGACGCGCTGGTACTCGGACCGCGCCTGCCCTTCGGTACCCGCCTGCGGGTGCGTGCGTGGGGGGCGGTGACCCTCACCGACCGTGGCATGAGCGACGACAAGCTGATCTGCAGTGCGCACGCGCTGACCCCGGCGGAACGCCGGAACGTCCTGCGTTTCTTCCGCTTCTACGCGCGCTGCAAGGTTTTCCTGAACTTCTGGCGCCGACGCCCCGGTCGCAATGCCTGCGAAGGCTGGTGCGTCGCGTCGCTGGCAATCGCCCGCGCTCAACCCTTGCGCGGGCCTTGGCGGGGGCCACGGACCAGCTTCTGATCGAACGGTGGCGCTGATTCCACCCCCGCGCCGTCATCGGCATCGGTACTACGGCGTACTGGCGCCCAACGCACCGCTACGCGCACAAGTCCACGCTTGCCGGCGTGCCAGAGAGTCCGACCGCGCCGCTTGTTACAGCGACTGAGACTGAGACTGAGCCAATCGCGGCGCAAATCACCGCCCCAGGCGCGTCGTCCGACAGCGAGGAGCAGGCAGAGGAAGCACTCCTGCGTCGCGCGGCCCGCACGGCCTGGGCGTTGCTGCTCGCGCGGATCGATGAGGTCTTTCCGCTCGTCTGCCCACGCTGTGGCGGCGAGATGCGAATCATCGCCTTCATCACCGACGCCTGCGTCGTGCGTGAGATCCTCTCGCACGTGGGCGAGCCGACGTCACCGCCGCCTATCGCGCCGGCCCGGCGCCCGCCGTTGTGGGAGATCACCGATGCCGCGCAGGGCGAGTTCGTCCCGCCAGCTCAACCGGCACCGGACTACGCCGGAGTACGAATGCGAGCAGCGCATCGCCTGGTAAAGGCCGCACGAAGACGATCCGATCCGATCGGGCTCGTCAGGGACCGCTTGCACCATGGGTCGCCGCGGCGGCCTTGTCGGCCACCGCGACCCAGGGCCATCAACGCCATCCTCGTGCTGCGGTTCTGGCGAGGTTTTCAGGCTCCGTCCGCACGCTTTCCCCGAATCACGACTGCTGTCCGGGGCCTATCAGAGCCTGGAACACTGGCGGAAGTGGCGTTGGATCTCCTATCTTTTGCCGGCTGCATCCAGTGCCGCCGCCAGCGCGTATGCTACTGCATCGAGCAGAGAAGAGGAGGGGCGCGATGACGACATACCCACACGCCGACGATGGCCGCGATTGCCAGCAGGTGGTGCGCCACCTGGCGACCGTGGTCTTTCCCTGGGATACGACGCGTGCCCTCGAACTGGCCCTGTTCCGCAGCTTCGCTTCGGGGCGCATTGGCGGCCTGCTGCACGCCACCGGCGAGTTCGAGAGGCGGTCCCAGAAGCGCTACGACGATACCGACCTGATCGTCAGCGAGATCGTCGAGAACGGCTTCGACAGCCGGCGCGGGCAGCGCGCGATCGAGCGCATGAACGAGTTGCACGCGCGCTTTCGCATTGCCAACGAGGATTTCCTCTATGTCCTGTCGACCTTCGTCTTCGAGCCGTTGCGCTGGAACGAGCGTTTCGGCTGGCGGCGGATGAGCGAAAAAGAACGCCTGGCGTGGTTCCGCTTCTGGCGCGAGGTGGGCGAGCGCATGCAGATCCTCGGGATTCCCGCGACGCTGGCCGACTTCGCCGCCTTCAGCCGCGAGTACGAGAAGCGCAACTTCCGGCCTCTGGCGGCCTGTCGGCAGGTCGCGCTGGCGACGCGGGAGATGTTCGCCGGATGGTTCCCGGCGCCGTTGCGTCCGCTGGTTCGCCGCAGCATCCACGCGCTGATCGACGCGCAGCTGCTGTTTGCGCTGGGTCTGCAACCGGCGCCGCAGTGGCTGCTGTGGACCGTCGAGGCTGCCCTGCGCGGGCGGGCGCGCCTGCTGCGCTGGCTGCCACGGCGGCGGCAACCGAGGCTGCGGACCCGCATCGCCCGCGCCGCCTATCCCTGCGGTTACGACATCGTCACCCTGGGTC